>VBGT01000010.1:0-10403 GCA_005889475.1 Chloroflexota bacterium | reverse complement strand
GCCGTTCGCGGCGGCGTGCGCGGCAGCGGCCAGCCGAGCCCGATAGCCACCGAGTCTCGGGGATCGCTGCTCGACCGACGCCAGCCACGCATCGGCGTCGCGCGCGAGCCGATCGAGGCGGGCGAGCACGGACGCGTCGTATTCCGGGTCGGTGTGGTCGTTCAGCACCGGCTCGGCCGAGCCTGTGATCGGGCGGACCTGCCAGGCCGTGACGACCTCCTTTAGCGCACGATCAAATGCCAGAAACTCGTCCAGGATCACCTCGGCGACGTCGGCCCCGATCGTCGTCCGCTCAGCAGCCACGAGCTCGCCGAGCCGCTGCGTGCCGGCGCTCGTGAGCCGGTACGCGCCGCCGCTCACGGCCACGAGGCCGCGGTCGACCAGGTCCGACACGGCCGCGGGGATATCCGCCGGCTCGCCCCGGACGGCCGCTGCCAGCGCCTCGGCCGTCGCCAGCCCCTTGATCCCGATGGCCCGAACGCAGGCGTCCGGATCGCTCGTGCCGGATCCGGCGTCGAGCGGGGCAACGAGGTCGACGCCGCTCGGGTCCGCCGGGGAGGACGTCCCCGAGCCCAGGTCGATGCCGAGCTCCGCCGCCCATGCGCGGAGTGTCCGCGCCGCCGCGATCGGCTCGTCGTCCGTCTCGACGACGCCGCGGAAGACCTCCCCCGTCCCGCCGTCGATCGTGATCGTGTCGCCGGCCGACAGGCGCGTCCCCGACGCGTCGATCCAGTCGCCGAGGATGCGAAGGCCATCGGCGCCGACGACCGCCGGAATGCCCCAACCGCGCGCGACGACAGCGGCGTGGCTCGCGATCCCGCCGCGGGCCGTGACGATGCCGGCGGCGCGTGCCATGCCGGGGACATCGTCGGGCGAGGTCTCCTCGCGGACGAGGATCCCGGGCCGGCCCTGGTCGGCGAGCTTCTCGGCTGCCTCCGGGCTCGTCGCGATCGGCCCGGAGGCGATCCCCGGCGAGGCGGGCAGGCCGACGAGCAGCGGGCGCGGAGAGGCCGCCCGGCGACGCACGGTCCGCATCGGCGCCTCGAGGAGCGCCCCGACCCGCCGCACGGCCGCGTCGCGGGTCAGCGGGAACGCCGGGTCCTCGGCCATGTCGACGGCGATCCGCAGCGCCGCTTCCGGCGTTCGCTTGCCGACACGTACCTGGAGCAGCCACAGCCGCCCGGATTCGATGGTGAACTCGATATCGCACAGGTCGGCGAAGTGGTGCTCGAGCCGTCGCGCATGGTCGCCCAATTCCGCGGCGACCTCCGGCATGCGCTCGTCGAGGACGGCGATCGGCTCGGTGGCGTGCGAGCCGGCGACGACATCCTCACCCTGCGCGCCGAAGACCACGTCGCCGTAAGGGGTCGGCTCCCCCGTCGCCGGGTTGCGGGTGAACAGGACGCCGGTGGCGGACCGCGCGTCGCGGTTGCCGAAGACCATCGCCTGGACGGTCACCGCCGTCCCCATGTCGTCCGAGATCGCCTCTCGGGCCCGGTAGGCGCGCGCGCGGTCGCTGTTCCACGACCGGAACACCGCCTCGATCGCGTGACGAAGCTGGAGCCAGGGGTCGTCCGGCGGGTCACCCGCGGCGACGACGTCGCGGAACATCGCGCCCAGCCGGCGTCGGCAGTCGGCCGCGAACGCCTCGCCGCCGACGGCGGCCAGCCCGCGGGCGGTCGCCGACGTGACGCCGATGTCGAGGATCGTGTCCATCATCCCGGGCATCGACACGGGCGCGCCGGAGCGGACGCTGACGAGCAGCGGGTCCGCCGGATCGCCGAACCGACGGCCGACGCGTTCCTCGACGCGTGCCACGGCCTCGCGCAACTCATCCTCGAGCTCCCCCGGCCAGTCTCCTGCGAGGAGCCGACGGCACGCCTCAGTGGTGATCACGAAGCCGGGCGGGACCGGGAGCCCCAGATCGCGGGCCATCACGCCGAGGTTCGCGGCCTTGCCGCCGACGAGGGCGGTCAGGTCCTCCGGGGAAGCCGCATGCTGGTGGTCGAGCGCGTAGACGAGGGTCATCCTGGCAGCGTCGGGGCCTCCGCCGCAGCGTCACGTTCGCGCAGCGCCCGCCAGACCCGCTCGGGGCTGAGCGGCAGGTCGCGGATGACGACCCCCGTTGCGTCCCGGACCGCCGCGGCGATCGCCGGCGCGACGGGCAGCAGCGCGCCCTCGCTCATGCCCTTCGCGCCGTACGGCCCCGGGCCGTCGCCGTTCTCGACGACCTCGCTCTCGATCAGGACGGGCAGGTCGAGCGTCGTCGGGATCTTGTAGTCGATCGCGCCCAGATTGCGGATCCTCCCATCCGCATCGAGCAGCAGCCGTTCCATGAGCGTGTGGCCGAGGCCCATGATCGCCGCGCCTTCGTCCTGGCCGCGCACCTGCGCCGCGTTGAGCGCCCGGCCGACGTCGGACACGGTCACGTGGCGGTAGACCGTGATGTCGCCAGTGGCCTCGTCGACGCCGACCTCGACCGCGGTGCAGTTGAACTCGTAGAACGCCGCCGTGCCGCCGAGCGGATGCTGCGGATCGGCGTCCTTGCGCGCCTCGCCGAGGCCGGTCACCTCGCCACCGAGCCGGCCGAGCCCGCGCACGAGCACCTCCCGGATCGGGAGCTCGCGGTCGGGCAAGCGAACGCGGCCAGCGTCGACGGCGATCGCCTCGGCCGGAACGTCCTCGAGCGTCGCCGCCATCGCCCGGATCTTGGCCTGGACATCCCGACAAGCGGCCAGGACCGCATTGCCCATGATCACCGACGACCGGCTCGCCGAGGTCTGCTGGTCGTACGGCACCACGGCCGTGTCGCCCATCACGACGGTGACCCACTCCAGCGGCGCGCCCAGCTCGTGGGCGGCGATCTGGGCGAAGATCGTCCGCGCGCCCTGGCCCATGTCCGACGTGCCCGAGTACACGACGACGCTGCCGTCGGCGAGCAGGCGGACGGTGGCGTGCGACAGGCCCGTCGTCGGACCGGACTTCAGCCCGACCGCGACGCCCCGGCCCCGGCCGGCCGGCAAGGGCGTGCCCCAGCCGATCCGCCGGGCGGCCCGCTGGACCGCCTCGGCCCAGATGCCGTCGGCCGGCGTGTCGCCCGGGATGAACGTCTCGCCGCGCGGCGCGAGGTTGCGCAGCCGGAGCTCGACCGGATCGATCCCCAGCACCCGGGCGGACTCGTCCATGTTCGATTCCACGGCCCAGATCTGCTGCGGGTTGCCGAAGCCGCGGAACGCGGTCGATGGGACGGTGTGCGAGAGGACGCTCCGAGCCCGAATCCGGACAGCCGGGATCGCGTACGGCCCGGCCGACGTGTAGCTGCCCTTCGCGACCGTCCGGTCGGCGATGTCCGCGTAGGCGCCGATGAGGTAGTCGGCGTCAACCTCGCGGAACGCCAGCCGCCCGTCCTCCCGGAAACCCGAGCGCACGTGGACGCGGGAGGCGCCGCGTCGGACAGCCTGGAACGTCTCCTCGAGTGACAGCACGAGGCGCACGGGCCGGCCGGCGCGCAGCGCCATGTACGCGAGCAGCGGTTCGTATTTCGCATGCTGCTTCCCACCGAACGCGCCACCGGGGTCCGGGCTGAGGATGCGAACCTTCGCGAGGGGAAGCCCGAGGATCGAGGCGATGACGCGTTGCAGCCAGTTCGGATGCTGGGTCGCGCTCCAGACCGCGATCCCGTCGCCATCGGGGGCGGCGATGTAGGCGTGGGGTTCGATCGCGAACTGGGTCACCATCGGGAACTCGTACGTTCCTTCGACGATGACGGCCGCGCCGGCGATCGCGGCCTCCACGTCCCCCCAGCCATAGCGGTGTTCGCGAAGGACGTTCGTGCCCGACAGCGGATCGTCCGGCCGGAGAGCCTGGTCCTGCACGAGCGGCGCCGTCGGCGCGAGCGCGGCGTCGAGCGTCGACACGGCCGGCAGGGCTTCCCACTCGATCCGCACCCGCCGGGCGCCTTCTTCGGCCGCGTCGAGCGTCTCGGCCGCGACCGCGGCGACAGGATCGCCGTCGAACTTGGTCTCGCCGACGGCCAGCACCGGACGGTCGCGGAACTGCGGCCCGAAGCGCGGCATCGGCCGGGGCAGGTCCTGCGGGGTCATGACGAGCCGGACGCCGGGCTCCCGGAGCGCGGCGGATGGGTCGATGGAGCGGATCCCTGCGCGGGCGGCGTCGACGGTCACGAGCTTGACGTGCAGGGGGTCGTCGAGGGGAACATCGGCGACGTAGACCTGGCGGCCGGTGACGCGGTCGATCCCGCCCACGCGGTTCGGCGACCCGCCGATCTCGCGGTCGCCGCGGTCGTCACTGCCTGGAGCGGCGCCCGCCTGTCCCCTCATTGCGGAGCCACCCGCGCGTCGGGAACCGAAGCCGGGTCAGGGCCTGCGGGTGGCCCCTTGGGAGCCGAGGCACGCTCCGGGGCGTGAACCGCGGCGGGACGGGCCTGTCGCTCGGCCGCGTCGAGCACGGCCTCGATGATCTGCTCGTAGCCGGCGCACCGGCAGAGATTTCCGGCCAGGCCGTCTTCGACCTCAGCGCGGCTGGGCTCCGGGATGGCCTGGAGGAGGGCGCGGGCGGCGACCAGCTGGCCCGGGATGCAGAAGCCACACTGCGCGGCGCCGTGGTCGAGGAACGCCTGCTGCAGGGCGTCGAGGCCGTCCGCCGCCGCGAGTCCCTCGATCGTGACGACGTCGGAGCCGGCTGCCTCGAGGGCCAGCACGAGGCAGGCGTCGACGCTCCGGCCATCGAGGATCACGGTGCACGCGCCGCACTCGCCGACGAGGCAGCACTCCTTGGTCCCGGTCAGCCCGAGATCGGTGCGCAGCACCTCGAGGAGGGTGTGGTGCGAGCGGACCAGGGCGCGCCGGGGACGGCCGTTGACGGTCAGCTCGAGGGGCGAATCCGGTGGCTCCGCCCCGACCGAGGTGTGCGCCGTGCCGGAGGTCACGCCGCCGCTCCGTCGCGTCGCGCTCGGGCGGTCTCGACCGCGCGGAGCCCGAGGACGCGCAGCATCGCCAGACGGTACTCCGGCGAGGCCCGCATGGAGCCGGCCGAGGGCGCCGCGGCGGCGAACACGTCATCGAGGATCTCCAGGCGCGCAGCGTCGGTCGCCGAGGGGTCGGCGAGGATGCCGGTCGTATCGACGCGCAGCAGCGGCCGCGGCCCGACGCTGCCAAAGGCAACTCGCGTCTCGCCCGACTCGAGCACGGCGCAGGCGATCGTCACGGAGGCCAGGTCGTGGCCGCGCCGGCGGGTGCGCCGAACGTGCGTCGATCCGACGCGCCCGGGGATCGCCGGCAGGTCGATGCGGACGACGATCTCATCGTGGCCGAGCGTGGTGACCCCGGAGCTGACGAACGCGTCGTCGAGCGCGACCTGTCGTGAGCCATCCGGCCCGTGGACCGTGAGGACCGCCCCGAACGCGAGGAGCGCGGGCGTCGTGTCGGCTGCCGGCGAGGCGTTGCAGATATTGCCGGCCAGCGTCGCGCGGTTGCGGATCTGCACGCTGCCCACGACGGCCGCGCCCTCCGCCAGGGCCGTGTAGCGCGCCCGAATCCGGGGATCGGCGGCGATCTCGGTCATTGCCGTCAGGGCGCCGATGGCGAGGCCGCCGACCGTTTCGACGATGGATGCATCGAGCTCGCGGACCCGTTTCAGGTCGATCACGGTCGGGCTCAGAATCGACCCGTCACGGAGCCCGATGATCAGGTCGGTGCCGCCGGCCAGGATGCGAGCGTCGGGCTCGGCGCGCAGGATCGCGAGCGCCTCGGCGAGGCTGCCGGGCTGCTCGAACGCGAACGCCCGCATCGGGGTCAGAGAACGCGGTCCACCTCGTCCAGGAGCACCTGCGGCGTGGCGGCTCGCACGAAGAAGTACGGCCGGTCGCAGAAGCGATGGACGAAGGCGGCCCGCGCCTGGCGAAGGCTGTCCGTGTCGACGAGCGGCATCGGGATGCCCGGTGCCAGGAGCTCGTTGAGGAGCAGGTAGTTCTGGAGCGAGTGGAGCGTCTGGAACTCGCGCTCGAACGGGATCATCTCGGTGAGCGCCGGCGCGAAGTTGCCATCGATCGCCGGGACGACCACGATGTCGACCCGGCTCGGCTCGGCGTAGACCTGCCAGCTCGGCATCTCGCCGAAGAACCTGGCGACACCCGCTTCCGGCGCGGCCTTGTCGGCCCGCTCCGTGCCCTCGGTCCGGCGCTTGAGGAATGGTTGCTGCGAGCCCATGACGGCCCTGCCGTCCTCGTCGAGGACCGTCGTCTCGGTCGAGACGAGCAGCGCGCCCCGCCGGCAGGCCTCGATCTGGCCCATCGACTTGCCGTGGTTCGACTCGCCGCCCAGGAACAGGACCGTTCGGTCCCGGTAGCGCACCGCCGACGAGTGCGACGGATGAAGGCCGGTCGCCTCCAGGCGGAGCGTGAGCATCGTCACGATCGCCTTCTGGATCGGGCCTGCGGCCCACGGGCCAGTGAAGGTCAGGCGTCGGCCGTCGTAGCCGACCGACGGCGCGCCCTCCTCGCACAGCACGATGTCCGCCTCGGGACGCGTCACGTCGGGCGCGATGCGCACGTCGGCGAGCCGGTAGGTCAGGAAGCTCAGGTCGTCGAGGACGTGCTCGCGCGGGGCGTCACCGAGGACGTCGATCCGGATCCGTGCAGGCCCCGCCGTCATCTCCTCGGAGAGCTGGAGCCGCTCGCTCACCTACGCCCCGGCCGCGCGCTGGAGGATCTCGACGACCCCGGCGGACCCGTCGACCCGGATCAGGTCGCCCGTCGCGATGCGGTGGGTCGCGACAGACGTGCCGATGACCGCCGGGATCCCGAACTCACGCGAGAGGACTGCCGGGTGCGAGGTCGTGCCGCCGGTGTCGGTGACGAGGCCGGCGATCCTGGTGAACAGGACTACCCACGCCGGGTTCGTCATCTGGCAGACCAGGATGTCACCATCGCGGACGCCGTCGAACTCATCGATCGTCTGGACGACGCGAGCCACGCCCTCGACCTGTCCCGGCGACCCGGCGATCCCGGTGATCCGCCGGTCGTCCACCGATGCCGCCCGATGGAATCGCTCCGGATAGCCCCAGTTGGCAAGGTAGGGAAAGGCCAGCTGCGTCGGGGTCACGGTGCCCACCCAGTCGCGCGGCCGGATCCGCATGGACGCCTCTCGTTCCGCGCGCCGCGTGGCAACGATCTCCCGGGCACCGAGCGACGCCGCGTTGCCGATGAGCGCCCGCAGCTCGTTGTAGCGCAGGAACATCACATCGTCGGGCTGAGCGAGCCGACCGCCCTCCACCAGCTTCCGGCCGATTGCGATCAGCACCAGCCGAACGTGGGCATTGGCGCCCTGGTCGATGTAGAAGTGGTGATCCGGGGTCAGCGGCGCCATCCGGAGGTTGACCGCGTTGGCGGCGCGCATCTCCTCGAGCGCCTCGCCCGAGAGGCCCGCGAGGATCTCCTCGGCGGCGGCGGCGATGTCCTTCCGCATCGCCTCGATCGCCAATGGAAAGTCGTAGTCCGACTCGACGTAGCCGCGGATCAGGTCGAGGATCGGCTCCAGACGGCGTGCCAGCCGAACTCGCGCTGGTACGGCTCGATCCGCTCCCGGATGAACCGCCGACCACGATCGGAGCTCCGCAGGGCCGCGGCGACGCCCGCCCCATCGTCCCCGACCGCCGCCCGGAGCGCGGGGTCGTCGCGGACCTCGTTCTTCATCCGCCAGAGCGCCTCGATCGAGTCCCAGTTCCGGTCCGAGGCCGAGTTCTGCAGCCGGCCCAGGAGCGCCTCATCGATGGAGCCTCGCATTCGCTCCATCACCGCCCGCAGGTTCAGCGTTGCGGAGAGCTGGGCGAAGTTGAGCATCCAGTGGATCTTCCAATGCCGGTCGTGGATATCGATCGCGTCCTCGAGGACCGTCGCCAGCTCCGCCAGGCTGAGGTCATCCGCATCGTCAAGGCGGTCTTCCAGGTACGCGAAGTTGCGCTCCATCTCCGGCCGCAGCCGATCGCGCCACCAGTCCGCGAAGTGCTCGCCGTAGACCGGCAGGGTGAGGTCGAGGTAGCTGCCGATCGTGGCGGCGTAGTCACGGTCGCGCGGGACGCGGGCTCCGTAGCGCGAGCTGTACTCGGTGCCCTCGACGCGCAGGTCCGGGTCGGCGGGGATGGCCGTCGTGTACACGTAGCCATTGACGTTCTTCGCCAGCCAGTCGACCGCGAACGGGGTGCCGAACCGCCGGAACATGTGGTCGCAGCTCAGCCACCAGCCGCCGATGTCGAAGAACATCGGGCTCACGGGGTGGGGGATGTGGAGGTCGTCGTAGACCCAGAAGAGCTGCTTCTCGACCTCGGAGGCCCAGGTGACGGGGAACGCCTCGTCCCCGAGGAACTGGCCGAGGACCTCCTCGCCCGGCGGGATCGTCTCCGCCTGCCGCTCGGGCACCCTTTCCTCCGTCATCGCTGGTCCGGCAGATGATCGATCGTCGTTGGACAATACACCGACCATTGCCAGGGAGGAGAAGGCGGTTGACCGACGGCCTCGACCGGTTCAGCCTCGCCGGACGGGTCGCGCTCGTGAACGGTGGTGGAGGCGGGCTGGGATCCGCCATCGCCGAAGCGTTTGCCGCCGCCGGGGCGAGCGTCGCGGTCGCGGGCCGGAGCCGCGAGCCGCTCGAGGCGGTGGCAGCGCGGGCGCGGGCCGTCGGGTCGGAGGCCCTCGCGGTCACGGCCGACGTGACCCTTGAGGATGACGCAGAGCGCCTGGTCGGCGAGGTCGTCGAGCACTTCGGGCGGGTCGACATCGTGGTGAATGCGGTCGGCGGCGGCGCGGGCAAGGCGCTCCACGCGGCGCACGAGTACCCGCGCGAGGCGTGGGACTGGATCATGGAGCTCAACCTCCGAAGCACGATCGTCCCGACCCAGCCTGCCGTCCGGGCGATGATCGCGGCGGGCACGCAGGGGGTGGTGCTCAACATCTCCTCGGTTCGGGCAAACCTCGGGATCAACGCCGGGTACTCCGCCTACGTCGCGGCGAAGGGGGCGATCAGCGCGCTCACCCGCCAATGGGCGACGGAGTGGGCGCGCTACGGCATCCGCTGCAACGCCATCATGCCGACGTTCGTGGACACGCCCCAGATCGCGTCGCTGCTCGCGGACCCCGACTTCAAGGCCGGGATCGTCGGGCGGATCCCACTCGGCCGGGTCGGTGAGACGAGCGACATCGCCGGACCGGCGATCTTCCTGTGCTCCGACGCCGCCGCGTTCATCACCGGCCATGTGCTCGCCATCGACGGCGGCCTGACCGCGACCCAGTAGCCCAGACGGAGGAGCGTTCGCGCATGGCAACGGCGACCTCGATGATGGAACGCGTCACGCCGAACGTGTTCACGACAACCCGGCTCCGGGGCTGCAACCCGAGCTTCGTGACCACCGGCGACGGCGTCGTCGTGATCGACACGCCACAGCTCCCGACGCGCGCGGTCGCGATGCGCGAGGAGGCCGAGCGCCATGGCCCGATCCGCTACCTCATCAACACCGAGAACCACGTCGATCACATCTTCGGCAACTGGTGGTTCCGCGGCGCAGGCGAGGTCGTCAACCACCAGGCGCTTTTCGACATCTTCATGGACCCGAAGGCCGCGCTCGACCCGTTCACCTACGCACTCGAGGCGATTCCAACGGATGACCCGGACGGGGCGTCGATCCTCCCCGAGCGGGATGACTATTACGCCGCGCTGCCCAGGGGAACCGTCGTGTTCACCGGCGACCTGATGCTGAAGGTCGGCGAGCACACGTTCCACTGCCTGTGGACTCCGGGTCACACGCCCGGGCAGCTCGCGGTCCACGTGCCCGAGGAGCGGGTCGTGTTCACCGGCGACACGATCTTCTCGGGCGTCCAGACGTGGCTCATGACGTCGAACGTCGACCAATGGCTGGAGGCTCTCGAGCGCATCCGCCAGCTCGACGTCGATCACGTGGTCCCGGGTCACGGGCCGGTCGTGACGCTGGACTACCTCGGCGTCCAGCGAGCGGTGCTGCTCCGGTGGAAGGCGGCGGTGGCCGACGCGGTCGCGAAGGGCTGGTCGCGGGAGGAGACGATCCGCCGCGTCCGCTTCGACGACGAGTTCGGCCCCGTCGACGTGGGACAGGCATACATGATGGATCACATCCAGAACCAGAACGCCGCCTCGCTGTGGGACAAGCTCACGGCAACGGGCTACGCGAAGGGTCGCTGAGCCCGGCGCGCACGAGGGGTCGAGACGTGGCGAACGAACCCGCGGATGTGCTGATCGTCGGCGCCGGCCCCTCCGGCGCCGTCGTCGCCAGGCGTCTGGCCGAGGCTGGGTTCAAGGTCGTCTGCCTCGAGCAGGGTCGGTGGCACGACCGGTCCGAGTATCCGGGTGTCCGCGACG
>VBGT01000031.1:1811-11120 GCA_005889475.1 Chloroflexota bacterium | reverse complement strand
GCACGTGCTGTGGCACTGGGGCGCGCCGGACACGTGGACCTCGCCGGTCGGCCAGGTCATCAGCTTCCTCGGTGGCCCGACCGCGGCGCCAGTGTTCATGTTCTTGATGGGGGCCTCACTGGCGTTCTCGTCGCGCTCGTCGTTCGGCTCGCTTGCCGTTCGCGGGCTCTGGCTGGTGTGGCTGGGGTACCTGCTGAACATGCTCCGTGGCGTGATCCCGGCCTACCTCGGGCTGTCGACCGGCGTCGTCACGGCCGACCAGATCGCCCCGTTCACGCTCCCGTGGCTGCTGACGACGGTCGACGTCCACCACATGGCCGGCCTGTCGCTGATCGCCATCGCCGCGCTCAGGGTTGCGGCCCGGCCGGGCTGGATCTGGCTGGGAATCGCCGCGGTGGTCGTGCTAACCGGACCGTTCGTGCGCGGGCTCGAGTTCGGCACCCCACTGCTCGATGGTCCGCTCACCCCGGTCCTCGGCGGCGCGCCGAACGTGTACTACGCGGTCGTGCCGTGGATCGCGTTCCCGCTGACCGGCGCGGTCTACGGAGCCCTGATGGCGCGCGCGTCTGGCGAAGGAGGGCGGATCCGCGTCTTCCGATGGGGCGCGCTGTTGGGACTCGGGCTGTGCGCCGCCGGCGTGGCCCTGTTCGCGATCAGCCCGCCGACCTTCGACGTCGGCACGTACTGGCGGATGCCGCCCGCGTTTTTCATCGGCATCACGGGCATCGTTCTCGTCTGGCTGGCAGCGTGCGACCTGCTGGTGCGACACGTGCGCGCGAATCGCCTGTTCACGTTCCTGTACGGCTGGAGCGCGGGCGTCATCGCGATCTACTTCACGCACTGGCTCGTGGTCGGCTGGGGCGTCGGCATCTTCGGCTTCCGTTCGCAGCCATTGCCCGGCGCCCTCTTCGGCATCGTCGTGGCAATCGCGGCGACGGCATTGCTCTCGCGCTTCGCGAAGGGCCTCGAGACCCCACGCTGGCTGGAGCGCATTGCGCGTCCGACTGCAAGGCCGGCGCCCGAGCCGCATCGTCTGCCGATGGGCGAGGCTTGACAGGGCACGGTGCGTTTGACGACGGATCGTCGTCGGTGGGATGCTTTTCGCGTCCGGTCGCGAGGGCCGTCGGGGGCGGTGGAAGCTGTCAGTCCCCGGAAGGCGGTGTGCGGATGTACGGAAACCCCGTTCGGATTCGTCGGTCGGCGGGCCTGGCGCTCACGCTGACCGTCGCGACCCTGCTCGGGTTCGCGACCCCGGTTGCTGCGAGCCCGGCCACCAACGCCGAGGTGAGCGTCGGCAGCCCGCATGACGTCGCCCCGCGGAGCCATCAGAACGAGCCCGTGGTCGCGATGGACGCCCACAACCCGAACGTCCTCGTCGCCGGATCCAACGACTACATCGATCAGCAAGCCTGTCCCGAGGACATCGCGACCGGGATCGCCAGATGCGACGACTTCAGCGCCGGCATCGGTGTCACCGGCGTGTACTTCTCGTTCGACCGCGGAAAGACCTGGATCCAGCCCACCTATACCGGTTGGCAGGCGCGAAACTGCGGGACCGCGACCGTCTGCCCGGGGTCGTTCGGGCCGATCGGCCGGATCCCCTGGTACTACGAGGCCGGGCTGATCGATGACGGCGATCCCGCCATCGCCATCGGTCCTCGACTGGAGAACGGCACGTTCTCGTGGTCGAACGGGCGAACCTGACCGCGAACTTCCCGGGCAAGTCGGGCATTCCGCGTGGCTACGAGGCCGTCGCCGTGTCGCGTCTCGACAACCCGACACCGACGAGCGTGCTCGACAAGTCGAGCTGGACGCCGCCGGTGGTCGTCACCGAACGGCAGAGCAACACGGCGTTCACCGACAAGGAGCAGATCTGGGCGGACAACGCCGCCTCGAGCCCGTACTTCGGCCGGGCCTATGTCTGCTTCGCCGAGTTCCGGAGCAACGGCCACCACAACCCCGGGACGGCGATCGCACCCCTGACGGTCTCGGTCTCCGCCGACGGCGGAGCCACCTGGCGGACGAGCCAGATCCAGGCGGCCGACGCGGGTGGCAACGGCCAGGGCGGGTGGGGTTCGTCCGGCTGCACCATCCGAACCGACAGCCACGGCGTCGCCTACCTCTTCGCCGAGCAGTTCGAGAACCCGCGGCTGAGCGGCTTGCCGACCCACGGCAAGCACGTCATGTTCAAGTCGACCGACGGCGGCGCGCACTGGGGCAAGGCCCAGACGATCCGCCAGATCACGGACCCCTGTTACTTCACTGATCCGCTCTCCTTCCGGTGCGTCATGGACGGGTACACCGGCGCACGCACCGACCTCGCCGCAACACCGAGCGTGGACATCGCGAACGGCGCCCCGCTGGGTGTCGATGCCACGAACCTGATCGTCGATGCCTGGGCTGACGCG
This sequence comes from Chloroflexota bacterium, assembly GCA_005889475.1. Lineage (GTDB taxonomy): Bacteria > Chloroflexota > Limnocylindria > Limnocylindrales > CSP1-4 > UBA5189. The sequence goes on along the minus strand of VBGT01000031.1, from coordinate 8,712 downwards.
AGCGGCGGCTTGAATCACGAAGACGTCAAGGTCACGTGGTCCTCTAACGGCGGAGCAACATGGAGCGCTCCGTCGTCCGTGTCACTGGCCGGTGATCGGCCGATCTACGCGGCGCCCGCGATCTCACCGTCGGGCGACCGGGTCTACGTCGTCTACGAGGCGGTGACATCGCCCTGGGCCGGCGACGATGTCGCGACGCCGCGGCCATACCACGGGGTCTTCCTGTCAGCGCCGATCTCCGGCGGCTCGCTGGGCCCATGGACGACGGAGTACAACGGCCCGTCCGCCGACCTGCGGTCGTCGTTCCCGGGCCACCGGTTCCGCGAGGAGCGCATCGGCGACTACGTCTACGCGGCGGCGAGCCGCGACTACGGGGTAGGGCTCTGGATCGACGTCAGGAATGCCGCCGTCTGTCCGGCGATCCAGGATTGGCGCGCCGAGTCGCTGGACGCGGGCCACATCATCATCCCCGCGCCCTGGCCGTCGACCGATTGCCCGCCGACATGGGGCAACATGGACGTTTGGGCGGCAACGACGGGCTGAATCGAGAAGATTGCTGACGGCGGGCGGCCTCACCCGCCGTCAGCCGGGGTCGCTGAGGACGGCCCGCCTACAATCTCGCCGTGCCGATCTATCTCGACCATGCTGCTACCACGCCGCTCCGACCCGAGGCGTTGGAGGCGATGCTGCCGTACCTTGGCGGCGAGTTCGGCAACCCGTCCTCGCCGCACTCATACGGGCGGCGGGCGCGTGCCGCGCTCGACGAGGCCCACGAGCGGATCGCCGCCCAGATCGGCGCGGGACCGCGCGAAGTCATCCTCACGAGCGGCGGCACCGAGGCGCTGAACCTCGCGCTCAAGGGGGCGGCGTGGGCGGGCAAGACGCGCGGCCACCGGATCGTCACGAGCGCCGTCGAGCACCACGCCGTGCTGCACAGCCTCCAGCAGCTCGAGAAGTTCGGCTTCGAGATCGTCGAGCTCCCGGTCGACCGCTATGGCCGGGTCGATCCCGACCACGTCGCGAGTGCGCTCAATGAGCGGACGACCGTGGTCGCGATCCAGCTCGCGAACAACGAGGTCGGGACGCTCCAGCCGGTCGCCGCGATCGGCGAGGTCGTCCGCGAGAAGGGACCCAAGGGCTGCCTGTTCGCCATCGACGCGATCGCCGGGGCAGCGTGGCTGCCGATCGACGTCGAGGCCTTCAGCTGCGATCTGCTCGCCGTCGCGGGCCACAAGCTCGACGGACCGAAGGGGGTGGGCGCGCTGTACCTCCGGCGCGGTACGCACATCCTGGCCCAGCAGCAGGGCGGGACCCAGGAACGCTTCCGCCGGGCGGGCACGGAGGACGTCGCCGCCGCCGTCGGCATGGGCGTGGCGTTCCAGCTCGCCGTGGCCGAGCGTGAGGCGACGGTCAAGCGGGTCCGGAAGCTGCGCGACCGGCTTCGCGCCGCGCTGCTCGCCGAAGACGGGGTCGAGCTGACCGGGCATCCGCGAGAGCGCCTCCCGAACCTGCTCTCGGTCGTCGTCGGCGAGGCCGATGGCGCATCGATCGTGGTCAAGCTCGACCTGGCCGGTATCGCCGGCTCGGTGGGCTCGGCATGCACCACGGGCTCGACCGAGCCATCGCACGTGCTGCGGGCGATGGGCTACCCCGACGACGAGGCGCGTGGCTCGCTTCGGCTCTCGCTCGGGCGGACGACGACGGACGACGAGATCGACGAGGCGGTCGAGGTCATCCCGCGAGTGCTTGCCGCTACTCGAGCCGCGGCCGCGGTCCTCGCGGCGGATCCGCTCGGCCAGGGCGTCGGAGTGGCGTGAGCCGGGTCCTCGTTGCCATGTCGGGCGGGGTCGACTCGTCCGTCGCGGCGGCCCTCCTCCACGAGCAGGGCCATGACGTCGTCGCCGTGTGGATGCGGCTGCACGACGTCGCCGACACCGTGTCCGAGTTCAAGAAGAGCTGCTGCTCCCTCGACGCGGCCGACGATGCCCGGCGCGTGGCGGGCCAGCTCGGGATCCCGTTCTATGTCATGAACCTCGAGCGCGAGTTCGAGGCGGGCGTGCTGGAGCCGTTCCTCGGCGCCTACCTCGACGGGACGACGCCGACGCCGTGCACCGACTGCAACACCACGGTCAAGTTCGGGGCGCTCCTCGGCCGCGCGCGCCACCTGTACGAGTGCGAGGCGGTCGCGACAGGCCACTACGCACGCCGGGGTGAGGACGCCCGCGGCCGTGCCGAGCTGCGTCGGGCCCGCGACGAGGACAAGGACCAGACCTATTTCCTCTACGGCCTCCGACAGGACCAGCTCGCCCACGCCTGGTTTCCGCTCGGGGAGCTGACCAAGCCGGAGGTCCGTGAGGTCGCTCGCGACCTGGGTCTCGCGACGGCCGACAAGCCCGAGAGCCAGGGCATCTGCTTCATCCCCGATGGCGACGTCCGCGGCGCGCTGCGGGAGCGGGCGGGCTGGAGGCCCGAGGCCGGGCCGGTGGTTGATTCGAGCGGGGAGCGGGTCGGGCAGCACGGTGGCGCGGCGGGCTACACCGTCGGCCAGCGACAGGGCCTGGGCATCGCCCTCGGCGAGCCGCGCTACGTCTCGCGGGTGGATCCCCGATCGAACGTCATCACCCTCGCGCGCCGGCAGGACCTCGAGACCACGACCGTCGAGGTCGATGACGTGCGCTTCGTCGCCGGCGACGCGCCCGCCGCGGCGTCATTCCGGGCGCAGGTGCGGGTTCGCCATCGCGGGGCGCTCGTCGCGGCGACGGTCCATCGCGAATCTCGCTCCCACTGGACCGTCGAGACCGATGCTCCCGTGTGGGCCGCCGCCCCCGGTCAGGCTGCGGTGTTCTACAACGGGGAGCGCTGTCTCGGCGGCGGGCGAATCACGCCCGCGAGCGCCGCCGCGTGACCGTGCCGAATCCCCCCGAGGCGGCACGGTGATCGGGCCGGCCCTCGTCCTCTCGGTCATCGTCGGCATGTTCCACGTCTCCGCGTACGTGTTCATCCGCGGCCGCGCCGGCGCCCGCGTCCCGCTGCTCGTCGTTGCCGCCATCCTCGGCGCCTGGGCCGGGGATACGGTCGGCGGGCGGATGGCCATCGATCCGCTGCGGATCGGCGAGTTCCATCTCCTCTCCGCGTCCTTCGTCGCCTGGCTGGGCATCGGGCTCGTCGCCGTTCTCGCCGTGCTCGTGCCGGAGGGTCGTGGCGGCCCCGAGCGCCAGCCGGTGTCCACCGTCGTGCGTCGGACGAGCGCCGTGTCGGCCAACCCGGTCGAGGCGGCGACGTCTCCGGGCATCGAGACGGAACCCGGGACGACACGATGATCCAGCGCCTGCAGGACATCCTTGGCGCGGTCAGCTTCCACCGCGGGCTCGCGCTGGGTGCCCTCGTCGGCTCGGCGATCGCCGGCTCCACCATCTGGGCTCGAATCCGGGCGATTCGGCGAAGGTGATGGACATCCGAACGCCGTCTTCCCGAACGCGAGCTGACGCGACCGAACCCCGCGCGACCCCTGCGCGCGTGACCGGAGTTGCCGCTCGCTGATCGGCCTGCACAGGGGCTCGGCTACCATTCCGCCGATGCCGAGCCCCGCCCCGGAGCGTGATCCGCGGATCACGTGGCTGTCCGCCGCCCAGATCCGCGGTCGCTTCGTCGACTTCTTCAGGGAGCGCGGACACACCGTCGTCCCGAGCGCGAGCCTCGTCCCGGCGGGCGACCAGACGCTGCTGTTCACGAACTCCGGGATGGTCCAGTTCAAGGACGTCCTGACCGGATCCGAGAAGCGGAGCTACGCCCGGGCCGTCGACTATCAGCGCTGCCTCCGCGTGGCCGGCAAGCACAACGACTTCGAGGAGGTCGGGCGAACGCCGCGCCATCACACCCTGTTCGAGATGCTCGGCAACTGGAGCTTCGGCGACTACTTCAAGCGCGAGGCCATCCACTGGGCGTGGGAGTTCCTGACGAAGGATCTCGGCATCCCGGGCGAGCGGCTCGCTGCGACGACGTACAAGGACGACGAGGTCGCGTGGAACGTGTGGCGCGACGAGATCGGCCTGCCCCCCGAGCGGATGGCTCGCTGGGGCGACGTCGACCAAGGTGACGACCACAACTTCTGGCGCATGGCCGACACGGGTCCGTGCGGCCCGTGCAGTGAGATCCACTTCGATCGCGGCGCCCACCTGTCTGAAGGCCCGCAGTGCATCCCGGACCACTCCGAGACCTGCCCGCGCTGGCTCGAGATCTGGAACCTCGTGTTCATGGAATTCGACCAGCGACCCGAGGGCCGATCGCCGCTGCCCTTCACCAGCGTCGACACGGGCATGGGCCTGGAGCGGCTCGCGAGCGTCCTCCAGCAGGTCCCCTCGAACTACGACACCGACGTCTTCACGGCCATCCACGCCCGGATGCGCGAGCTCCTCGGGCACGATCCGGATGAGTTCGAGGCCGAGCGCTTCAGCTACCAGGTCATCGCCGACCACTCGCGGGCCGTCACGTTCCTCGTCGGCGACGGCGTGCTCCCGTCGAACGAGGGCCGCGGCTATGTCTGCCGGCGGATCGTGCGGCGAGCGGTCCGCCACGGCCGGCTGCTCGGGCGGAAGGACCCGTTCCTCGCCGAAACCGCAAAGGTCGTCATCGCGACCATGGCCGACGCGTACCCGCATCTCCGCGAGAACGAGGCCTCGATCCTCGGCGCGATCACGCGCGAGGAGGCGCAGTTCACGCGCACGCTCGAGGCGGGCACGGACCTGCTCGAGGAAGCGCTCATCCCGCTGACCTCGGCCGACCGGCAGGTGGGCCGCCGCCCCGAGGACCTCCCGCCCGATGCTCCGATCCTGCCCGGCGCCGTCGCGTTCAAGCTGCACGACACGTACGGCTTCCCGATCGACCTGACGGTCGAGCTCGCCGCGGAGTACGGGGTGGCGGTCGATCGTGCCGGATTCGACGCCGCGCTCGCCGAGCAGCGCGAGCGCAGCCGATCCGGCGCCAAGGCCGATCTTGCCCGGCAGGCGACACAGGGCGCCATGTACGAGGCGATCCGCGCTCGCTCGGGCGACACGACCTTCCTCGGCTATGAGACGACGACCGCCGAGGCGAAGGTGGTGGCGATCCTGCGCGACGGCATCGAGTACGACGAGCTCGAGGCGAAAGGAGACGAGGAGCTGCGCACCGAAGCGGGGGCTGCTGCGGAGATCGTGCTCGATCGGACGCCGTTCTACCCGGAGGGCGGCGGCCAGATCGGGGACCGCGGCGCGATCCGTGACGGGAATGACCCTCGGGGCGGGGGCGTCGCGTTCGAGGTGACCGATACGCAGCGGGTGGCTGGGTCCCAGGCCGCCGGGCTGATCGTCCATCGCGGGACGCTGTGCCGCCGGCTCGCGGTCGGACAGGTCGTGTCGGCCGAGGTCGACGCGGACCGGCGCGCCCACACGATGCGCAACCACACGGGCACACACCTCCTGCACCGGGCGCTGCGCAATGTCGTCGGCGAGGGCGCGAAGCAGGCGGGCTCGCTGGTCACGCCCGAGTATCTCCGATTCGACTTCCCGTTCGATCGGGCGCTGACCGACGACGAGCGCCGGGCGATCGAGGACGGCGTCCGAGGGATCGTTCGGGACGACCGTCCCGTCACGGTCGAGTTCCTGCCCATGGCCGAGGCCATCGAGCGCGGCGCCGACGCCTTCTTCGACGAGAAGTACGGCGAGACCGTCCGCACGGTGCGCGTGGAGGACTACAGCTTCGAGCTGTGCGGCGGCACGCACTGTCGGGCCACCGGCCAGATCGGGAGCTGCGTGGTCACCGGCGACCGGAGCATCGGCTCGGGTGTGCGCCGGATCGAGGCGCTCACCGGCGCCGGGGCCGATGCGCACCTCCGTGCTCGCTCGGACCTGCTCGACGGCGTGGTCGAGGCCGCCGGGGCGATCTCCGCCGAGGCGCTCCCCGAGCGGATCGGCGCGCTCCAGGGTGAGTTGCGCGACGCGCGCCGGAGGCTCCGCGAGGGCGGGGGACCGAGCGGCGTCCCGAAGCCCGGCGATCTCCGGGACAAGGTCGAGTCATATGACGGCGTGTCCATCGTCACGCTCGCGGCCCCGTTCGAGTCTCCGGAGGCGATGAAGGGCTATGCGAAGGACCTGCGTTCGGCCCTGGGCGCGAACGTGGTGGCGCTGGCGCTCGATGGCGACGAGCCGCAGGTGTTCGTGACCGCGGACGAGACCGCGGTGGCCAAGGGCGTATCCGCGGGTGACCTCGTCAAGCTCGCCGTCGGCGCGATCGACGGCAAGGGCGGCGGCCGGCCCGAGATGGCCCAGGGACGGGGCACGAAGCGCGACGGGGTCGGGACAGCGCTCGAGGCGATTCGCGCCTCTGTCCGCGACACGCTCGGCTGACCGGAGCTGATGACCGTCCTGCGACGCCTCTGGACCCGGGAGCAGGGGGGCGAGGCCCTCACCGCCTGCACCGCCCTCGACGTCGGCACCGAGTTCGCCAAGGCGCTCGTGTTCGAGATCGAGGACGGCCGCGGCGCAGTCAAGGGCGTCGGCCGGAAGCGCCAGGGGCTCGCGCACATGCAGTCGGGCACGGTGGCCGACATCTCGGCCGTGGTCGACAACTGCGCGGTCGCCCTCCAGGAGGCCGAGGAGATGGCCGGCTTCCGGCCGGAGCAGGTCGTGATCGGCATTGCCGGCGAGCTCGTGAAGGGCTTCACGACCGTCGTCGACCAGCAGCGGCTGAAGGCCGACCTGCCCATCACGCAGGCGGAGCTGGGCAAGCTCATCGAGGGCGTGCAGCGCCAGGCGATGCGCGAGGCGGAGCGTTCGGTCACCTGGGAGACCGGCCTGCAGAGCGTCGACGTGCGCCTGGTCCATGCCGCGGTCGTGGGCGCCTGGATCGACGGGTACGCGGTGACCAA
>VBGT01000031.1:0-1631 GCA_005889475.1 Chloroflexota bacterium | reverse complement strand
GTGCGCCAGGGCGGGATCGAGGGCACCCGCATGTTCGCCCTCGGCGGGCGGGCGTTCACCAAGTCGATCGCGGACCGGTTGGAGCTGCCGTTCCCGCGGGCGGAGGCACTCAAGGTCGACTACGCAAGGGGCATTGCCGACGAGCGCGAGGCCGAGGTTCGCGACATCGTCGCGGACGACGTCGCCGTCTGGGCGGCCGGCGTCGAGCTGGTCATGGAAGAGCTCGCTGCCGGCGACCTGCTGCCGGGTCGGATCTACTTGTGCGGCGGCGGCTCGCGCCTGCCCGAGATCCCGGCGGCGCTCGGGGACGATGCCTTCAGCCGGCGCCTGCCGTTCGCGCGGCCGCCGGAGGTGACGATCCTCTCGCCCGAGCAGATCGAGACGATCCGCGACGACACCCGCCTGCTCGAGGACCAGCAGGACGTGACCCCGATGGGGCTCGCCTTCCAGGCGATCGAGCTCGGCGGAGCGCAGAACCCGCTCGATGCGTCGCTCCGGCGGGTGGTCAAGGCGATGCGCATCTGATGTCGGACGAGCTGACGCAGGGCGCCACCCCGGCCGCGCCACCCGTGCTCTCGCACCTCGTCTACCTCGACGTCGATGACGAGATCACGTCCGCCGCGGCCCGCATCCGCTCGACCGAGGCGAACCGGATCACGCTCGTGCTGCCATACGGCTCGCGTCTCGCCACGTCGCGGATCAACTTCCGCCTGCTCGCCCGCGAGGCGGCGGCCCGTGGCAAGCGGCTCGACATCGTGTGCGCCGACGCCTCGGCGCGGGCGCTCGCCGCCGCGGCGGGATTGCCGGTGCACGCCTCCGTGGCCGCGTTCGAGGCCCACGGCGCTCCTGGCGCCGAGGGCGAAACCGACGGAACCGAGCCAAGCGGGACGAACGGCTCGGGCACGCAGGCCGTCGGCGGCGCGGCCAGCCAGCGGTCCCTGCCCGAGCTCGCCGACGACGACACCGCGACCCGGGTGATCACGGCGCCCCGGCGAACCTCGCCGAAGGTCCCACTCGTCGGGCCGGCGCGACCACCGGTCCCGCCGAGGGTCGCGGTGGGGGTCGGGCTCGGCGTGCTCGCCGCCGTGGTCATCTTCGGACTGCTCGCCGCCCAGCTGTTGCCCTCGGCGACCATCGTGCTCCATCCGCGCTCGGCGGACCTGGGTCCGCTCCAGCTGACCGTCGAGGCCCGTGCCGTCGTCACCGCGCCGGATGCGACGAACCTGGTGATCCCGGCGCAGCGCTTCACCTTCCCGCTCGAGGCGAGCAACACGTTCCCTGCGACGGGGACGAAGGTCCTCCAGGCGAAGGCGACGGGCAACGTCACCTTCTCGAACTTCGATACCGGCTCCGCGAATCGCATCGATGCCGGGTCGATCGTGAAGACCAGGAGCGACATCGAGTTCGCGACGCTGGCCACGGTGACGCTGCCGAACGCCACGATTCAGTTCCCGTTCACGATCGTTCCATCAACGAGCACCGTCGGCGTCGAAGCGGTGCTCACCGGGCCGGAGGGCAACGTCGGCAACAACACGATCGTCGTGATCCCGAAGGGCGAGAACAAGCGGTTGCTCAAGGTCACGAACGTCGAGGCGACATCGGGCGGCGCACACGAAGAGCGGATCGTGGTC
>VBGT01000009.1:11285-43817 GCA_005889475.1 Chloroflexota bacterium | reverse complement strand
CGAACGGGCGGAGGAGGGTTCGGAGCCAGCTGCCCCGGCGCAGGCGGGCCGCTTGTGCCGCATCCAGGCGGAAGTCGCGCGGCGCTGTGGCGGTGGCCGGGAGGGCGCGGGTGGCCGCCGCGATTGCGATGAGGTCGCGCCGGAGGTCGGCGCAGGCGGTGCAGGACTGGAGGAGGGTGTCGGCGCGGATGCGCTCGGAATCGGTGAGATCGCCGGCGGCGTGGCCGGCGATCAGCTTGAGCTCGTGGTTGGCGTGATCTGGGTTCGAAAGGTGCATCTCGCGGGTGGGACGAGATCAGGAGCGGTTCGGTTCCCTCAGCGTTGCGCGACGGTGGCGGCTCGCCGCCGTGCCGCCACGAACAGGGCGATCCCGAGCGCGAGGAAGGCAATCGAGCCACCGAGCAGCGCGACCGTGGCGACTCCCTGGGTGCCGGTATCGCGACCGCCCGACACCGGGACGGGGTTCTTCGTGTCCTGCCCGGACGCCGCGGGACCGAAGTTCGTGCCGTCGATCGTCGACGTCGCGGGACCGCTGCCCTCCGCGCCGGGCGCACTCGTCGGGCCGGCGGCGGACTGCGCGCTGAACAACGAGCCCGGCCCACCGCCGAGCGTCAGCGAGCCGATGAGCAGGCCGACGACGCCGAACGTCGCCATCGCCGCTCCGACCGGCCGGCCGAAGGCCGCGACGCCCAGGTCGAGGCGGGCACGCCAGCCCAGCCGCCGCGCCACGCGGGCGATCGGCGAACCGGGCCGGAGTCGAGCCGCGTCGTCTGCGGTGAGGCGGAAGTCGCGTGGGGCAGACATCGTCGCGGCGCGCTCGGCAGCCGTCCCCGACGCTCGGATCGCGGTCCGAATGACCGCCAGGTCGCGGTGGATGTCGCGGCACGTGGCGCAGCGCTCGACGAGCGCACGAGCCCGTTCCTGCTCGATCGCGTCCTCGAGGTCGCCGGCGGCAAACGCCGCGACGAGCTCCTCGTCGTGGAGCGCGTGTCGGGCGATCGCGGCGAGCTCGCCCTCGTCGTGGCCGGTCGTCGGATCAGCCACGGAACAGGTCCATTCGGTCGGCCAGCAGGCCGCGCAGCGCGAGCCGTCCGCGGTGGATCCGCGACTTGACCGTGCCGACCGAGACCGCGGTCAGCTCGGCGATCTCGGCGTAGTCGTAGCCCTCGACGTCGTACAGCACGATGGCCGTGCGCTGGTCGTTGGTGATCTGGGCGAGGGCTCCGTTCAGCGCATGGTGGCGCTCGGCGGTCAGCGAGCTCGTGACCGGGTCGGCCGAGGCGTCGGCCGGCGGCTGCCACGTGTCGTCCTCGAGCTCGGGATATGGATCGGCCGGGCGGCGCTTCTTGAGCCGCTGGGCGTCCATCGCGGCGTTGATCGCGATCCGGCTCAACCACGATCGGACGCTTCCGCCGCGGAAGCCTTCCATGTTGCGGTAGGCGCTGAAGAACGCCTCCTGGACGGCATCGGCCGCCTGGTCGCGGTCGGGCACCATGCGCACGACCAGCGCAAACAGCATGTCCTGGTAGACCACGACGAGGTCATTGAAGGCGTCGAGGTCGCCCTCCCGCGCTCGATCGAGCAGGATCAGATCTCGGCGCTGGACGGGGTCGTCGGTGACCGTCGTCGCGCGAAGGTCCTCCACGGTCGGGGGTCGCCTCCGGACGGCGAGTGAGAGCGATGGCGAGTCTAGCATCGGTCCCGCGCCAGACGAACCTCCTCGGCAACGGGTTCCGACGCGAAATCAGGCGGGCATCGCCAGCAATCGGCGCGGGTTGGCGACGAGCATCTGCTCGACATCCGCCACGGATACGCCCTCCGCCCGGAGCCGCGGGACGATCGTCCGCGGGACGTGGTCGTAGCCGGGACCGCCATACCGATCGTGCTGCAGACGGCTGCAGATGTCATGCGAGAGGAGCAGCTGCGAGGCGCGTCCGGCGTCGAGGAGGCGGCCAAGGCAGGCGATGCGTTCGGTGTCCGTCGGCTCCCGACTCCCGTCGCTGTCGTAGGTGAACTCGGCCCCGAACGTGTCGAAGCACAGCATCACGCCGCGCTCGGCGATGCGGGCGTGCCAATCCGGCTCAACGAGCTGGTCGCAGTGGCTCATGGCCACGCGAGTGAGATCCGCCCCGGCGTCCTCGAGGATGTCCAGGACCACGAGGTGTTCGTGCGCCCAGATCGCGGGGTGGACGTTGATCGCGACGCCGGTCGCCCGCTGGACCCGAGCGGCGGCGCGGAGCTGGCGCTCCTCGAAGGGGTGGACCGGCGAGCTCGTGCCGAGCTCACCGAGGATCCCCGCCCGGATGGTCGTCCCGTACATCCCCTGTGTGACCCATCGTTCAAGCTCGTTTGCGAGCACATCGATCGATCGATCCACGACGTCGTCCGGGAGACATTTGCGGCGGTAGTAGCCGGCTCCGGCAACGACATGAAGGCCCGTCGCGGCGGCGATGTCGCGGAGCGCCTCCGGGCGCGGTGCCAGCCCGATCGTCGTGAGGTCGACGACCGCCCCGCCGCCGGCCCCGCGAAAGCGCTCGAGCTCGCCGGCCGCGAGGGCCGGATCGTCGTGGTGGAGATTCCTGCGCGAGTGGTAGAGGTCGCGCGCGAGCTCATCGCGGTTCTCCAAGGTTGGCTCGGCGTCGGCGAGATGAGCGCGTTCCCCTGGTGGCTCCTCCCAGAGGCAACGAAGGTCGAACAGCAGGTGCTCGTGCGCCAAGGTGAGGCCCAGCTGCTCGGGAGTCATCGGTCCGAGGGCGAACCATAGCGGGCCCGGCCACGCTCGGGCCGGATAGGATTGCGACCTCGCCGGGGTGGCGAAACGGCAGACGCAGCGGACTCAAAATCCGCCGAGGGCAACCTCATGAGGGTTCGATTCCCTCCCCCGGCACCATAGACTCCACCGATGGACCTCCAATCGCTGCAGGTTCGGTACGCGCCCGAGGGCCGGTGTTTCGGGTGCGGGCCCGCGAACCAGGACGGGCTGCGGATCCGGAGCTACGAGGCCGGTGACGGCACCGTCGTGGCGACCTGGCAGGCGCGACCGGAGCACGAGGCCTTCGATGGCTTCGTGAATGGCGGGATCCTGGGGACGCTCATCGACTGCCACTCGAACTGGACAGCGATCGCCTCGCTGCTGGCGCGCAGCGGCGGGACCGAGGCACCATCGACCGTCACCGCGGAGTACTCGGTCCAGTTCCAGCGGCCGACGCCGTCGAACCAGCCGCTCCGGCTGATCGGGAAAGCGGTCGACGTCCGCAATCGAGGTCGACGGCGCGACCACCGCGAAGGGCCGGGCGACGTTCGTGGCCGTAAAACCCGGCCACCCTGCCTACGGGCGCTGGTAACGGCGCCTAGTCGCCGGGTGCGTGCTCCGTGGCGACCCTGCCGATGACCTCGGCGAGCTCCCTCGGTTTCGACCACATGACCCAGTGGCTGGTCGGCAGGTCGACATACTCGAGGTGCCGGAGATCCCGGAGGCCGAGGACGAAGTCGTAGCCCGCCTCGACGGCGTCCTTGTACTCCTTCGACGTGTAGCCGGTGCAGACGACCGTGCTCGGGATGTCGAGGCGAGCGTCGTTCGTCAGCTCGATGCCTTCACGCAGCACGCCACCCGGCTCGGGGACGGCGCGCTCGCGGAAGATCCGGAGCTGCTCCTCGGTCAGGCCGTCGAGGTTCTCGTTCGCGGCGAGCTCCTCGGGCGATGGGATCGGCTTCTCGGCGGCGGTGAACTCGGCGTCCGGCGCGCCGACGCCCGCCCCGGTGTCGACATAGACCATCGCGGCGATGCCGTCGGGAATCCGATCACTCGCTGCATAGCCGGTGAAGCCGGCGCCGCTGTGGACAGCCAGCACGACCGGCGCCGGGGCGGCGCGGACAGCGTCGACGATGGCCGCGACATGGTCGGACTGGGTGACCGTCGACCGGTCGGCGTCCGCCGACTCGAGGCCTGGCAGCGTGAGCGGGGTGACGTCATGGCCGACCTCACGCAGCAATGCCGCGACCTCGTCCCACGCCCATGCGCCGAGCCACCAACCGGGGACGAGGATGATTGGGGCTGCTTTGCTCATGCCTCGACCCTAGCACCCGACGGCGGCACGGGGTTGCGCGGCCGGGCTATGCCGCTGGCGGCGCGACCGACAGCTGGACGAGCGCATCGCCGAGCCGGCGGCGTACTTCGGCGAGGAGCTCCGCGTCATAGGCGACGCCGTTGCGCAGCTCCATCGGGAGTGCGGAGCCGCCCTGTGCCGGGACGTGCACGACCACACGGGTGTCCCCGGGCCGCTCCCGGGCGAGCTGGCGAAAGGTCTCCATCGCGCTCACGAGCTGCGTCGCCGGTGCGCCGCCGAAGCGAACGTGGAGCACGCTGCCGATGGCCGCCGCCTCGATCGGGTCGGTCGTCGCGGATGCCTCCGCCGCGGCGCGCGACCGCGCCTCGTCGGGCAGGGCGGGCTCGATGTCGTGGTCGACGAGGTCCGGGTCGCCCGGGGCATCTGCGTAGGTCGCCACCGGCTCCGCGGGCGCGATACGGGGCAACGTCGAGACGGCCGGACCAGGTCGCTCGAGCGGACCGCCCTCCGGGATGACGCCGGCGCGGAGCGGCGACACATACGCCACGTCCGGCCGCCGGCCGAGTCCTGCGGTGCGGAGGTCGAACGACAGCGCCCCGTCGGAGCCCCCGCCATGGCCGTTCCCGTTGCCGTTCCCCGCGCTGGGCCGGGCGACGACGGGAGCGGTCGAAGTCGCGCCGAACGGCCCACCGGCCGCGTATGACGGTCCGCCCCCGCCCGGACCGACCGGAACCGGCTGCCGGCGGCGCGGCGCTCCCCGATCACCCGCCGCGACCTCTCGTGCGAACGCCTCGGGGCCTCGCGCGACGGCTTCGTCCCAGGGCACGACGACGTCGGCGAGCAGCGAAACCTCCTCGCCGCGGTGGTCGACCCGGCCGGCAACGAGCAGGATCGCGCCGTCCTGCCAGGTCGGGCCGGTCTGCTCATACAACCGCGGAAAGACGACGACCTCGATCGAGCCCTGCAGGTCCTCGAGGGTGACCACCGACATCGTCGAGCGAGTGCGGGTGATCACGGTGCGCGACCCGACCACGATCCCGCCGATGACGAGACGCTGGCCGTCGAGCGACTCGTCCCTCAGGTCGCCCGAGTAGGCCGTCACGAAGTCGCCGACGCGGTCGGCCACCTCGCCCATCGGGTGCTCCGAGAGGTACAGCCCGAGGAGCTCCTTCTCCCAGCGCAGCCGCTCGCGGACCGGCGCCTCGACGACCGCCGGGAGCGGCCGCTCCATGACCATCGACTCGGCGGCGCCCATGTCGAACAGCGACGTCTGGCCAGTGGCGAGATCTCGCTGCGTTGCGGCGCCCGCTGCGATCGCGTCATCGAGCCCCTCGAGGATCTGCGCCGGGTGGCCGAACGCATTGAGGGCTCCGACCTTGGCAAGCGACTCGAGCACCTTCCGGTTCGCGAGCCGCAGGTCGATGCGCCGGCACAGGTCGCCGAGCGACTTGAACGGCCCGTCCGCCTGGCGCGCGTCGATGATCGACTCGATCGCGCCCTGCCCGACGTTCTTGACCGCGAGCAGGCCGAACCGGATCGCCTCGTCCTCGACCGTGAACTCGACCTGGCTCTGGAGGACGTCAGGTGGCCGGACCTCGATGCCAAGCCGGCGGCACTCGGCAACGGCCGCGGCGACCTTCTCCTCGTTGTCCCGGAACGCCGACAGGACGCTGGCCATGTAGTCGACCGTGTAGTTCGCCTTGAGGTACGCGGTCTGGTACGCGATCAGGCCGTAGCACGTGGCGTGGGCCTTGTTGAACCCGTATCGCTCGAACGGCTGGAAGGCCGCGAAGACCTGGTCGATGACCGCGGGTGGCACGCCACGCTCGGCCGCCTGGGTGACGAACTTCTCCTTCTGGGCACGCAGGACGCTCGACTTCTTCTTGCGGATGGCATAGCCGAGCGTGTCCGCCTCCGGCCCGGTGAAGCCGCCGAGCGCGATCGCCGCGGCCATGATGTCCTCCTGGTAGACGAAGATCCCGTAGGTCCGCTCGAGGAACGGCTCGAGCAGCGGGTGGAGGTACGTGACCGGCTCCTGGCCGTGCTTGCGCCGGATGTAGGCCGGGATGTTGTCCATCGGCCCGGGGCGGTAGAGCGCGACCATCGCGGCGAGGTCGAAGACCGAGGTCGGGCGCAGCTCGCGGACGTAGCGGCGCATGCCCGCCGACTCGAGCTGGAAGACGCCGGTGGTCTCGCCCGAGGCGAGGAGCTCGAACGTCTTCGCGTCGTCGAGCGGGATTCGCTCGAGGTCGATGTCCTCGCCCCGGTGCGCGCGGATCAGGTCGACGGCGTTCTTGAGGATGGTCAGGTTCGACAGGCCGAGGAAGTCGAACTTGAGCAGGCCGAGCGCCTCGATCGAGTGCATCTCGTACTGGGTCATCAGCGAGTCCGAGTTGGTCGCCTTCTGGAGCGGCATGAGCTCGGTCAGCGGCTCGTCGGAGATGACGACGCCGGCGGCGTGGGTCGACGCGTTCCGGGCGACGCCCTCGAGCTGGCGGGCGAAGTCGATCACCCGCTTGACGCCCGGGTCGCCCTCGTACTGCTCGCGCAGCTGCGGCGCGGTCTCGAGCGCGTCCTCCAGCTTGATGCCGAGCTGGTTCGGGACCGCCTTCGCGACGCGGTCGACCTCGCTGTAGCTGTGGCCGAGCACGCGGCCCACGTCGCGGATGGCCGCTCGGGCGAGCATCGTGCCGAAGGTGATGATCTGGGCGACGTGGTCCTGGCCGTATTTGCGCCCGACATACGCGATCACTTCGTCGCGCCTGTCGTCCTGGAAGTCGACGTCGATGTCGGGCATCGTCACCCGATCGGGGTTCAGGAAGCGCTCGAACGGCAGGCCCCAGGCGATCGGGTCGACGGGGGTGATGCCGAGGGTGTAGGTGACGATCGAGCCCGGCGCACTCCCCCGGCACGTGGTCTGGATGCCCTGTTCGCGCGCGAACTCGATGAAGTCGGCGACGATCAGGAAGTAGCCCGCGTAGCCCATCGAGGTGATGACCCCGAGCTCGTAGTCGAGGCGCCCCTGGAGCTCGATCGTGGGCGTGCCGTAGCGCCACGCGAGCCCCTTCTGGCACTTCGCCTTGAGCCACGACTCGACCGTCTCGCCATCGGGCACCGGGAAGTGCGGGATGCGCAGCTGACCCAGCGGCAGCTCCAGCTCGCACATCTCGGCGATGCGCTTGGTGTTGGTGATCGCCTCGAGCTGGTCCGGGAACCGGGCCGCCATGTCCGCGGCGGACTTCAGGAAGAATTCGTCGGTCTCGAACTTGAGGCGGCCGGGCGTGTCGAGGTTCGACGCCGTGCCGACGCACAGCAGCACGTCGTGGGCCGGGGCCTGCTCGCGCCTGACGTAGTGCAGGTCGTTGGTGACGACGAGGGGCAGGCCCAGCTCGGGAGCGAGACGCAGGAGCTGCTCGTTGAGCCGCCGCTGCTCCGGCAGGCCGTGGTCCTGGAACTCGAGGAAGAAGCGGCCCGCGCCGAAGATCTCGCCGTACTCGCCGGCGACGCTGCGGGCGAGGTCCCAGTCTTCGACCTCGAGGGCGCGCGAGATCTCGCCGTTGAGGCAGGCCGACAGCCCGACGAGGCCCTCGCTGTGCCGCGCGAGGTGCTCCCGGTCGATCCGCGGCTTGTAGTAGTAGCCGTCGATGTGCGCGTCGGTGACGAGGCGGCACAGGTTGCGATAGCCGGTCGCGTTCGTCGCCAGGAGCACGAGGTGGAACGGCTGGGCGTCGGCCTTGCCCTCCTTGTCGGTCATGGACCGGCGAGCGATGTACGTCTCGACGCCGATGATCGGCTTGATGCCCTTGTTCACCGCCGCCTGGTGAAATGCGACCGAGCCGTAGAGCGCGCCATGGTCGGTCAGGGCGAGGCTGTCGAAGCCCTTGGCGCTCGCCTCGTCGACCAGCTCCGTGATCCGTCCGAGGCCGTCGAGGAGGCTGAACTCGGAGTGCGTGTGAAGGTGGACGAAGTCGTTCGAGGCGATGGGCATCGGGAGGGCCATGGTAGCCGCGGAGGTGTCTCGCCCGCGGGGCGCCGCCGGGGAATCGGCCCTGGTCAGCCGGCGTGCAGGCCGCGCTCACGAAAGGAGCCACCGGTCGGGAGGACGTATGGGCCATGGGCACCCGCCTGCCCGCACGGTACAACCGTGCCCGAGAGGATTCGCCGGGGCTCACAAGGTCGTTCAGGTCCAACCCGGCGGGTAGCAGGAGCAACAGACGCCGTGCCCGCGTTTCGTCTCTTCGCCGCCGCCTTGCTCGCCATGGCGCTCGTCGCGCCCCTCGCCGCCCCGAACCCTGCCCACGCCGCCACGCCACTGAAGGTCGCGCTCATCGTCGGACCGATGGGCTCGCAGACCTCGTGGAACCGCTCGCACGCCGACTCGCTTGCCAGCCAGGCGGTCGCCCTCGGCGCGACGGTCGCCAAGGCATACTCCCCGAACGCGACGTACCCCAAGGTGCGTGCCGCGGTCGCCGGCGCCAACATCATCATCTACTACGGCCACGGCAACGGGTTCCCCAACCCGTACCACGCGACGCTCCAGGCTGATCGCAACAACGGCTGGGGCCTGAACACGACGACGACCCACGGCGACGCGGACTCGTGGTCCGCCGGGACCCTCGTGTACTGCGGCGAGAAGGCCCTCGAGGGCAAGCTGACCTCGTCGGACGGCGCCGCGCAGCGCAAGTACTGCGCTGGCGGGGCGATCACGCCGGCGCCGGGTTTCGTGATGATCTACATCGGCTCGTGCTACACGGCCGGCGGCAACGAGAACGGCAGGTCCGCGGCGACGAACTCGGACGCGCGGGCGCACCTCGCCTACTTCTCGCGGCCGATGATCGGCGTCCTCGGCGCGAGCGGCTACTTCGCGGGTCACTCGATGGGTGTGATGGCGGACCTGCTCGCGAACCCGGATCGGAGCTACGGCGACATCTTCAACGACAACCTGCCGAGCGTCCTGGCCGGCTACGACATGCCGCACCAGCTGGTGTCGGGCGCCCGCGAGTGGCTGACTCGCCAGTCTTCCGACCCGTACTGGGAGTACGCCTTCGCCGGTAACCCGGCCCGAACGTTCAACGGCGGGACCTCGACATTCACCGCGCCCACAGGGACCGGCGATTTCGTCGCCCCAAGAATCACCTTCCGCTCGCCGGCCGCCAAGAAGACCGGCGTCGCGACGACGGCCAAGGTCGTGGTCACGTTCTCCGAGGCCGTGTACAACGCCGGCGCGAACGTGACGCTGTGGCGCGGTACGACGAAGATCGGCACGACCGCCGCCTACAACGCGACGACCTTCACGGTCACACTGACGCCCAAGAGCCGCCTTGCTCGGGGCGTCACGTACACCGTGAAGGCCGGCTCGTCCATCAGGGACGCCGTCGGCAACAAGTTCCCGGCTGCGAAGTGGACGTTCAAGACCGCGTATTGACACTCGGCCGCGAGACGTGAGCGTTCGCTAGCCCGGCGCCCATTCCGCAAGGATCCGCGAGACGACCGGCAGGATCCGGTCGACCCACAGGCCGTACTGCCGGCCGCTCGGATGGAGGCCGTCCCCCGCGACGTAGGACGCGTCCGTGGCCGCCAGGAGCGACAGGTCATAGATGTCGACGATGGCGATCCTGCGGGCCGTCGCGAGCTCGGTGTTGATCGCGTTGTTGCGCTGGATCCCGGCCGACTGGATCGCTGGATCGCCGAAGTCGGCGCCGGCCGGCGTCACCGTGTAGTCCGGCGTGGTGACGACGAGGACGCGGTCCGCTCCGACCTGCCGGACGAGCTCGTCGAGGATCAGCCCGACGTTGCGCCGATACGTCGCCTCGGGGACGCCCTGGACGACGTCGTTCACGCCGATCAGGAGGGTCACGACGTCCGGCCGGAGCGCCGCGACCTGGGGCAGCTCCACCTCGATCACGTCAGCCGAGGTGAACCCGTTGACGCCGAGGTTGGCAACGAGCTCGAGCTGCGGTGCACGTGCGACGAGCTGGTTCGGCCAGCGGTCCGCGGCAGGGACCGAGGTGCCGATCGTGTACGAGTCACCGAGGGCGACGTAGCGAGCTCTCGCCTCTGAGTCGGCCGGCGTCACGGACGGGGCGCGGGCTATGGCAGGCGGGCGTACGCGTCGACGAGGACGTCCTCGAACCGATCGCGGTCGATCCGGATGCCGACCTGGGCGTTCGGCTCGCGCCCTTTCCGCTGCCGGCGCACGGGCAGCCCGTCGCCCACGGTTCGGCCGCGGGCCGGGCCATGGCCGGTGTCGACCTGCACGTCGTACTCGGCGACGTCGACCAGGTCGCCGATCGCGAGGTGGGCGACGGCCACGGCATCGTGGACCGACATCCGCGGCGTGCCGTACCACTGCCCCTCACGGGCCAGGGCGAAGTCGACCAGCTCGGCGGCGATCCCGCCGGATGCCGTGCCGAGCCCGCGCAGCCGCTCCAGCGCGGGCGTGTACAGGACGGCCTGATGGGTCACGTCGAGGCCCATCATCGTGATCGGCACGCCGGACTCGAAGACGATCGCCGCCGCCTCGGGGTCGGCGTAGACGTTGAACTCGGCGGAGACTGTCGTGTTCCCCTCCCCGATCGAGCCGCCCATGAGGCAGATGTGCGCAATCCGGTTGGAGAGCTCGGGGTGCAACCGGAGCAGCAGCGCGATGTTCGTGAGCGGCCCGATCGGAGCGATCACAACCGGCTCCGGGTGCTCGCGCAGGATCGCAGCGATGAGGTCGACGGCGCCTTCCGGACGCGGTGTGGACGGCGATGGCTGCAGCGTGGTGTTGCCGATGCCCGACTCGCCGTGGATCTCGGTCGCTCGCACGATTGCGCCGAAGAGCGCGCCCGCCGATCCCTCGGCGACCGGCACGTCCGACGCGCCATAGAGGTGCAGTAATCGCAGCGCGTTGGTGGTGCAGTGACGAACGTCCGCGTTGCCGCCGACGGTGGTCACCGCGAGCAGGTCGATCTCGGGGCGCGCGACGGCCAGGCCGATCGCCAGCGCGTCGTCGAGGCCCGGATCGCTGTCGATGATCAGCGGCAGCGGCTTCTCGGCGGTCCCGACCGGCGCCGAGCGGGGCACGGCAGGAGCGGGAAAGAACGTCGGGGCGGCCAGCGCGCTTCCGATGGTGGAGACTCCGGCGGGCATCCGGTCGACGACGCTAGCCCTGCTCGTACGGCTGGCCGGCAGACGCGGGCCCGCGCACTCTGCCGACGACCCCGGCGACCACGACGATCGTCACCACGTACGGCACGCTCGCCAGGAGCTGGGGTGCGACCCCGACGCCGAGGATGGACAGCAGCGACTGCACGGCGTCGGCAAACCCGAAGACCAGCGCCGCGAAGAAGGCCCCGATCGGGTGCCACGCGCCGAAGATCATCGCCGCGAGCCCGATGAAGCCCTTGCCGGCGGTCATCTCCATCTGAAAGCTGCCGGCCGTCGCGAGGGACAGGTACGAACCCGCCAGGCCCGAGATGAGGCCGGCGAAGAAGATCGCCCGGTACCTGATCGCGAGCACGTTGATGCCGACCGTCCCGGCTGCCGCCGGCTTCTCACCCGAGGCCCGGAGCCGGAGGCCCCACCGGGTGCGGTAGATCATGTACGTGAGGAAGATCACGAGGATGTAGCCGACGTAGACGTACGGCTTCGCCGAGAAGAGGATCGGCCCGATCACCGGCAGATCCGCCAGCAGCGGCAGGCGCATCGGCTCGACCGAGGGCGGCGAGTTGAACTCCGTGTTGTGCTGCAGCACCCGCAGGAAGATGAAGTTCGTGATCCCGATGGCGCCGATGTTGATGACCGTGCCGGCGATGATCTGGTCGACCTTGTGGCGGATGCCAAGCCACGCCAGGAGCAGTCCGGTCAGGCCGGCCGCCGCCATCGCGGCCGCCACGCCAACGATGGTCGCGAGCAGGACGTTGCCCGTGGTGATGTAGACGAGGCTCGAGACGACCGACGCGGTGAACGCGCCGATGAGCATCTTCCCCTCGAGTGCGATGTTGAGCATGCCGCTGCGCTCGGACAGGATGCCGGCCAGCGCGGCCATAGCGATCGGCGTGGCGAGTTCGAGACTGCCCGCGATCACGTTGGTGAGGATCGCCGGCTTGCCCGACAGCAGGTTCGCGAGGAGGGCGAGCAGCCATGGGGCGATGACCACGAAGAGCCACGGCCGCCAACGGAATGCAGCACCCCGGATGAGCTGCAGCGCCGCAACGATCGCCGAGCCGACTGCGGCGACGACCCACAGCGTCCCGACGGTCGTCTGGAGGACGGCGCTGTCGCCGCCCTGCTGCTGGATCCAGAGGGAGAACGAGGCGGGGATGGCGAACGAGCTGGTCGCGAGGTAGACCGCGATCACGCCGAGGACCGCGAAGGCGACGCCGCGAATGCGGGCATCGCGGAGCGCGCGGCGGGCAGCGAGGCCCTCACCCGTCGCCGGGACGGCGACGGCAGCAGCGGTCATACGGTCGGCGCTCCGGTGGGCGTCACAGCCGCGATCTCCGGAGCCGGCTTCGCCACCTTGACACGCCAGATCGAGCGGATCAGGCCGGGTGCCGCGACGAACATGATCACCAGCGCCATGATGAAGACGAGCAGGTCGAACGGGATCCCGGACTGGACACCCATCAGCTTGCCGCCGTTGGTGAGGGCGCCGAACAGGAGCGCGGCCATCACGACGCCGCTCGGGCGAAGGCCGGCGAGGAGCGCGAGAGCGATGGCGGTGAAGCCGATGCTGCCCGACAGGTCGAGGGTCAGCTGGCCGACGGTGCCGATGACCATGAACCCACCGCCCATACCGGCCAACGCGCCGGAGAGCGCCATCGCGAGCATCATCGAGCCGCCGGCGCTCATCCCGGCGTAGCGAGCGGCCGTCAGGTTGAAGCCGGAGGCCCGCAGCTCGAACCCCTTCGTCGTCCGGAACAGCAGCCACGACACGGCGACGGCCATGAGCAGCGCGACGACGAAGCCATAGTCGAGCCGGATGTTCGGGAGGTTGATGATGTTCGGGACGTCGACGATCGGGCTGAGGTTCTTCGAGACGGGCGACGTGCTGCCGGCGGCACGCAGCGTCGGCGAGCGCAACGCGAAGAAGACCACGAGCGCCGCGATGTAGTTGAGCATGATCGTGGTGATGACCTCGTGCGCACCCGTGCGCGCTTTGAGGAAGCCCGGGATGAAGCCCCAGAAGCCGCCCGCCAGGGTTGCCACGGTCAGCGCCGCGATCAGGATCACGGGCGAGGGCACCTGACCTGCCAGCATGATCGCGGTGATCGTCGCGCCGAGCGCGCCGATCATCAGCTGGCCGCCACCGCCGATGTTGAACATGCCGGCACGGAACGAGATCGCCACGGCCAGGCCGGTGAAGATGAGGGGCATCGTCGCGACCAGCGTCTCGGTGAGCGGTCTGATCGCCGTGGCGATGTCCCGCTCCTTGCCGGTCTGCAGCGCGGTGATGATCCGGCCCGGATCCCCGAAGGCCCCGGACAGCATCGCGCCGTACGCGTTCACGACGCCGCCCAACGCACCGCTGATCACCGTCTTGCCGTTGACCGTCTCGACCCAGAACAGCGCGCGCGCCGGGTCGCTGCCGATCTTGGCGAGCGCCTCGAAGTCCGTGAGCACGATGACGATCGCCCCGACGAGGAGCGCCGTGACGACCGACAGCGCCGGCACGGCCGCCCGGCGCAGGAACGCCTTCAGCCGATTCACGCCGCGACCCCGCCGCCGAACGACGCGCCGCCCATGAGGAGGCCCAGGTTCTCGTACGTCGCATCGTCCCCGGTGAGGATGCCGACGATCCGGCCGTCGAACATCACCGCGATCCGGTCGCCGACCGCGAGCACCTCGTCGAGCTCGGTGCTGACGATGAGGATGGCCGCACCGGCGTCTCGTTGCTCGACCAGTCGCCGGTGGATGTACTCGATCGAGCCCACGTCGAGGCCGCGGGTGGGCTGGGCGGCGATGACGAGCTGGACCGGGACCGAGAACTCGCGCGCGACGACGACCTTCTGCTGGTTCCCGCCGGACAGCGAGCCGGCCGTGGTGTCGATGGACGGTGTCCGGATGTCGAAGTCCTTGACGCCCTGCGCGGCGCGCTCGCGAACGGCCTTGAGATCGAACACGCCGTTCTTGCTGTACGGCGCCTTGTGATAGCTGTCGAGGATGTAGTTCTCGGCGACGGTCATCGGGTTGATCAGGCCGTCGCGGCCGCGGTCCTCCGGGATGTGCGCGACGCCAAGGTCGGACACCCCACGCGGGCTCGACTTCTCGACGTGGCGCCCGCCGATCGTGATCGAGCCGGAGTCCGCCGAGCGCAGCCCCGTGATCGCCTCCACGAGCTCCGTCTGGCCGTTCCCCTGGACGCCCGCGATCGCGACGATCTCGCCCGCCCGAACGTCGAGATCTACGCCATTCACGGCCATCTCCAGGCGGTCGTCGCGCACGAACACCTGCTCGAGGTGGAGCACGACCTCGCCGGGCTTGGCCGGCCCCTTCGGCACGATCAGCTCGACGTCGCGGCCGACCATCATGTTCGCGAGCTGCTGCCGGGTGGCGGTCTTCGGGTCCGCCTTGCCGGCGACCCGCCCGCGGCGGAGCACGACGATGTCGTCGGCGACCTCGAGGACCTCGTTGAGCTTGTGGGTGATGAAGATGACGGTCGTCCCCGAGGCGGCGAGCGACCGGATGATCGTGTACAGCTCCTCGGTCTCGTACGGGGTCAGCACGGCGCTCGGCTCGTCGAGGACGAGGATGTCGCTGTGCCGATACAGCGCCTTGATGATCTCGACGCGCTGGCGCACGCCGACCGGCAGGCTCTGGATCTTCGCGTCGGGGTCGACATCGAGCTTGTACTGCTCGGACAGCTCGACGATCCGTTTCCGGGCTGCGGCTCGATCGAAGGTCCCGACGGCGTCCTTGACCGTCTCGGCGCCGAGCGCCACGGCCTCGACCACGTCGAAGACGGGCACGAGCATGAAATGCTGGTGAACCATGCCGACGCCCGCCTGGATCGCCCCGACGGGGTCGTTGAAGACCCGCTCCTCGCCGTCGATGAAGATCTGGCCGGAGTCCGGCTTGTACAGGCCGGACAGGATGTTCATGAGCGTCGTCTTGCCCGCGCCGTTCTCGCCGAGCATGCCGAGCACCTTGCCGCGGTCGGCCGAGATCGAGATCTTGTCGTTGGCGAGGACGCCGGGGAATCGCTTGCTGATGTCGCGGAGCTCGAGCCGCATCGGGTGAGCCTCGAGAAGATGTCCGGTCTGGGGGATGCAGACCGCCCCCGGTCCGCGGTGCGGGCCGGGGGCGGTCGGTAGTGTCGGTTGGGTGGTCTCGGGCTGGCTAGCAGCCGCGCCCGAGGAAGCTGCAGACCGTGATGCTGCCGTCGGCGAGCTTCGCCTTCAGCGCGTCGACCTCGGCCTTGAGATCTGTCGAGAACTTGCTGTCGTAGTCGTGGTACGGAGCCAGCAGCACGCCGTTGTTCTTGATCGTGCCGGAGTAGTCCGTGCCGCCAAGGTACCCCGTGGCGACCTGGTTGAAGAAGTCGAGCACCGAGACGTCGATGGCCTTCTGGGCCGAGGTAAGCAGCGCCCCGTTGGTCGGCGGGCCGATGCTGATGTACTGGTCGGTGTCGACGCCGATCGCAAACTTCTGGTGCTCGTACATGTACTTGATCGAGCCGTTGCCCGTGGCGCCGGCGACCGGGTGCACGACGTCCACGCCCTGGTCGGAGAAGGTCGCCGCGAGCTGCTCGCCCTTGGCCGGATCGCCCCACGTGTCGTTGCCGCCGGAGCCGCCGACGAAGGTGCCGGTTGTGCTCGGATCCTTGAGGGCGCCGTCCCAACCGAGCAGCTTGACCGTGGCGGTCTTCTGCTGGTTGTAGTACTGGATGCCGGCGTACAGGCCGTCCATGAAGCGCGTGACGCCCGGGAAGGCGAGGCCGCCGTAGGTGCCGATCTTATGGGTCTTGCTCCAGCCCGCACCGAGGTAGCCCGCGAGCATCGCGGCCTGGTCGACCTGGTAGTCGAGGCCGGTGAAGTTCGCCGGCTGGGGGGTGTCATCGGCGTCGCCGCAGGTGAAGTTCGGGCCGCACTTGTTCCATGCGGTGTCGACCTGCGCGAACGCGATAGTCGGGTTCGCCGCGGCCGCGTCGGCCGTCGCCTTGGACTGCAGGAAGCCGACCGTGACGATCGCCTCGCAGCCCTGGTCGATCAGGGTCTGGATGTTGTTGGCGTAGTCGGTCGCGCCCTGCGCCTCGCTGAAGTGCGTCGTGAAGCCAGCCGTGCCGGCGTCCTCGAGCCCCTTCTTCGCGAGGTCGTTGAAGCCCTTGTCACCAAGGCCGCCGGTGTCGAAGGCGACGCACGCAACCGGCTTCGCCACCTGGGTCGCCGCGACCGTCGGGGCCGCCGTCGCGGTTCCCGCGGGCGCCTGGGACGCGGTCGTTCCGGGTCCGCACGCCGCAAAGATCATGGCCGCTGAGGCGCCGAGCCCAAGCAGCCGCCTGGAGATCGCCAAAGGTGTCCTCCTCCTAGGGTCCGGCGCTCCACGGAACGCCGGTCGTCCGGCGCAGGATACGCTAGGCCGGTGGGTCCCGTCGACGGTCTTGGCAGCCCCGAATCGGACTCCGCGGCGCGTCGCCGCGAGCGTGAGCAGTGGACGGTCGACCTGCTCGACCTGGAGGAGGGCCGGATCGGTGTCCCGGTGCTCGACCGGGCCGGGATCAAGGCCCTCCTGGCCACCCGCCCCCGGATCGCCATCGTCGGCGCGTCGCCCAATCCGATCCGGCCGTCGCACGGCGTGCTGCTCGACCTCGTGGGCCTCGGATATGACGTCGTCCCGGTGAACCCGAGCGCGGCCGAGGTCGTCGAGCTGCCTTGCTACCCGACGCTGCGCGAGGCCGTCGAGGCGACGGGGCCGGTCGACATCGTGGATGTCTTCCGGCTCCCGCCCGCGTGCCCGGCCCACGCCCGCGAAGCCGTCGAGGTCGGCGCGGGATGCCTGTGGCTGCAGCTCGGCATCGCCAGCCGCGAGGCCGCGCGGATCGCCCACGACGCCGGGCTCGCCGTGGTCATGAACCGATGCCTCGCAGTCGAGGCGATGCGCCCGTGACGCCGGCGGCGAGGGCGTGATCGAGGCTCCGTTCCGCGCGGACGAGACGGTCGCGCGCAGGATGGCCGAGCTCAGCACGAGGGTCGGGTCGGCGGTCGAGGCAGAGGTCCACGCGCTCGTCGAGGCTCCAGGCGCGAATCCGCTCGACGGGTCGACGGTGAACGCAACCGCTGTCGCCGACCTCGTCGAGCGGCACGGCCTGGCCTCGGAGCGCGAGCTGGCGCTCCTGGCGCTCCCCGTCGCACGAGCGATGGCCCGTCCGCCGATCTCCGGCTACCGGGTTGGCGCGGTGGGCATCGAACGCGAGAGCGGCGCCCTCGTGCTGGGTGCGAACCTCGAGGTTCCCGGGGCGGATCTCGGGTCGACCGTCCACGCGGAGGGCTTCGTGGCGGTACGGGCCCGGCGGCGCAGCGCAACCCTCGAGACTCTTGCGGTCTACGAGGCCCACCCGTGCGCCCACTGCCGGCAGACGCTCGCCGAATCGGCGGCATCGGACGACCTCGGGATCATCGACCCGCTCGGCCACGAGCTCGGGCTCGCCGAGCTCTATCCGTGGCCGTTCCAGCCGCACGCGCTGGGGGTCGAGGGCGACCGCGCCGGCGCAGCGCCCTGGCCTGACCTCGCCCTCCTGGCTGACGACGTGCCCGCCGACGTGGCGGATCTCCTGCAGGAGGTCGGTTCGCGGGCGCATGCTCCCTACTCCGGCGCGCCGAGCGCTGTTGCCTTTCAGCTGCGCGATGGGCGGCTCCTCGCCGCCGCGGCGTTCGAGAGCGTCGCGTTCAACCCCTCGATCACTGCCCTGCAAGCCGCGCTGGTCGAGCTCGTCGCTGCTCGTGCCGTCCCCGAGGACATCGCCCGCGCGTGGCTCGCGCGCACGGCCGCAGGGTCGATCGACCCCGCTCCGGGCTTCCGCGCGCTGCTCGCCGCGGTTGCGCCGTCTGCGGAGGCGCGCGTCGCCGACTGGCGAAGCGGCGCGTAGCCGAGCACACCGGTGGTCGATCGGTCCGACTGGCTCGCTTCGCTACCGCCGAGCGCCGCCTCGGATCTCGCCCAGGTCTGGATCCCCGTCGGCCTGCCCGGGTTCAGCGGCGGCCAGAAGGTCGATCGGCAGACGCGACTCGACGACCGCTACGGGCCGGATGGCTGGCGCCTCGCCCACATCGTCCGCGGCCGGGTCGTTCCGCCGGCCGAGGCGATCCGCGAGTACGAGGAGGCATACCGCGTCTTCCTCCGTGCCCGCCGACCGCTCGTGGCGTTCCTCGCCGAGCACTGCGGCAACGTCTACGACGAGTCGGTCGAGAACGTCTTCGACGAGTCCTACGAGCAGCCGCACACCGCCTCGAACCACTATCAGGACATCGCCGTGCGCCGGGTGATCGCCGAGCTCGCCGACGACCCGGCCTGGCCGGAGGTGCGGCAGACGGAGGCCGGTGAGGTCGAGCTGCTCGACCTCGGGACGGGTCGGCGGCACCGGGTGCCGCGTGCCTACGGCTTCCGCGGCGACGCGTTGCTCCAGATCCGCGAGCCCGATTCGCCCGGCTTCGTGCTCAGTCCCGCGGTCGTCCCGGTGCACGATCCGGCGCTGATCTCGACCCTCCCCGGACGACAGGAGTGGTACCACCTCGAGGGTTGCGGACACCTCTCGGTCGAGGCGTTCTGGCAGATGAGCAAGGTCGTCGAGGTCCGCTACGACCGGTTCCTGGCCGCCGGCGCGGCGCGCGCCGACCCGCTCGGCAGCGGCGGCGCTTGACCAGCGTTCGTCCCGCGGCGGGCGCGGCTGACGCGGCAGACGGGCCGTCTCGGGACGCGCCCGGCGCCGGCACCCTCCTGATGGGCACGATCAGCCTCGACCACTACCTCGCGACGGGCGAGGTGCTCCCGGGCGGCGGCGTGCTGAACATGGCCTGGCAGTGGCGCCAGCTCGGGCGCCCGTTCGCCGTCCTGACCCGTGTCGGCGCGGAGGATGGCGTTCCAATCGCGCGGTTCCTCGACCGCCACGCCATCCCGACCGTCGCTCGCGACGAGCTGGCGAGCCGCGGCCGCTCCTCGACGATCGACATCGAGATCCTGCCCGATCGCCAGCCATGGATGGACAACTTCGTACCGGGCGTGTGGGCAGACTACCGGCTCACGGCACTGGAGCGAGCGGCGCTCGCGAACGCAGCGCGCCTGCACGTCGTGCTCGTCGAGGGCGCGATCGCCGAGCTCGACCGGCTCGCTGCCGAAGATGCCCTGCACGGGATCGAGGTCTCGGCCGACTTCCTCGGCTTCCGCCACTACACGGTCGACCGATTGGCAGCGACCATGCGCCACGTCGACCTCGGGTTCGTCGGCTGGCCGGGCGACGAGGACGACGCCGTGGTCATTGGCATGCGTGCCGTCGCCCACGACCTGGGGCGCGTGCTCGTCGTGACCATGGGCGCCCGAGCGGTACGCGTCTTCGACGGGCGGGCGGGGACGAGCGATCGGCGCTTCCCGGTCCGGGCCCTCGAGGTCGCGGGCACGACCCTCGGCTGCGGCGACGCGTTCATCGCCTGGTACCTCGACGAGCTCTGGCGCAGCGGCGACCACGCGGTGGCCGTCGCACGCGGCATGATGGGTGGCGCGGCCGCGACGGCCTGGCCTCGACCGCTGCCCGATGACGCCTACGGCCCCTCCCCCGCCCGACCCGCCTGAGGAGACCCCCGATGCCGCAGATCCACCTTCATGCCGAGCCCGGCGACTACGCACCGGTGGTGCTCCTTCCCGGCGACCCGAACCGGGCGACGCGGATCGCCGCGCGCTTCGACGGCGGCCTCGAGGCGAGCCGGCTGGTCAACCAGCATCGCGGCCTGCTCGGCTACACGGGCGAGGTCGACGGGGTTCCGGTGTCGGTGCAGACAACGATGATGGGCGCGCCGACGACGTCGATCGTGGTCGAGGAGCTGCTCATGCTCGGCGCGACGACGTTCATCCGCGTCGGTACGACCGGCGGCTACCCGGGCACGGCGATCGGCGACGCGGTGATCGCGCTCGCGGCCGCGGCGAACACCGGTGTCGGGCGCGTCCTCGGCGGGGGCGAGGCCACGGCCCCGACCGCCGACTTCGACGTCGTGCTCGCCCTCGTTGACGCCGCCAAGGCGAACGGGCTCGCGTTCCACGTCGGCCCGATCGTGACCGGCGACTACTTCTACGACCCGACACCCGGCGGCTCCGGGCGCTGGGCTCGTCGCGGCTACCTCTCGGCCGAGATGGAGGCGGCGGCCCTGTTCCTGATCTGCATGCGCGAGCGCGCGAAGGGCAGGCCGGTCCGCGCCGGCTGCATCCTGACCGTCTCCGACGTGATCCGCGACGAGGCGGCAGAGGCAGCGGTCGGGCACGAGGCCTGGTTTCGACCGCCCGAGGACGAGGTCACCCGCCGCGTCGACCTGACGATCGGCGCAGCCCTCGCCGCAGCCGCCGCGCTCGGCCGTGCCTGACGGCCCGGCCCTGGACCGAACACCGGTCGCGTCACCACCAAGGTGGGGTCCATCCCGGCACGACGTGTGAAACCGCGGGCGTGATTAGCCGCAGTAATGAGTAGGCGCCGATTTGGCACTGGGAACGCAGTTTGGTTTCCACTCCTAATCGATTCGCCCTTCTCATTACCAGGAGTAATCAAATCAGGCAATTTGGCTGGAATCGTCGCTCACTCATTATTCGAGGCGATCAGCGGGAGCCATCTCATCGGGCGGTGCTTGACCCGGAATTGCTGCGCGGCCATCCCGTCCACGCCCCCGTGGATCGTGCGCGTCGCGAACCCGGAACCATGCGTGCGCGCCCGCCGCGACCCGCCGGCGTCCGGCTCAGTGAATGAGGAAGCCGAGGATGACGAATGCGAAGCCCGCGGCCATGATCAGGGCGCCGTCGCGGGCCTGTTTCCGGAGCAGCTCCATCGCGATCGACGCGCCGGTCGTGCCGGAATCGCGGATGCCGCCGCGCCACGACTCGTATCGAGCGATGTTCGCGTCCTGGGCCTTGAGCGCCTGGTAGCGCGCCCACGGCCCACGTGCTCGCGAATAGCCGAACGCCATCGACGCGACGCCGAGCGCGATCAGCGCGAAGTTGAGGATGCCCATCAGGCCCTCTCGCCGGCGTCCAGCCGTTCGCGGATGGCGGCCTGCGCCACCGTCGCGTTCGCCTGGCCGCGCGTCGCCTTCATCACCTGGCCAACGAGGAAGCCGATGGCCTGTGCCTTGCCCGCGCGCACGTCCGCGACGGCCGCGGGGTTTGCCGCGAGCACGTCCTCGACGATCGCCCCGAGCGCTGCGGTGTCCGAGATCTGTCGCAGGCCGAGGCGACCGACGATGGCCTCGACGCCCTCGCCGCTCTGGGCGTGCGCCTCGAGGACCTGGCGCGCCGACGTCCGGTTGAGCGAGCCATCGGCAACGAGTCGCACGAGCGCGGCCAGCTCGGCAGGATCGACGCGGACGGGCCCGGCCGCGGCGTTGCGGATCCGGAGGTAATCGCCGGTCACCCAGTTGGCGACGGGCTTCGCCTCGAGCCCGGGCGCCGCTGCGAGCGTCGCCTCGAACAGGCGCCCCGCGTCGGCATCGGCGACGAGGACCGCCGCGTCGTAGGCGGACAGGCCGAGGGCGTCGCGGTAGCGGGTCCGGTGGGCCGCCGGGAGCTCCGGCAGCTCGCCCCGGATCGACGCCAGCCACGCGGCGTCAACCCGCAATGGCGGCAGGTCCGGTTCGGGGAAGTAGCGGTAGTCGTCCGAGGTTTCCTTGCTGCGCATGTGGTACGTCTCGCCCCGCTCGTCCGACCAGCCGCGGGTCTCCATGCGCAGCGATTCACCGCCGTCGAGGATCGCCGCTTGGCGCTCGATCTCGAACGCGACCGCATGTTCCACTGAGCGGAACGAGTTCATGTTCTTGACCTCGACCCGCGTTCCAAACGCCTCGGTTCCGCGCCGCCGGAGGGAGACGTTCGCCTCGACGCGGAGCTGGCCGTGCTCCATGTCCGCGTCGGATGCGCCGATGGTGCGGAGCAGGAGCTGGAGCTCCTCGGCGTAGCGCCGTGCCTGCTCGGCAGTTCGAACGTCGGGCTCGCTCACGACCTCCATGAGCGGCACCCCGGAGCGGTTGAAGTCGACCAGGCTGATCCGCTCGCCCGCCGGGCCCTCCGCGTGGACGAGCTTGGCCGTGTCCTCCTCGAGATGGGCCCGCGTGATCCGCACGGTGAAGGGTCCCTCGGACGTGTCGAACGTCAGCGTCCCGGCGGCCGCCAGCGGCAGGTCGTACTGGCTGATCTGGTAGCCCTTCGGCAGGTCGGGGTAGAAGTAGTTCTTGCGATCCCAGCGCGTCGCGTCCGGCGTCGAAGCCCCGATCGCGGCGCCCGTCGCGAGCACCAGCTCGACCGCCCGCCGATTCATCACCGGGAGGGCGCCCGGCAGCCCGAGGCAGACCGGGCAGACGTGGCTGTTGGGCCGGGCGCCGTCGTAGGCCGTCGAGCAGCTGCAGAACATCTTCGACTCGGTCCGGAGCTGGCAGTGCACTTCGATGCCGATCACGGCCTCGTAGCGCTCGAGGGCCGCGCCGGCCGGTCGAGCGGCACCCGCGGTGGTCATGGCCGCGAGTGTCGCACACTGCCGACGGCACAGATTCCGGTGGCGGCGAGCCGCCGGCTCAGGCGCTAGGTCCGGTAGCTGCCCTGCAGGTCGATCGTCTTCTTGCCGTCGTCGCTGATGAGCTTCTTGCACACGAATGTGCCGCTCACGACCTTCGCTCCGACGGCCATTCCGATCGTGCACTCGCCGCCGGTGGACGTGAACGTGACCGGCGCACCGGCCAGGGATGTCACCCAGGTCAGCACGAAATTGGCGTCCGTCGTGCGCACGCCGGCCGACGCCAGACCAGTGAGCCCGAGCGTGTCGCCGATCCCGTCGCTCCACGTGGCGTTGACCTGGGAGTTGACGGCCGGCCCGGCGCCGGTCTGGCCGTTGAGCTCGTAGATGCCGCTCCCGCCGCTCGTGACCTCGACGGTGGCCGCGCCGGGCGGGACCGGGGTGGGCTGGGCCACCGCGGTGCCCTGGCTCGAGTTCGGACCGCCCGCGCCGGACGATGGGCCGCCACCGAGCAGGCTGACGCCGAGCAGCACGAGACCGATCGCGACGACCCCCCCGGCGAGGACCTTCGGGTCGCGGAGCAGCGCGCGAGGATTGCGCGCGAGACCGCCCAAGGGCTTCCCGTTCGGAGGCGACGAAGTAACCGGCGCGGTGATCGACGGCGTGCCGTACGAAGGCGCCGACAGTGTCGAGGCGGCGAAGCTCGGGCCAGCGGTCATCCGGGCCGCGGTCATCGGGGCCGCGGTCATCGGGGCCGCGAACGCTCCGACCGCAGCGACCGAGGGATGCACCGGTTGGAAGGGCGCCGACGCCGCATCGACCACCTTCCTGCGTCGGAGGGACGGCAGGCGGATCGAGAGTCGACGCCGGGCGCGGGGAGCCGCGTCATGCGGCTGCATGGCGGCCGGAGCCGCAGGCGAGCCCGATTCGGGTGACGTGGAGGTGGGGACGCCCGGCGCGGACTCGGCGGCGCTCGGGTCAGCGGCCGGGGCGAGCTCCTCTGGCTCGTCCGGGACGACCCCTGTGGAGTAGGCGGCGAGCGGCAGATCGTCGAGCGATCGCTCGTGAAACGTCATGTCGGATGGTTCCCCTGTACGCGCGCCCGATTGGCGCGCCCGCGATCGTCCAAGGGGAGACGCCGTTCGTCAATCCGACAAGCGTCATGCCTCTACTGGCAGCGTTCGACGAACTTTCCGATCCTCGCCAGGGCCTCTTCGAGGCGTTCGTAGGAGGTCGCGTAGCATGCGCGGACGTGCTCGGCCCCCGATTGCCCGAACGCATTGCCGGGCACGACGGCGACGTGCTCCTCCTCCAACAGCCGCCGTGAGAACGTCTCGGCATCGAGCCCGGTCGAGGTGATCCGCGGGAACGCGTAGAAGGCACCGCGCGGCTCGAACGTCTCCAGGCCCATCGCGTTGAACCCGTCGACGACGAGGCGGCGCCGCCGATCGTACTCGGCGAGCATCCGGGCGACGTCCGGCTCGCCCTCGATCAGGGCCACCAGGGCGGCGTCCTGGGCGACCGTCGGCGCGGTCATGATCGTGTACTGGTGGATCTTGAGGATGCCCTCGACGATCTCGGCCGGCGCCGCCAGCCAGCCGATCCGCCAGCCGGTCATCGCGTACGCCTTCGAGAATCCGCCCATGAGGATCGTCCGTTCGCGCATGCCCGGCAGCGACGAGAAGGCACGGTGACGGTACGAGCCGTAGGCGAGCCGATCGTAGATCTCGTCGCTGTACACGAGCAGGTCGTGCCGATCCGCAATCCGGGCCAGCTCGTCCTGGACCGCGTCGGGCAGCACGGCGCCGGTCGGGTTGCACGGGTAGCCGAGGAAGAGCGCCTTGGTCCTCGACGTGATCGCCGCCTCGACCGCCGCCGGGTCGAGGGCGAAATCGTCCTCGAAGCGTGTCGCGACGTGCACGGCGGTCCCGCCCGCGAACACGATGGCCGGAACGTACGCGACGTACGACGGCTCATGCAGGATGACCTCGTCGCCCGGATCGCACGTCGCCCGCAGGGCGAGGTCGACCGCCTCCGACGCGCCGACGGTGATCAGCAGCTCGGACTTCGGATCGTATGCGACGCCGTAGAGCCGCTCGAGGTGGGCCGCGAGCGTCCGGCGCAGCTCGAGCGTGCCGTAGTTCGACGTGTAGTGGGTCCGCCCTTCGCGCAGCGACTCGACGCCGGCCTCGACGATCGACCGAGGGGTATCGAAGTCCGGCTCGCCCACGCCGAGGCTGATGACGTCGGTCATCGTGGCCAGGATGTCGAAGAACCTGCGGATGCCCGACGGCGGCACGGTTCGGACGCGCTCCGACAGTGCGCGCTCGGCGAGCGGAGCCCGGGCAGCACCTCGGATGTCGGTGGTCATGACCGGAATCTAGGCCGCGGCGAGTCGTGCCGCCCGCTCTGCGGGCGTCGGACCGGTCGCGTCGTCTGCCTGCGTCAGCTGGGCCGGCTCCAGGCGCCGCCACTCAGCTGCCGCGGTGATTGCCTCGTAGCCCCGGCTGAAGCGCAGCAGCTCGAGCTCGGACCAGGGCGGCCCGATGAACTGGAGGCCGACCGGCAGCCCGTTCGAGAGGCCGCACGGGAGCGAGACGCCGGCGATCCCGGCCATGTTCGCGGGCAGCGTGCACGCGTCCGAGAGGTACATCGCGACCGGATCGGCGGTGCGCGCCCCGAACCTGAATGCGACCGACGGCGACGTCGGCGCGACGAGGGCATCGATGCCCGACCCGAACACCTCGTCGAAGTCGCGCTTGATCAGCGTCCGGACCTTCTGGGCCTTGAGGTAGAAGGCGTCGTAATAACCCGCGGAGAGCGCATAGGTGCCGAGCATGATCCGGCGCTTGACCTCGGGCCCGAATCCGTCACCTCGCGTCGCGAGATAGTCGGCGATGAAATCGGCGCCGGGCAGCCGAACCGAGCGGCCGTAGCGCACGCCGTCGTAGCGGGCGAGGTTGGCCGAGGCCTCGGCAGGCACGACGATGTAGTAGGTGGCCAGGCCGTAGTCCGTGTGCGGCAGCGAGACGTCCTCGATGGTCGCGCCGGCGCCCTCCAGCGCCCGGACGGCCTCGCGGATCCGGGCCTCGACGCCCGGCTCCATGCCCTCGACGAAGTACTCGCGCGGCAGCCCGAGCCGCTTGCCCTCCAGCCACGCTGCGGCTTCGTCATCCGAGGCTGGCAGGCGCAGCAGGTCATCGGGAACCGGCACCGGCGCGGACGTCGAGTCGCGCTCGTCGCGCCCGGCCACGGCATGGAGGAGAGCCGCGGCGTCGCGAGCGTCCCGCGTCAGCGGGCCGATCTGGTCGAGCGACGACGCGAACGCGACGATGCCGTAGCGGCTCACGCGCCCGTACGTCGGCTTGAGGCCGACGATGCCGGACAGCGCCGCTGGCTGGCGGATCGAGCCGCCGGTGTCCGTGCCGATCCCGAACGGCGCGTGGTAAGCGGCCACGGCCGCGGCCGAGCCGCCGCTGCTCCCTCCGGGGACCGTGTCCAGGTCCCACGGGTTGCTCACCGGCCCGTAGGCCGAATACTCGTTCGAGGAGCCCATCGCGAACTCGTCCATATTCGTCTTGCCCAGGATCACCGCGCCCGCGTCGCGCAGCCGCTCGGTGACGTGGGCGTCGTAGGGCGCGACGTAGCCGTCGATGATGCGCGACCCGGATGTGCACTGGCCGCCCGCCACCGAGACGAGGTCCTTCACTGCCACCGGCAGCCCGAGCAGCGGGTGGAGCGCATCGAGCGCGTCTGGACCGTCGGCCCTGGCCGCCGCGAGGCGCGCGTCCGCCGCATCGGCCTCGTCGAGCGACTTCTCACGCTCGATCACGAGCCACGCGTTCAGGGCGTGGTTCTGGCGCTCCGCCACCTCGAGATGCGCGAGCGTGATCTCACGCGCGCTCAGCTCCCCGGTTCGGAGCCGGGTGGCAAGCTCGTGACCGAGCAGACGCGTCGCCTCGCGCACCGCAGTCACGCGTCGCCACCGAGGATCGGCGGCACGATGATGAAGTCGCCGTCGGTCGTCGGCGCGTTGCCGAGGACCTCGGCGACGGCGAGGGACGGCCCCGCGACGTCCTCGCGCAGGATGTTCTCGAGCTCGATCGTCTGGGCCGTCGGCGGGATCGCCGAGGTGTCGAGCTCGGACAGCTTCGCGTACTGGTCGAGGATGTGGTTGAGCTCGCCCTCGAGCCGATCGAGCTCTTCGCCGGTCAGGCGCAGGCGAGCGAGGAACGCGACGTGCTCGACGTCCGCGCGGGTGAGGCCGGCCACCGGCGGATGATACTGAACGCCATGGCGCCGACCGATCGACTCCATGCCTGCGCCGGCTGCGGCCTCGAGCTCCCGGGAACCGGCGAGCCCTTCGATCACCGCTCGACCGCCTCGGTCGAGTGCCGGTCGGTGTACGGCGAGGTAGCCGGATACGAGCTGCAGCACGTCGCCCTGCTCGGCCGCTGGCACCAGCTGCTGGTCGATACCTACGCCGCCCAGCACGTCGGCGAGCGCACGCCGCGCATCGGACCCGCGTTCGCGCTCATCGGCCTCCAGCTCGCGCTTGAGCGGGGCTGGGACGGACCGGTGGTCCGCGACGCGCACCAGGCGCTGGCCCGTGCCCATCGCGACTGGCCGCCATTCCTGCCCGCGCCTCGCTTCCAGGGTGGGTTGACCGTCGCCGACCTCGCGCTCGCCGGCTCGTCCGAAGCGCATGTCGAGATCCTCCGGGCCTGGGCCGGCGACGTCTGGGCCGGCTGGGCCGATCGGCAGGAGACCGTCCGCGCCCTGACGGCGGCGCGACTCGACGGGGCGACGGCGCGGTGACGGCGCCCGGCCTGCGGCCGATGGCCCCGACCGACGTCGACGCCGCGACCGAGCTGATCCTCGGCAACGACTGGGGTGTCCGGCGCGAGTGGCTGGAGTTCGCGACGACGCAGGCGGCGTGCATCCCGATGGTCGCCGAGGCGGACGGCGAGATCGTGGGCACCGGCGTCGGGACGGTGAACGGACCGGCCGGCTGGATCGGCACGATCTTCATCGCCCCCGATCGGCGCGGCCATGGGCTCGGCCGGGCGATCACCCAGGCGATCATCGACCGGCTCGAGTCGGCAGGCTGCCGATCGCTCGTTCTCGTGGCCACCAGCGAGGGCCGTCGGCTCTACGAACGGATGGGTTTCGAGGTCCAGACGCAGTACCGGATCATGCAGGCCATCGGGCTGCCGCCGGTCGATCGGGAGGACGGCGTCCGGCCGTTCGAGGTAACCGATCTCCCCGGCCTCGAGCGGCTTGACCGCGAAGGGACCGGCGAGGATCGCGCCCATGCCATCCGCCGGCTCGCCGATGGCGAGACGGCGAAGGTGGTCACGGGAGCCGAGGGCGGGATCGACGGCTTCGTCATCCGTGCTCCGTGGGGTGGCGGCGCGACGATCGCGCGGTCGGCCGACGCCGCGCTGCGGATCGCGACGGCGCGCCGTCGCGCGGCCGGCCCCGAAGGACGGGTGCGGGTTGGGCTGCTCGATGAGAACGTCGAGGGACTGGCGCGACTGACCGAGATCGGGTTTCGGCTGACGTGGTCGGCGCCGCGGATGCTGCGAGGGGAGCCGCAGTCATGGCGCCCCGACTGGATCTGGGGCCAGTTCAACCACGCGATGGGCTGACTGGAGCCGAGCCGCCACGGGCGCGGCCGCACAAGCGCCGGACACGCGCCAGTCAGCGATGCGTTGCGTCCCAGGCGACGCCGCATGCCATCCGGAAGTTCGGGTCGTCCTTGGCGGACTCGGACGTCCAGGTTCTCGGAATCGATAACACGCCGACAGCGTTGTCCACGTAGCCTGCGCCCGGCCCCAGACACCACGCCTCCTGCTCCGCGCTGAGCGGCGTTCGCTGCTCCTGCAGTGCCACCACGGCGTACGCGACGACGACGAGAAGGATGACCCCCACGGCGGCTCGACCGGCCCAGCGATCCATGCGGGTTGGAGGCGGCGAGGGAAAGCGCCTCCTGATCCACCAGAACAGCCAGGCGGAAATGACCAGGACGCCCACCACGCTCAGGGCGGCTAGCGAGGCAAGCTGACCTCCAGGCGCAAGGACACTCGCGATGGCGAACACGACGAGGACCAGCCCGAAGAATGCGACGGTCGACCCGAGGCACCCGATCGACAGAGAGCTCTCGCGAATGGACGCTTCGAACCGCGCAGCCCGAAGCACAAAGACGGCATTCCGCCCCGCCGCGGCCGCAACGGCTGTGTCTGAATTGTGTCGACGGATCACGCCGCGGACGAAGTCCGCGACCACAAGGACGATTGCGATGACTGCGATGACAGCGCCGATGCCGCCCACCGACTCGTCGGCCAGAATGAGCGGTCCGGAGCCGGCGGACCCCGGCCCAGCGCCCATTGCCCGCCGCATCGCGTCAGGCACCTCCGGATCTTCGGCGTCCGACAGATCGATCAACGTGCGCGCCCAACCCGCCCCCGGAACGCCGACGTCGACGGCGCCGGGCGGCCCGACGGCCGACGGCCGGGCGAGCACCAGCAGTCGCCGACCGTGGTAGTAGGCCGTCCAGGGACCCGGGCCGGCCGGCTGCACGATGACCTCGGCGTCCTCTGCCCGGATGGCGCGGTCCAGTGCGGCGAGCAGGCGATCTGCCGAAGGTCCGACCGCCAGGACCTCGTCACGCGGGCCGAGGAACCCGCCCATGCAACCCTCCAGAACCGCGCAAGCGCCTGTTGGTACTCCCGACCTTACGACCCATCCGACGCGATGTGGTCAGACCCTCAGCGCATCGGATCAACCATGGTGACGCGCCGATCGGCGATCCATTGCACGGGATCGTGCTCGAGGCTGGCTCGCGCGGGCGACGCGTACTCAGCCATCGTTCGGGACCTGCCCGGCCAGCAGCGACGCGAAGCCGTCGGGCGGGATGACGGGGATCCCGAGCTCCTCCGCCTTGGCGAGCTTCGAGCCGGCACCGGGCCCGGCGACGACGAAGTCCGTCTTCCTCGAGACAGATCCGGCTGGCTTGCCACCGGCTGCACGGATCGCGGATTCAGCCTCCTCGCGACTGAAGCCCTCGATCGTGCCGGTCACGACGACGGACTTGCCGGCGAGCGGCCCGGTCGCCGCGGCTACCCGCAGCGCGGGCAGCTCCACCTCGACGCCGGCATCGGCGAGGTCCTCGAGGACGCCCTCGCCCGGGCCACCCGGCGCGAACCACGTGGCGAGCGCCCCCGCGATGGTGGGCCCGACGCCCTCGAGCTCCTCGAACCGCGCCGGCTCACTCGCGGCCACGTCGCGTAGCAGCTTCGCGGCACGGACGAGCCAGTCATCGCCGGACGGGACCTCGGTGGCGAGCCAGTGGGCGAGCTCGATGGCCGTGGTCCAGCCGACCTGCGGGATGCCCAGCGCGGCGATCACCCGTTCGAGCGGCCGGCGCCGGACCTTGTGAATCGCGCGATGCAGGTTCTCGGCGCTCTTGCGGGCGAACCGGTCGAGCGTCTCGAGGTCCTCGACGGTCAGCCGGAAGAAGTCGCCGCGTCGCTTGACCATGCCCCGCTGGAGGAGCTGGGACAGGACCGCCCAGCCGGCGCCATCGATGTCCATCGCGGCGGCGAAGTGGCCGAACTCCTGGCCGACGCGGGCCGGGCACAGCGGATTTGCGCAGTAATGGCGCACCGCGCCCTCGTCGCGGACAACGGGCTGGCCGCACACCGGGCAGCTCGCGGGCATGTCCCACTCGCGCTCGGCGCCGGTGCGCTTCTCGGGCAGCGAGCGGACGACCTCGGGGATGACGTCGCCCGCCTTCTGGAGGATCACGTGGTCGCCGACCCGAATGTCCTTGCGCCGCACCTCATCGAGGTTGTGCAGCGTCGCGCGGGCGACCGTGGAGCCGGCGACCTTGGTCGGCGTGAGGTGCGCCACGGGGGTGAGCGTCCCCGTCCGACCCACGTACGGAACGATGTCCTCGAGCACGGTCTCCACCTGCTCCGGCGGAAACTTGTAGGCGATCGCCCAGCGCGGCGCCCGGCTGACGATCCCGAGCCGGCCCTGCTGCTCGAAGGCATCGACCTTGACGACCACACCGTCGGTCTCGTATGGCAGCTCATGGCGCGCCTCCCGCCACGCCTCGGTGAACGCGATCACGCCCTCGATGTCGAGGTCCGAGTCGCGGTTCGGGTTGACGGTGAAGCCGAGCGCCTCCATCCGGGCCAGCGCCTCGGATTGGCTGGCGAGCCCGATCGCCTCGGCGTCGTCCTCGATCAGCTGGTACGACCACGTCGCGAGCTGGCGCGCGGCCGTGATCGACGGGTCCTTCTGGCGCAGCGAGCCGGCGCCGGAGTTGCGCGGGTTGGCGTAGAGCGGCAGGCCCTGCTCCTCGCGTTCGGCGTTGATCCGCGCGAACTCGGACTTGGGCATGTACACCTCGCCCCGAACGTCGAGCGAGACCCCTTCGCGGAGGCGCGTGGGCACGGTCGAGATCGTGCGCAGGTTCGCGGTCACGTCCTCGCCCGTGAACCCGTCGCCGCGCGTCGCGCCCTGCGCGAACCTGCCCCGTTCGTAGCGGAGCGTGATCGCGAGGCCGTCGATCTTGAGCTCGGCGACGTAGCGCAGGTCCGGGGCGGCTTCGGGCGCTGCGGGCAGGGCGAGCCCGCGCCGGACCCGGGCGTCGAACGCGCGCAGCTCGTCGTGGCTGAACGCATTCGACAGCGACAGCATCGGCCGCCGGTGGCGGACCTCGTCGAACGTGCCGCCGAGCTGCGCACCGACCCGCTGTGTCGGTGAAGCGGGCGTCACGAGCGCGGGGAACGCGGCCTCGAGCGCGACGAGCTGCCGGAAGAGCTGGTCGTACTCGGCGTCGGTCAGGAGCGGTGCATCGGCCTCGTAGTACGCCTTGTTCGCGGCTTCGATCTGGTCGGCGAGCTCGGCGTGCCGCTTCGTCGCCGCGTCCTCATCGAGTGCCGCCGCCGCCTGGATGAGCGCCGGGTCGACGGGCAGTCCGTCAAGGCCCAGCGCCTCCGGTGCGTCCGGGGATCCCGTCCCGGTGGGGCCCTGCTCGAGCCTGCGTGCCATCGCCCCAAGAATACGGACGGTCAGGCCGAGGCGTGACCGAGAATGCAGCCGATGGAAATTCCCACGGTCGAGACGGAACGGCTGCGCCTGCGGCCCTGGACCGATGCCGACCGGGAGCCGTTCGCCGAGTTGAATGGGGATCCCGATGTGATGCGCTACATGCGCCGCCGCCTCGATCGCGCCGACTCCGACGCCTTGCTCGATCGGATCGTCGAGGGCTGGGCGAGGGCTGGGCGACGAATGGCTTCGGGCTCTGGGCAGTCGAACGCCGGCTGGACGAGCGGTTCATCGGCTTCGTCGGCCTGTCGCGGCCCTCGTTCGATGCGCCGTTCATGCCGGCCGTCGAGGTCGGCTGGCGCCTCGCGCGGGACGCCTGGGGCCTCGGGTACGCGACCGAAGGCGGCCGGGCCTCGCTGCGTTACGGGTTCGAGGAGATCGGGCTCGAAGAGATCGTGTCGCTGACATCCGTCATCAACGAGCGGTCACGGCGGGTGATGGAGCGGCTGGGCATGAACCGCGACCCGGCCGACGACTTCGACCACCCGCTCCTCGAACCTGGGCGCGAGACACGACGCCACGTGCTCTATCGGCTGCGCCGGGAGGACTGGCCGCGCGCGACCGGTTTGCCGACGGGTTAGCCCGGGAATGGGCCGGCGCCCGCGAGCAGGTCTCCGGAGACCTCACCGAGCTCCCGGACGCCGAGCAGCGCCATCGCCAGCTCGA
>VBGT01000009.1:3049-11185 GCA_005889475.1 Chloroflexota bacterium | reverse complement strand
CCGAGGGCGAGTGCGGTCAGGACGTCGAGCCCGCGCCGGATCCCGCCGTCGACCCATACCTCACACCGACCGTCCACCGCTTCCGCGACACCGGCGAGGGCGTCGGCGCTCGAGATCGCCCGATCGAGCTGCCGCCCGCCGTGCGTCGAGACGACGAGCCCGGTGACGCCCGCCTGGGCGGCCAGCTCTGCGTCGGCCGGCGACAGGATGCCCTTGACCACGAGCGGCAGCGAGCTCCACGAACGCACCTCGGCGAGGGTCTCCCAGGTCAGACCCTGGGATCGCTGGTCCTCGAGGCCGCCGTACCGCCGCATCCGCTCATCCCCTGCACCGTCGATGAGGGGCATCGCCGGAACGGTGAATCCGGAGCGCTGGTCGCGCTCCCGGCGGCCCAGGACCGGCAGGTCGACGGTCAGGACCAGCGCCCGAAAGCTCGCCGCTTCGGCCCGCTCGACGAGCTCGCGGCTGTACGCCATCCCGCCGACCACGTACAGCTGGAACCAGCGCTCGGCGTCGGGCGCCGCCGCGGCCACATCCTCGATCGTCATCGAGCACGAGGTCGACAGGCAGAACGGGATGTTCCGTGCCGCTGCGGCCGCGAGCATCTCGGCCTCCGCTCGCG
The DNA here is from genome assembly GCA_005889475.1 of Chloroflexota bacterium. GTDB lineage: Bacteria > Chloroflexota > Limnocylindria > Limnocylindrales > CSP1-4 > UBA5189. The sequence continues at coordinate 10,563 of VBGT01000009.1, read as the reverse complement.
GGTGCGCCATCGCCTGGGCCGCCATCGGGGCGATCGCGATCGGCAGCGGGAACCTTCGACCGAGGAAGCTGCCCGATGGGTCGATCGAGCGGACGTCGCGCAAGACGCGCGGGACGAAGCGGTAGCGCTGCCACGCCTCGACGCTCTCGCGCAGGGTGATCTCGTCCCAGGCGCCGCCGGCGACGTAATCGTAGGCCGGCCCGAGCATCCGTTCCCGCGCGAGCGGCTCGAAATCGGCGAGGTTGACGACGGCCGCGAGGTCGACTTCCGGCAGCAGGTCGGTCATCGCAGGCGAGCCTACCAGCGGGCGAGGGTCAGCCGGTGAGCTCCAGTCCGGCCAACGACGCGAGCAGCGTCTTGCGCCCGATCTGCGGGTCACGGAAGGCGATGGTGACCTCCTCGTCGCTGCGGGTGAGCTTCGAGCTGACCACGATGCCGTCGCCCCATCGGGAGTGGCGCACCCGATCGCCGTCGCGGTAGCGCCGCTCGCCGGGGACGATCGGGCGCTCGATGGGTGCCGGCTTCGCGGCGCGCGTCCCGTTGCCGGCATCCTCGTCATCCCAGGCCTCGACGAACCGGCGCCCGAAGGTGCCGGATCTCGCGCCCGCCGCAAATGCGTCCCGCCGCGCGGCGAGGTCGCGGCTCGGCCGGAACGGCTCGCCGGCCACCGGCGCACCCGGCCGGCCGCTGCCCTCGCGGAACGCTCCGCCGCCGGGGCGGATCGCGCGCCCGAAGCGCGTCGCGCCGCGGCCGAACACGAGGTTGAGGTCGTCGGGGGTCTCGTCCACGCCCTCGCCCGCGAGGTCCGGCCGCGCCCCCAGGCGAGGGCCGCTCATCAGGTCGGCCGGGATCTCGAGCAGGAACCGGGATGGCTCGGCCATCCAGCTCGTGCCCGGCCCGCGGCGGGTCGCACGCTGCCAGGCGTGGGACAGGTACAGGCGCTGGCGGGCACGGGTCATGCCCACGTAGGCGAGACGGCGCTCCTCCTCCATCGGCCGCGGGTCGGGGTTGAAGCCGCCCTCCGCCTCGACGGCCCGGCCTGTCGGGAACAGGGATTCCTCGAGCCCGGCGATGAACACGACCTCGAACTCCAGGCCCTTCGCGGCGTGGAGCGTGATCAGCGACAGCATGTCCGCGTCCGACTGGTAGCTGTCCTGGTCGGCCACGAGGGCGGTCTCCTCGAGCAGCCGATCGAGCGCGTCCTCGGCCGACAGATCGTCGTAGCGGGTCGTCACCTCGCGCAGCTCGAGCAGGTTCGCCCAGCGCTCCTCGCCCTCTTCGGTGCCGTCGGCCAGCATCGCCCGGTAGCCCGAGCGCTCGAGGAGGTCGTCCAGCAGCTCAGGGAGTGGTAGCACGCCGACCCGCGAGCGGAGGCGCCGGATCAGGCCGACGAAGTCGGCAACCGCGGCCCTCGCGCGGCCGGCGAGCTCCCCGACCTCACCCTCGGCGGCCCGCTCCAGGCCGAGCCAGAACGGCACGCCCTCGCGCGCCACGTAGGCGCGTATCACCGCGATCGTCTTGTCCCCGATCGAGCGAGCCGGCACGTTGATGACCCGCTCGAAGCTGACCTGGTCCGCGTCGGACCGGAGCACGCGCAGGTACGCCAGCGCGTCCTTGACCTCGCGCCGCGAGTAGAACCGGGTCCCCCCGACGACCTGGTAGCGGATGCCGTAGCGAAGGCATGCCTCCTCGATCGCCCTCGACTGGGCGTTGGTCCGGTACAGGACCGCGATGTCGCGCAGCTTCATCGTCTCCCCGTCGTCCGCGCGGCGGGTCAGGGCCGAGCCGCGCGTGCCGGTCAGCTCCTCGACGCGGCGGACGATCCACTCCGCCTCTTCTTCTTCGTTGTACGCCTCGAAGCGCTCGATCAGCCGGCCGCGCGCGTTCTCGGTCCACAGCTTCTTGTCCGAGCGCGCGACGTTCTTCGAGACGACCGAGTGGGCGGCGTCGAGGATCAGCTGGGTCGAGCGGTAGTTCTGCTCGAGCTTGATCACCGTGGCATCCGGCCAATCGCGCTCGAAATCGAGGATGTTGCGAATGTCGGCGCCGCGCCAGCCATAGATCGACTGGTCGTCGTCGCCGACGACGGCCAGGTTGCGGTGCTTCGCGGCGAGCGCGCGGATCCACAGGTACTGCGGCCTGTTGGTGTCCTGGTACTCGTCGACGTGGAGGTAACGCCAGCGTTCCTGGTACCGGGCGAGGGTCTCGGGCGACTCGTCGAACAGGCGCACCGCGTCGAGCAGCAGGTCGTCGAAGTCGAGTGCGTTCGCCTTCTTGAGCGCCGCCACGTAGAGCCTGGCCAGGCGGGCGATCTGGACGGTCACCCCGGTCGCGAGGCGCAGTGGCGGGATCTCGCCCGGGTCGAGCATCTCGTTCTTGGCCCGGCTGATGGCACCGAGGATCGCGGCGGGCCGCGTCTCGCCCTTGGCCTCGAGGCCCTCCTCGCGGAGCACCAGCTTCATCAGCTGCTGCTGGTCGTCGGTGTCGTAGATCACGAACCGGCGGTCCAGCCCGATCGCCTCTCCGTCGCGTCGCAGCACCCGCGCGCAGATGGAGTGGAACGTCCCGGCCTGGACCTCCTTGCCCGCCTCGCCCACGAGCCGGATGATCCGCTCCCGCAGCTCCCCCGCTGCCCGGTTCGTGAACGTCACCGCGAGGATCCGGAACGGCGGCACGCGCTGGACGCCGACGAGGTACGCGATCCGGTGTGCGAGCACGCGTGTCTTGCCCGACCCTGCTCCCGCGAGAATCAGCACGGGACCGTCCGTCGTGGTGACCGCCCGTGCCTGCTCCGGGTTGAGCCGGCCGAGGATCTCCCGCTTCCGGGAGTCCACGACCTCAGCCTGGTATCTGTCCTGCCCGGCCCGCGCCATTGCGTCGGGCCGGACGTCCGGGTCACGCTCGTCGGGCGGCGCCTCGCCCAGCCAGTCGGGCTCGGCCGGCAGCGCCGCGGCGGCCTCTCCTGGGGTCGGCGGCAGCTCTTCGAAGCGCGTGCCCTCGGGTTCCGGGACAGCCTCGTCGAGCCGGGCGCGGCCGCGCCGGCGAGGTGTGGGATTCACCGCCAAATTGTAGTCGCCGCCTCTCCACCGCCGATGCACTGAGGCCGAGATTCGAGCCTCAGATCCAGCCGCGCCAACGCGCCAGGCCGAGCATCAGGACCTCGACGCCGAGGACCATCGCCATCACCACCCAGAACGCGCCCGGATCGTTGTTCGGCAGCGGGATGATCAGGTTCATGCCGAGCAAGCCGGCGGTGACCGTCGCGGGCAGGGCGAGCACGGTCGCCATCGTCAGCACGCGCATCACGTCGTTCGTGCGCTGCGCGGTGCGGGTCATCAGCACGTTGAACGACGAGAGCACCGTCTCGCGGGTGGACTCGGCCGACAGGAGCGCGCCGTCGAAGCGGCTCACGACCGGGAGAAACACCTCCGGGTCGGCGGATTCGATGCCGCGCGCGAAGTCGGGTCGCCCGAGCGACGCAAACAGCTCGCGATGGGCCGCGAGCAGGCGTCGCAGCCGCCCGATGCGCCGCCTGATCTCGACCAGCTGCGCGACCCCGTCCCGCGACCTCGGCTGCGCGAGCGATCGAGCGTCGTGCGCATCGAGCTCGTCCTCGATCCCGTCCACGGCCGCGTGGTAGGTCGTGACCGCGGCGTCGAGCATGCTTGCGACGAACTCTGCCGAATCGAGCTCGCCGATCGTCGCGTCGGCCGCGATCCGCTCATTCAGCGCCTCGAGGAATGAGAGTGGTTCGGCGTGCCGGGAGATCACCAGGTTCGGCCCGGCGACGATATCCAGCCATGTGGCATCGGCAGGTCGCTTGGGGTCCGGTTCGGCGGCGATTCGGAGGCGGAAGTGGCGTCCGTGCAGCTCGAGGCTGGGCCCGGCATCCCGATCGGCGAGGGCTTCGGTCGTGTCGCGCTCGAGCTCGAACCGCTCGGCGAGATCGCGACGCTGCTCGTCCGACATCTCACCCTCGATGTCGATCCACAGCAGCTGTCGAGACGAGACCCTCGCCTTGAGCGCTTTCTCGAGCGGAAGCAGGCGGTCCGTCCGATCCGCATCGAACAGGCGAGCGCGAAGCCGATCCTCGGGGACCGTTCGCTGCCGATTCCGGGTGCGGGTCGCGATGGCCATCGCACCACACTCATCTGCGAAACCTGTCGGGAGCGACACCAGCACGCCCCCCGGTCACACCGGGAGCGTCGCAGCGCCGAGCGCCGCCCTCGCAAGTCATCGCGGCGCTGGTTTGTCTCAAACGTCCGCCAGGGGCACGCAAGATCAGGTTTCGGCGCCTGTTCGGCCGCCGGAAGGCCTACGAGGCAAAGAGAAGAGCCCGGGCCGATGGCCCGGGCTCGATTGATGTCGATCGGTGGATCGCGCTCGGAATGACTGATCGAGCAGAACGCCTCAGGCGAAGGCGGCGCGAGCACGGAAGGCGAGCGCACGCTGTCGTGCGTGAGCCGACGCGCGCATTGCCAACGCACGCATGAGGCGAATCTGCGAGATCAGAAGTCCATGTCCCCGCCGCCGTGGCCGTGGCCACCGCCGGCAGCTGCTGCCTGCTTCTCCGGGATGTCGGTGACGAGCGTCTCCGTCGTCAGGACCATCGCAGCGATCGAGGCGGCGTTCTGGAGGGCGGATCGGGTCACCTTGGCGGCGTCCACGATGCCCTTCTTGAACATGTCGCCGTAGACGCCGGCCAGGGCGTCGAAGCCCTCGCCCGCCTTCAGCGTCTTGACCTTGGCGACGACGACCTCGCCGGACTGGCCGGCGTTGTCGGCGATCTGGCGCGCGGGCGCCTCGAGCGCCTTGCGCACGATCTCAACGCCCACCTGCGCGTCACCGCTGAGCTTGACCTTGTCGAGCGCCGGGATCGCCTGCAGGAGGGTGGTGCCGCCGCCGGCGACGATGCCCTCCTCGACGGCCGCACGGGTCGTCGAGAGCGCGTCCTCGATGCGGTGCTTCTTCTCCTTCAGCTCGACCTCGGTCGCGGCCCCGACCTTGATCACGGCGACGCCACCGGCGAGCTTCGCGAGCCGCTCCTGGAGCTTCTCGCGGTCGTAGTCGGAGGTCGTCTCCTCGATCTGGGCCTTGATCTGGGTCATGCGCGCCTTGATCGCGTCCGGCGAGCCCTCGCCGTCGACGATCGTCGTGTCGTCCTTGGTCGCGACGATGCGGCGGGCCTTGCCGAAGTCCTCGGCCGCGACCGAGTCGAGTTTGCGCCCGATCTCCTCGCTGATGACGGTGCCGCCGGTCAGCGTGGCGATGTCGCGCAGCATCTCCTTGCGCCGATCGCCGAAGCCCGGGGCCTTGACGGCCAGGACCGAGATGGTGCCTTTCAGCTTGTTGACGACGAGCGTCGCCAGGGCCTCACCGTCGATGTCCTCGGCGATGATCAGGACGGGCTTGCCCAGCTGGACGGCCTTCTCAAGCGCCGGCAGCATGTCCTGGATGCTCGAGATCTTCTTGTCGGTGATCAGGATGAAGGCGTTCTCGAGAACGGCCTCCATGCGGTCAGGATTGGTCACGAAGTACGCCGAGATGTAGCCCCGATCGAACTGCATGCCCTCGGTGTATTCCTTCTCGAGGCCGAGGCTCTGCCCTTCCTCGACGGTGATGACGCCGTCCTTGCCGACCTTGTCCATCACCTCGGCAATGATCTCGCCGACCTCAGGATCGGCGGCCGAGATAGCGGCAACCGCCGAGATCTGCTCGCGATTGTCGACCGAGCGGGAAACGCGCTTGATCTCGTCGACGATCGCGTCGACGGCCTTCTCGATGCCGCCTTTGATCTGCATCGGGTTGGCGCCCGCGGTGACGTTGCGCAGGCCCTCGGTGACCATCGCGTGGGCAAGCACGACCGCGGTGGTCGTGCCGTCGCCGGCGACGTCATCGGTCTTGGTCGCGACCTCCTTGACGAGCTGGGCACCCATGTTCTCGAAGGGGTCCTCGAGCTCGATGTCGCGGGCGATGGTCACCCCGTCGTTGGTGATCGTCGGTGACCCGAACTTCTTGTCGAGGACGACGTTGCGGCCTTTGGGGCCGAGCGTCACGCGTACTGCGTCGGCAAGGCGGTCGATGCCCTTCTTGAGCGACCGACGAGCGGTCTCCTCGAAGTACAGCTGCTTGGCCAAGGGAATACCTCCGGTTTGTCTTTGTGGTCTGGCTCGGTCAATTCGCGATCGGTCCGAGGGTCAGTCGGCGACGATGGCGAGGATGTCCTTCTGGCTGACGATCAGGAGCTCGTCGTCCTCGATCTTGAACTCGGTCCCGGCGTACTTGCCGTAAAGGACCTTCTGCCCGACCTTGACGTCCATCGCAACCCGCTTGCCGTCGTTGTCAAAGGCGCCCGGGCCGACGGCGAGGATCTCGCCCTCCTGGGGCTTCTCCTTGGCGGTATCCGGCAGGACGATGCCGCTCTTGGTCATCTCGTCGCGGGGCGTCGGCTTGACGACGACGCGATCGCCGAGGGGCTGGAGCTTGGTCGCGGTCTTGATGGCGGTGGCCAAGGTGTTCCTCCTGGGGGCGGCCGGAGCCGTCCGAACCTACGGTGCTGCGGTGCATGTGCGACCCGGTTCCGGTCCGCGCCTCCGGGCTACCTCCCGTGGGCCTGCGGTCCACCGAACCCATGTCGTGTTAGCACTCTCGGTGTGAGAGTGCTAGCAATAGTAGGAGCCCGCCTCGGGCGGTGTCAACCCGCGCCTCATCCGGCCGCCGCGACGTTCGGGAAGAGGGCGGCGACACGTGCGTACGAGCGGTCGATTCGAACCTGGTCGATGCGGCCGGCGATCACCAGACCCTCGATCAGGTCGATCGTCTTCACGACGACGTCGGGATCGTAGACCTGCTGGTTGGCGAACAGCAGGAGGTCGTTGCCGGCTTCGACCGCGAGGGTGATCGCGTCGTCCGCGCCGAACGCGTGGGTGATCGCACCTGCCTGGAGATCGTCGGTGATCACGACGCCGTTCCAGCCGCGCCGCGCAGCACATCCTTGACCGTCGCGCTCGACAGCGATGCGGGTGCGTTGGGATCGAACTGCCCGTTGACGAGGTTCCCGGCCATGACCACGTCGACGAGGCCCTGCCCGAGGAGGCTCTGGTACGGAATCAGCTCCTGCGTCGACCACGTCCGGGTCACATCCGCGACGCCGAAGTCCGTGTTCGTCGTGGCGCTGCCGAGGCCCGGGAAGTGCTTGAGGGCCGTCCGGACGTCGCGGGCGCGGTGCGCCACGACATCGAGCGAGGCGTCGCGAGCGACGACCGTCGGATCGGCCGAGAACGCGCGGCCGAGAGCCCCGATCGCCGGGTTCCTGGGGTTGATGTTCAGGTCGACGACAGGCGCGAGGTTGAGGTTGACGCCGAGGTCGGCGAGGGTCGCCACGAGGCCGTCCGCCCAGGCCGTGACCGCCGCATCGCCCTTGGGTCCGATCGCCGCCTCGGAGGCGACAGCCGGGAAGCCGTACGCGGGTGAGAGCCGGGTGACGGCACCGCCCTCCTGGTCGATGGCCACGA
>VBGT01000009.1:0-2993 GCA_005889475.1 Chloroflexota bacterium | reverse complement strand
GTCGGCTGGACGCGGTCCTTGTCGAACAGGATCACGCCGCCCAGGCCATCGACCGCGATCGCGCCGGCGATCCAGTCATCGGGGGCGACGTTGAAGCCGCGGAAGCCGACGATGAGCAACCGGGCGATCCGCTGCCGGAGCGGGATGGGCGGCACGCTTGGTAGTGGCTCGCCGGATGGGGTCGGGGCGGGACCGGTTGCTGCTGCCTTGCTGCTTCTCGATCCGGAGCCGGCGGGGCTGCGACTCGGGCCGGGCACACACGACTCGAGGAGAAGGCCACTGACGCCGAGGGCTGCCGCCTTGACGAAGGCGCGGCGCGTGACGAGACGTTCTGGTTGCATGGGTGGGGCCACCGATCCTACCAGCGCTTCCCAGCCGGCCAGAGGTCTCAGGCTGGGTTGGGTCCGCCGAAGGTCCGTTCGTATGCTCCGACGAGGTTCGCACCCAGGAGCTCCGCGCTCTCGCCCCGTCGGGCGGCGACCCACTCGGCCGTGATCCGGACCCACTCGGGCTCGTTGCGACCCTTCGGGGCGCCGGGCGACGAAAGGAACGGCGAATCGGTCTCGACGAGGAGGTGCTCGGCGGGCACGAGTGGGATCACCTCCGCGGTCGGCTCCTCGCCGGCGCGGAACGCGAGGCCGGATATCGAGATCGCGAGGCCGAGGTCGAGGATGCGCCGGGCGTATTCGACCGAGCCGGAGAAGGAGTGGATCACCGCCGGTGGGCGGCCCGGGCCGAACGCCGAGACCGCACGCTGCTCGCCGAAGCCAGCCGCGCGCAGCTCGTCGACGGTCGCGTCCTGCGCGTCGCTCCGGCCGGCTTTCGAGCGGACGTGGATGATCGCCGGCTTGCCGAGCTCCAGCGCGAGCTCGAGGTTGCGACGCAGGTTCGCGAGCTGGTCCGGGATCGGTGAGAAGACCCGGTCGTAGTCGAGCCCGGTCTCCCCGATTGCCACGACCCGAAGGTCGCCTGCCATGGCGACGATCCGCCGCCAGCCGGCTTCGTCGACCTTGGCCGCGTCGTGGGGATGGACGCCGACCGAGGCGTCGAGCCACGGGAAGCGGTCGACGAGCTCAAGCGCTCGCCCGGATGAAGCCACGTTCCAGCCAGGAACGAGGATTCGCTCGACTCCAGCGGCGCCCGCCCGTTCGATGACCGCCTCCTCGTCGCCGGCGAATCGCTCCGCGTTGAGGTGGCAGTGGCTGTCGACCAGGCGCATCGATCCCGCGGTCAGCGGTCGGGCATCGCGGCGAACGTGCGCTCGATGTCGTCGATCATCCGAACGGTCGCGTCGGTGACGACCTGCAGGTATCGCCCGCCGAACTCCGCGTTGGAGCCCCTCGCGTCGCCCCACGTCCCCGAATGGGTCGCCCGATAGACGGACCCCGGCGAGGAGAAGAAGAAGGCGGTGTGGACGGCGGCCTGGTTGGTGGTTTCCGGGAAGGGCGGCATCTCGGCATTCGCGGCATCGAGATCGACCAGGGCGGCGTTGAGCGCCATCACCGCCGACGTCTCGCCCTTGTTCGCGTGCAGGCCGTTCGATGGATCGAAGAATTCGGCGGCCTCGTCGCGGGTCATCCCGTCCCAGTAGTTGATCGGGAAGGCCTTGACGTCGCTCCCGACGCGGTCGGCGACGTTCGCGCACGCGTAGGCAATCGCGTAGGTGTTGTCGTAGTGGCCGTTCAGGAACACGATCCGCCGGAAGCCGATCGACGACAGCGACAGGCACAGATCCTCGATCAGGGCCATGAACGTCGGGACCCGGATGTGGACCAAGCCGGTGAAGCCGACGTGCGGGTAGGACAGCGAGTAGTTGATCGTCGGCGCAACCAACGCACCGACGCGCGGCGCCGCGCGCCGCGCGACTTCGGTCGGGATCAACGCGTCGGTGAGCAGCGGGCCGTGGGGCCCGTGCTGCTCGGTCGACCCGGTCGGCACGATCACGGTCTGGCTCGTGCGCAGGAAGGCCTCGACCTCGGGGCTGGTCATCTCGCCCAGGAAGACGGTCGCCGGCTTCATGTCGATCTCCTCTCTCCTCGCGATGGTTACGCGATCGTATTGGTCAGCTCGCCAATGCCCTCGATCCAACAGGCGACGACGTCCCCTGGCTCGAGATGGCGGTCCGGCCCCGGCGCAGATGCCAGGCGCGGCGGCGTGCCGGTCGCGATGAGGTCGCCGGCTCGAAGCGCCACGTGCCGGCTGAGGTACGACACGATCTCAGGGATCGAGCGCCGCATGTTGGATGTCTGGCTGTCCTGGATGGGCGCACCGTTCAGCGTGCAGCCGAGTCGGATGTTCATCGGGTCGAGCTCGTCCGCGGTGACGATCCACGGCCCAACCGGGCAGAACCCGGGCATCGACTTGCCGAGGAGCCATTGGTCGCCGTCGAGCCACGGGTCGCGCGACGAGACGTCGTTGACGATCGTGTAGCCGAACACATGTGCCGTCGCCTCATCCGGATCGATCGCCCGATCGACCCCCGGGCCGATGACGACCCCGAGCTCGACCTCCGCATCGACGTTGTCGGTCAGCGCGCGGTCCCACGTCACGACTGCCCCGTGGCCCACCACCGAGCTCGGCAGCTTGCCGTAGACGAGCGGCCGGCCCGAGCCGACGACATCCGTCTCGCCTCGTTCGATGTAGTTCAGCCCGATCGTGAAGATGGCGCCCGGATCGCGGATCGCCGGCCCGAAGCGGACGTCGGCGAGCGGCCGCCATTCGCCGGCGGGCCTCGATGCTGCCCACGCGCGGGCGCGGTCGATCGCGTGCGGACCGCCGTGGGCGAGGGCCCTGACAGATCCGGCCGAAGGCTCATCCACGGAAGGGTCGATCGGCAGGTACCGGTCGTCTCGGACGTACGCAAGGAGCGTGCGGTTGGCCTCGACGATCGTCGCGAGCCGCATCGGGTCAAGCCTGCACGGTGACATCGGCGAGCAGCGGCGCGACGGCTTCGCGCATCACGCCCCCCATCCCGGCAACCCCGGTCCATCGCT
>VBGT01000008.1 GCA_005889475.1 Chloroflexota bacterium | reverse complement strand
GGCGCCACGAATTCGCGTGGCGAGCGCCTCGGCATGCTCGACCGTGCGATTGCCGACGGTCACGGTCCGGGCGCCGGCGCGAAGGCAAGTAAACACGACCGCATGCGCCGCGCCGCCACCGCCTGCGACGACGACGTCGAGGCCTTCGATCGAGCGATCGAGCACGGCCTCCACGGCCGCCTGGAACCCAGGGGCGTCGCTGTTGAAGCCCACGA
>VBGT01000080.1 GCA_005889475.1 Chloroflexota bacterium | reverse complement strand
AGGGCCTCAACCCGACCGGCTCGTTCAAGGATCGGGGCATGGTCGTCGCCGTCTCGAAGGCGCTCGAGGCAGGCGCCGAGTCGATCATCTGCGCCTCCACCGGGAACACGTCGGCGAGTGCCGCAGCGTACGGCGCCGCCGCGGGCGTCGAGGTCGCCGTGGTGCTGCCGAAGGGCGCGATCGCGACGGGCAAGCTGCTCCAGGCGCTGATCGCGGGCGCGAAGGTGATCGCGATCGACGGCAACTTCGACGCCGCGCTGCGGGTCGTGCGCGAGATGACGGCTGCTCCCGGTTCGCGAGCCACGCTCGTGAACTCGGTCAACCCGCATCGAATCGCCGGCCAGAAGACCGCGGCGATGGAGATCTGCGACGACCTCGGTCGGGCGCCCGACTACCTGGCGATCCCGGTCGGGAACGCGGGCAACATCACGGCGTACTGGGCCGGCTTCAACGACTACGCGATGAACGGCATCGTCGAGACGCGGCCGCGGATGCTCGGATTCCAGGCAGCCGGCGCGGCGCCGATCGTCGAGAACCGGCCGATCGAGCAGCCGGAGACCATCGCGACGGCGATCAGGATCGGCAATCCGGCCACGTGGGTGGGCGCCGTCGCGGCCCGTGACGAGTCGCGCGGGAGCATCAGCGCCGTGACCGACGACGAGATCCTCGCCGCGTACCGCTCCCTCGCTGAGGTCGAGGGCGTGTTCTGCGAGCCCTCGTCTGCGGCGAGCGTCGCCGGCGTGACCAAGCTCGCCGCCGCGGGCTCGCTGGATCGCGACGCGCTCGTCGTCGCCGTGCTGACCGGAGCAGGGCTTAAGGATCCCGATACGGCCGAACGCGCGGTCGCGGGCCGGATCGTCGAGTCGGACGCGACCGAGGCGAGCGTCCGCGGGGCGCTCGGCTGGTGACCAGCACAGAGACAGCGGGCTCGATCGAGGCGGCGTCACTTGTCGGCCGATCCGTCACGGTCGAAGCGCCCGCGACGATCGCAAACCTCGGTGCCGGCTACGACTGCCTGGGGCTCGCGGTCGACCTGCCGCTGCGGGTCACCGTCGAGGCGCGAGCCCTCGATGATGGGCCCGAGGTCGACCTGACGGTCGAGGGCGACTGTGTCGGCGAGCTGCCCGAGGACCGGTCGAACCGGTTCGTCGTCGCGCTCGAGGCCGGGCTTGCCGAGCTCGGGGTCGGCGGGCTCGATCAGATCGGGTGGCGGATCCGGATGTCGAACCCGATCCCGCTCGAGCGCGGGCTCGGCTCGAGCGCCGCCGCGACCGTGGCCGGCCTCGTCGCTGCGGGCGCGCTCGCGGGCCGTGACCTCGACACCTCGACGACGCTCTGGCTCGCGACCGGCATCGAGGGCCACCCGGACAACGTGGCCGCGGGCCTGCTCGGCGGCCTCGTTGCCAGCATCGCGCTCGACAACCGCGTCGAGGCAGTGCGCCTCGACCCGCCGCGCAACGTGCAGATCGTCGCCTGGATCCCCGAGCGCAAGCTCCCGACCGCCGAGATGCGGCGGGTCCTGCCCGACTCGGTGCCACGCGCCGATGCCATCGCGAATCTCACCCGCGTGGCCGTCGGCGTGGCGGGTCTCGCCTCCGGCCGCGCCGACGTGCTCAGCCTGCTGACGCAGGACCGGCTCCACGAGCCGTACCGTGCCCATGTCTACCCCGAGCTGCCGCAACTCATCGACGCTGCTCGCGCCGCGGGCGCCCTGGGCGCGTGCCTCGCAGGCGCCGGCTCGACCGTCGTTGCCTTCGTGGACTCGACGGACGAGTCCTCAGCTGATCAAGTCGGCGCGGCATTCCGATCCACGGCCGCTCGCATCGGCCAGCCCGGTCGTCTCTCGGTTCTCAACCCAAATGCGGCCGGTTCGCGTGTGGTCGCGTGAGATCACGCTGAGCGAGTCCATGACGAAACCTGTGACCTCAGGACCTGAGCGCGAGCGGCGAGCTGCCGTCGCGTTCTGGTTTGCTGTCCAGCGAATGCTTCGGCGTAAGGCCGAGCCGCCATGGTTGCCCACGCCAGACGTCTATCCGCCTGGTGACCCGGATTCCGGCGATGACCCGTTGGGCTCCGGCGTTCCCCGTCGCCCGCCGGACTCGTCCGGATCCGCGGCCACGGCTGAAGAGCCCGAAGAAGACACGGAGTCATCGCGTGACATGCACCTACGCTGAGCGAGCCAGGAAGGCAGTGCTGAGGTGCCGACCAACCTAATTCCGGCCCTGCTATTGCCCGCCGGCATGATCTTCTTCGGCGTGCTGATGCTCCGCCAGCCCTTGGACCCGCGCGCGAAGTGGGATTACCGGACACTTGGGGGCGGGCTGGCGATCATCGCTGGAGCTGGCGGGCTGATCGTTGGGCTTATCAGGGTCGCGACCAGCTCGTGACCGTGATATTGCGGAACGCTGACTGAGGACGTACAGGCTGCCCGGAGTCCCCTGGGCCTGCCGTCGAAGCGCTTTCGCGTCTCTCCCCCGAGCATCACCGAAGCTGGCGTGAGGCGTCGATTCGGTGGAGGCTTTACGTGACCCCGACGACCCGCATCGTTGCGGGCAAATCACGATGGCGGAACGATGCGTGGTACTGCGCGACGGACCGTCTGATCGCCGTCGTCACGAGGAGAACGCCATGACCCTCGAGCGAACCGGACAGGGGTTACCGGCGGAGCCACAGCCGCCCGGCGCGAGCCTTCAGGCATCGGTGGAGATCTCCCCCGCGCTCCGTCTCCAGATCCTGTCGACCGAGCACTGGAGCCTCCTCGCGACGCGGTCGCTTGCCTGGAACGAGGTGTTCGCGCGAGCGTCGACGTACCTGTCGGCGCTCGCGGGCGCCATCGTCGCCCTCGCGCTCGTCGGGCAGGGTTCGCAGTTCGGGACGAATTTTCTCGTGTTCGGGATCGTCATCCTGCCGGTCGTGCTCGTCATCGGCGTGACGACGCATGTCCGGATGGGCGAGTCGAATGCCTACGAGGCGCAATGCGTCGTCGGCATGAATCGGATCCGCCACGGGTATCTGGAGCTCGCGCCGGACCTGGCGCGGTACTTCGTGATGAGCGCGCACGATGACGCCCGGGGCATCGCGACGACGGAGGGCATCCAACCCGGGGGACCCCAGGTGCTCCACCTCTTCGCCTCGACCCCCGCCGTTATCTCGGTGATCAACTCGGTCGTCGCCGCCGGGTTCACGAGCTTGGTCGCAGAGCTCGCCGGAGCAACCGCACCGGTCGTGCTCGGGATCGCGGTCGTCGCCTTTGCAGCCGCCCTCACGGCGCACCTGCGCTACGGGCGACGAAACTTCGCTCGAACAAGGACGTGGGAGCCGATGTTCCCCGGGGATTCGGCGACTCTGCGGTAAGCCTTGTATTCCAACTGACATGCCCGTGCGCTGGGCGGGGCCGGCGGACGTACGGAGCGCCCGCCAACCCGGCGCGACCGTTACTGCGTAAACGGATTCAGCAGGTGGCTGAAGTCCCAGGTGTTCTGGACGATGCCCGAGCAGCTGTTCGAGCCGGTGTTGCCCGGGCAGCCGCCGTTGTCGCGCTGGATCGCCCACATCGACAGGTTGCTCATGCCGTTCGCGTTGGCGAAGTTCAGGATCTGCTGGGCGTCGGCGAGCGAGGTCGACTCGGTCTTCTTCGGGTAGTCGTCGAGCCCGTTCATGATCGTCGCGCCCTCGATCGCCCAGATCTGGGCCGAGGTCTTGCCAGTCAGCAGCTGGGTGAGCTGGGCGTGGAGGCCGTTGAGCGCATCGATCGCCGACTGGCCCATCGGCTTGACCTGCCGGTCGTAGTAGTCGAAGACCATCGGGTTGACGAAGTCGATCCGGACGCCGTTCGTGAGTGCGTTCTGCAGGACGGCGAGGCCGTTCGCCTCGAGGCCCGTCCGCGACGTCGGCAGCGTGTACGAGATCTGGACGCCGGGCATGCGCTGGTTGAGGAGCGCGATCGCCTTGTTGCGACGGTCGATGCCGTCCGTCTTCGTGAGCGATCGACCCTCGATGTCCATGTCGATGCGGCTGATGCCATAGGTGTTGACGAGCTGTTCGTAGGCCGCCTCGATCGAGCTCACGGTCTTGCACGAGTCGCCGATTTCCGTGCCGCCCTGGTCCGCGCTCCAGCAGCCGAGCGACGGGATGACATCTCCGCCGAGCGCTAGAAGCGACCCGATGTCGGAGAGGTACTTGCCGCCGGTCACCGGCTGGCTGGCGACGCCGTCCCAGGCGAGCGTGCACGAGGTCTTGCTCGTCGTCTCGAGGAACGCCAGCGTGAAGTACTTCACCGTGGACGCCTGCGCGGTGGCGGTGATCCCGTCGGTCGTCCACGTCTCGAAATAGGGCGCGAAGACGTGGGCGGGCAGGGGCGTCGCGGCAGCTGCGCTTCCCGCGCCGACGATGCCGGTCACGATGAGTGCGGTCGCGCTGAGGGCTGCGGCACGCCGCCGAATGGTTCCCATCCGATCACCTCCCGGTGACATGGCGGCACCGCTCGATGCGAGCCGGACCAAGTACGGTAGGGATCGCGAGCAATCGAGCGTTGCATCCGCGTGACACACCATCGAGGAGGCCGACCCGACGTGACGCGACCTCGGCTCGACGTCACTCGCGGCCAGATCCTCGCGTTTCGACGAACGGTCGGGGCGCTCGACCAACGGCTCAAGCCCGGGCCGGACTCGCTTCGTCGTGCGGCATGGGCGGGGCTGCAGGACAGCATGCCGCGAGCGGCCCTCCTGTCGATCCATGCCCGGGTCGAAGGCGCGCACCCATCGACCTGGGAGGACCCGTCGCTCGTTCAGCTCTGGGGGCCAAGGTTCAGCGCGTACGTCGTCCCGGCGCAGGATCACGCGATCTTCTCCCTCGGCAGGTATCCCGACGATGCTCGCGGTCGGCGGGTCGCCGAGGAGATGGCCGAAGGATTGCGGAGAGTCCTGGCCGGCCCGCTGCCTGACCGCGCCGCCGCCGCGGCGCTGGGCGGGGTCGGCAATCGGATCCGGTACGCAGCACCGACGGGGACCGTGCTGATCCGGTGGGAGGGTGCTCGTGCGCCGACGATCTGGACCGTGCCGCGTCCCGAGATCGATCCGCGGGACGCCCGGCTCGAGCTCGCCCGCCGGTACCTCCACGTCTTCGGTCCGACCAGGGCCGAGTCGTTTGCGGAATGGGCGGGGATCGGATCAGCGGCAGGTGCCGCCGCATTCGAGGCGCTCGACGACGAACTGATGCCGGTCCGAACGCCGATCGGCGATGCCTGGATCATCGCCGCCGACGAGCCAACCTTGCTGGCTTCCCCGCGGCCGACGGCACCGGCGCGGCTCCTGCCGAGCGGCGACACGTACTTCCTCCTGCAGGGCGCCGATCGGGAGCTCCTCCTCCCCGAGGCCGACCGTCGCGCAGCGTTGTGGACGCCGCGCGTGTGGCCGGGCGCCTTGCTCGTGGGCGGAGATATCGTCGGCGTATGGCGACGCTCGAACGAGAAGATCACGATCGAAACGTGGCGCCGACTCTCCCGGCCGGAGATCGATGCGGTCGAGGCCGAGGCGGCCTCCCTACCGTTGCCTGGGCTTCAGTCGGCGATCCGCGTCGGATGGTTCGATCGCTGACCCGGTGCGGGTGCTCGGTCGAAGGGTGAGCAGCTATGAAGGCAATACGCTCAGATCCGGCCAGCGGTTGCGCAAAGCACCAGGAGGGACCCACGTGGAATCACCGAGCGCACGGCGCCTGCTCCTCGGCATCAACATCAGCATCTTCGGCGTGATCCTGGCCGTGGCCGGTGGCGGCACGATCGCCATCGCTGTCGGCGTCATCGGACTGGCGGTCTCTGCGATCAGCATGACCCAGGAGGAACCGCCGCGGGTGAGAGATGGGACAGTCCCGCCTCAGGCTCACGACACGCCTCAATGAGCACGCTCTTGATGCTGTAACCCGGTCAGGGGCAGACACCGCGGCCGATTCGTTCATCAAAGGTTGCTTGTGCCCCCTGGCCGCCGCCCTCCAGCCCGAAACGAGGGCTATGGCCGACGAATGGCTCACTCGCTGAGCCACCCGCCCGGTGGATCGGGAGTTGGGAGCGGCTCGCCGGGTAGAGGCAACCTCTGATGGAAGGCAAGCGAGCGGGCAGGCATCAGGCGAGGGGTTGTCAGTCGTCCCCGGTCCAGTGGGCGGTGCGCGGATCGGCGGGCTCGGCGCCGGCGGATGCGTCCTGGGGATGCTCGGCGAGCTTGAATGAGCCCGCGATCGGCTGTCCTGCGGTGTGGCGCCGGATGAACGCGAGCGATCGATCCCAGGCGTCGGTGGACGCTTCCTGGAACTGGTCGGCCTTCCTGTCGAAGAAGCCGTGGGGCGCACCCGGGTAGACGACGGTCTCGTGCCGGACGCCGGCCTTGTCGAGCGCTCGGTCGAAGGCCTCACGGACGTCCTTGTCGATGCCCGCGTCCGCTTCGCCGTAGAACGCGAGCACGTCGCATTCGATCTTGGCGGCGTTGTCAGCTGGGGCCGGGGTGCCGTTTCTGTTCTCGCCAACCGGCCAGCCATAGAACGGGATGACGCCGGCGAGGCCCAGCCCGAGCGTGGCCGACATCGATGCCAGGCGGCCGCCCATGCAGAATCCGGTCGTGAACACCGATCGCGGCGCTGGCTCCTGTGCCCGCAGATGGGCGACTGCGGTGCGGATCTCGCCGGCGAGATTCGGCCAGCGCGCCTGCTCGACATGGGGCATGTGCTCGAAGTCGTCGCCGCGCTCGCCGGTTCCGGCGGTGCGCCCGAAGTAGTCGATCGCAAGGGCCGTGATGCCGCGCTCTGCGTAGCGCATCGCCAGCTCCTCGAAGAATGGATGGAGCCCGCGGACGTCCGGCAGGATCACGATTCCCGCCCCCGGACTTCCCTCCGGCAGGGCGAGATAGGCCCGGAACTCGGCGCCGTCTTCGCCCTCGAGGATGACGGACTGGCCATCGACGGCGGCGCCGCTGATCGGCTCGATCGGGGGTCGGCTGTCGTGGCTGGTGCACATGGTGGGGCGACCTCGCATGCGGCGTCTGGGGTCGATGATCGCGCGCTTCGCATTGCAACGGCGTTCCCGGTCGACGGCGCCGGAGCACGGAAAAGCCGCTGCTAGAATGCGCGACCCCATGCCGGCCCAGCTCGTCGTCCAGAAGTTCGGCGGCTCGTCCCTCGGCGAGGCCGAGCGGATTCGGCGCGTCGCCCAGCGGATCGCGCGCGCCCGCGCGACCGGGGCCGACCTCGTGGTCGTGGTCTCGGCGATGGGCGACACCACGGACGAGCTGCTCGCGCTCGCGGGCGCGATCACGCCCGACCCGGACCCACGCGAGCTCGACATGCTCCTGGCCACCGGCGAGCACCAGAGCGCAACGCTCGTGTCGATGGCGCTCCACTCCCTTGGCGTGAAGGCGATCTCGCTCACGGGTGCGCAGGCGGGCATCACCACCGATAGCGCCCACGGGCGCGCGCGCATCGCGAACGTCGAGCCGAGGCGCGTGCGGCGTGAGCTCGACAGCGGCAACGTCGTGATCGTGGCCGGCTTCCAGGGCCAGCGGGTCGGCTCGGACGAGGACGGCGGGCCGGGCGAGACGACGACGCTCGGGCGGGGCGGCTCGGACACGACGGCCGTTGCGCTCGCTGCCGCGCTGCGGGCCGATCGATGCCAGATCTTCACCGACGTCCGCGGCATCTTCAGCGCCGACCCGCGCCTCGTGCCGGCCGCCCGCCAGCTCGCCGTGATCGGCTACGAGGAGATGCTCGAGCTGGCCCAGCAGGGCGCCCAGGTCATGCAGGTCCGAGCGGTCGAGCTGGGCTGGATCAACGGGGTCGAGATCGAGGTCCTGAGCTCATTCGAGGATGCGCCGGGTACGCTGATCAGCGAGGATCCGTTCGTGGAGCAGCGCAACAAGGTCCGCGGGCTCGCCCACGACCGCAACGTCGCCAAGGTGACCCTGCTCGCCGTGCCCGACCGGCC
>VBGT01000007.1:37589-38357 GCA_005889475.1 Chloroflexota bacterium | reverse complement strand
TCGGGAACGGGAAGATCCCGATGTCCCCGTCGTCGCCGATCTTGTACTTCGAGTCGCCGCCGTTGACGCGGCGATCCGGGAAGAAGTCCGGGCCGTACCAGACGGGGATCTTCTGCATCCAGCAACCCGGCGTCGCCGTGTCGCCATCGAACATCGGATCCATGACGGTCTTAAGGTCGTTGTTCACGATCTGCGAGCCACCGCCGTCGACGTAGCCCCGCTTGAACAGAAGCGAGCCGACCTTGTCGAAGGCTGCCTTGATCTTCGGATCTTCAAACGTGATCTTGTGGCTGATCCAGTCAGCGGTGACCTGCGGCTCGGTGGTCTTGATGAGCACTTCCTCGACCCAGTCCGTGAGCTCCCAGCCCGTCGCCGTGCCGGGGCCACCGGCGCTGACGCAGAAGGGGTGACTGCCGTCAGCGACGATCTTGTCGGCCAGCGTGACGAGCTCGTCCCACGTCTTCGGAACCGTGTAGCCCTTCGTGGCGAATGCCTTGACCGGGTACCAGATCATCGACTTGACGTCGGCTTTGGTCGGGATGCTCCAGATGTGGTCGCCGTCGGTCGTCAGGCCGACGGTCGTCGGGAACTCGGCGTTGAGCTTCGCCTTGTCCATGAAGGTGGCGACGTCGATGACCTTGCCCTCCTTGGCGTACGCGAGCACGCCAGTGGGCTGGGCAAGCGCGGCCATGTCCGGCGGGCTGCCGCCCTCGATGCGGGTCTTGAGCACGGTCTCGTGGCTCGAGCCGATGCTGTCGACCTGGATCG
>VBGT01000007.1:0-37550 GCA_005889475.1 Chloroflexota bacterium | reverse complement strand
CACTGCGTTTGGATCGAGACCTTCTTGGTGTTGAACGGCTTGTCGGCGCCAAGCGCCTGATCGAGCTCCTTGTAGCCGGTCGGGACGGCCGGAAGATTCAAAGCGGCCGCCTGCGTCGCGGCGGGCCCCGAAGCCCCTGCCCCTGACGTCGCCGCCGGCCCTGTGGCCGCGGGCGCTGTCGCCGATGCCTGTGGCGAGCACGCGCCGACGATCAGGACGACGGCGGCCGCGAAGACGGCCATCGTCCTTGGTTTCTGCCCCATTCATTCCTCCTCTTCCAACGAATCCGTTGGCACTGCCCAGTATCAGTGACGACTGGGAAACCCTGTTGTCCAATTCGAATGTTGATCGGCCTCGCGACGACCCGCCGGCGCGCTCCTGTCGCTCGCTCACCTCCTCTCGGTGAGAGAGCGTCTCCTGGCGCGGACCAACCTCGGCGGCTCCGTGTCTCGACGACGCGATCCGGCCGAGATCATAGCCGGAAGAAGCGCCCGGTGACCGTCAAAAAACAAGCTACCGGAGGCGTCGAGCACGCGGCACACCGCGAGGGCCATGCTAAACTCCCGCACGCACGGCGAGGACCGAGAGGAGTAGCGTCCGAGCGGGCTCATGAGCGAGCGCGGGATGGTGAGAGCCGCGCGGGCAACGGGACGTGAACGTCACTCGCGAGTCGTGCGGTTGATGCCCGATAGCGCATCGAGAGGGGGTTTCTGAGCCGGCGAATGCCGGTGCGGAGCGCGATGAGCGAGCCGGCGAGACCTCGAACCAGCAGGTGGTACCACGACCCGTTCGTCCGCTGGACGAGCGGGTTCTTCGTTGCAGGGACCGAACGGATACGGAGCGAGAAGGAGCGATGGCGATCGAGACGCGCGAGCTGCCCAAGGCCTACGTCCCGGCCGACTTCGAGGCGGGGATCTACGCGCGTTGGCTCGCTGCCGACGTCTTCGCGCCAGACGGGAAAGGATCGCGCGCGGACCAGTCGAAGCCGCCCTTCGTGATCATCCAGCCGCCGCCGAACATCACCGGGTCGCTGCACCTCGGGCACGCGCAGCGAACCTCGGTCGAGGACCTGCTCATCCGCCACGCTCGGATGCAGGGCCACCCGACGCTCTTCCTGCCCGGCCTCGATCACGCCTCGATCGCGGCGCAGTACGTCCTCGACAAGATCATCGCGGCAGAGGGGGAGTCGCGGGAGTCGCTCGGGCGCGAGCGCTACCTCGACCGGATGTGGCGGTTCATCAACGAGACCCGCGAGATCATGCTCGGCCAGCAGCGCCGGCTCGGGGCGTCCACGGACTGGTCTCGCCTCCGGTTCACGATGGATGAGGCGTCCTCCAAGGCAGTGCGGGTCGCCTTCGAGCGGCTGTATCGGGACGGCCTGGCCTACCGCACCGAGGCCCTCATCAACTGGTGCCCGGGCTGCCGAACGAGCGTCTCGGATCTCGAGACCATCCCGACGCCCGAGGTCGGCACGCTCTGGACCCTGCGCTACCACCTCATCGACGAGGGGACCGGGGAGCCCAGCCCCGACGAGACGATCAGCGTCGCGACGACCCGACCCGAGACGATCCTCGGCGACACCGCGGTCGCCGTCCATCCCGACGACGATCGATATCGAGCGATGGTGGGGCGGCGGGCGCGCATCCCGTTCGTCGAGCGGGACGTGCCGATCCTCGCCGACGACGCGGTCGACCCCGCGTTCGGGACGGGCGCGGTGAAGGTCACGCCCGCCCACGACCAGAACGACTACGAGCTGGGCAAGCGGCACGACCTGCCGATGATCACCGTGCTCGACGACGCCGCGGCGGTGAACGAGGCGGGCGACGGGTACGCCGGCCTGGATCGCTACGAGGCGCGGGCGCGGATCGTCGCCGACCTGGAGGCGCGCGGCGACCTGCTCGACTCGAAGCGGCACGAGATGCTCATCGGCCGATGTCAGCGCTCCAACGACGTGATCGAGCCGCGGCTGAAGACCCAGTGGTTCGTGCGCACGAAGCCGCTCGCGGAGGCCGCGCTCGCCGTGACGCGCGCGGGCGAGACCCGGATCGTGCCCGCCCGGTTCGAGGCGGTCTGGGAGCACTGGCTGACCAACATCCGCGACTGGAACGTCTCGCGCCAGCTGTGGTGGGGTCACCGGATCCCGGCGTGGTACTGCCGGGACGGCCACATCACCGTGACCTCGGCCGAGGGCGGACCTGATGCGTGCGAAGCGTGCGGCCGGCAAGCGGCTGAGCTGACCCAGGAGACGGACATCTTCGATACCTGGTTCAGCTCGGGCCTGTGGCCCTTCTCGACCCTCGGCTGGCCCGACCGAACGCCCGACCTCGAGCGGTTCTACCCGACCTCGGTCATGGAGACGGGCCACGACATCCTGTTCTTCTGGGTCGCCCGGATGATGATGCTCGGCCTGCACCTCACCGACGCCGCTCCGTTCCACACCGTCTACCTGTCCGGCCTGATTCGCGACGAGCGCGGGCAGCGGATGTCGAAGACGAAAGGCAACGTGGTCGACCCGCTCGAGGTCATGGACGAGGCGGGCGCCGACGCGCTGCGTTTCGCGGTGATCCACGGCGCGACGCCGGGGCAGGACCAGCGCTTCGGGTCGCGGAAGCTCGAGACCGGCCGAAACTTCGCGAACAAGCTCTGGAATGCGACCCGATTCGTGCTGGGCGCGCGGCCGGAATCCATCCCGGCCGGCTCGGCGCGTCGGATCCCGGACGCCGCGGCGCTCGGGCCGGCGGAGCGCTGGATCCGATCGCGCGCGGCGGCCACCGTCGAGGAGGTCGACAAGGCGATCTCCGAGTACCAGCTCGCCGAGGTCACTCGCGCGTTGTACGACGGCATCTGGTCCGAGTTCTGCGACTGGGGTCTCGAGCTCGCCAAGGTCCGACTGGCCGACGCTTCGCTCCCGGCCGTGAACCGCGAGGCAACCTGGTGGACGCTCGTCGAGGCGCTCGACACCTACCTCCGACTGCTGCACCCGGTGATGCCGTACATCACCGAGGAGCTGTGGAGCGTGCTGCCGCACGCCGCCGATGACCCCGAGCTGCTCATCGTGGCCAGCTGGCCGCAGTCGGCGCGGGTGGGCGGCCTGCGAGACGCTGGCGTCGAGCGGAACGTAGGCCGGGTCCTCGACCTCATCCGGGGAATCCGCAACGCCAGGGCCGAAGCGCGAATCCAGCCCGCGGCATGGCTTGATGCCCAGCTCGCCGCACCCGGCGACGTAAACGCGGCCGTCAGGGAGCTGCGACCCGCGATCGAGCGCCTGGCCCGGGTCAAGGCGACGGTCCTGCCCGCCGACGTCGCGTCGCTCGGCGCACAGGGCAAGCTCTCCGTCGTGGCGGGGGGCCTCGAGGCGTCACTCTTCCCGCACGCAGATCCCGAGACGGTCGACCGTGAGCGCCATCGACTGGAGCGTGAGCTGGCCCAGGTCGAGACGCGCCTCGAGAGCGCTCGCGCCCGCCTCGCCGACCCGGCGTTCACCGGGCGCGCACCGGCGGCCGTCGTCGATGGGACGCGCCGCGGTGAATCCAATCTCGCCGCGCAGGCTGCGAGCCTCCGCGAGAAGCTCGGGGCTGGCAACCAATGACCGCGTGTCCGGTAAGGCCGCGCACAGCGCTGGAAGGCGAAGCAGATCCAATGTCGGAGGATCACAGGGTGCCTGCCCAACCGCCGCCCGAACGACCCGGCGCGGGGGCGGAACATGATTGGTGGCAGACCGGCGTCGTCTACGAGATCTACCCACGCAGCTTCGCCGACTCGAACGGCGACGGGATCGGCGACCTGGCGGGCATCACCGCGCATCTCGACCACCTGGCCGGGCAGCCAGACTCGCTGGGCGTCGACGCCGTCTGGCTGTCGCCGTTCTACCCGTCTCCGGACCATGACTTCGGCTATGACGTCGCCGACTACCTGGGGGTCAACCCCAAATACGGCTCGCTGGCTGATTTCGAGCGGCTGGTCGAGGGCTGCCATCGGCGGGGCATGAAGGTCGTCATCGACCTCGTGCTCAACCACAGCAGCTCGGAGCATCCGTGGTTCCAGGCCTCGCGCACGAGCCGAAGCGATCCGTACGCGGACTGGTATATCTGGCGTGATTCGCCGGGCCGCAGCGTCACCGGTCGCCGACGCTCGCCCAACAACTGGCGCTCGTGGTTCGGCGGCTCGGCCTGGACGTGGGACGAGGTCCGCGGGCAGTTCTACTACCACACATTCCTGCCGCAGCAGCCCGACCTCAACTGGCGGAATCCGGCCGTTCGCGAGGCGCTCCTCAACGTGGTGGAGACGTGGCTGGACCGCGGTGTCGATGGGTTCCGGATGGACGTGTTCAACGTCTTCTTCAAGGACGCCCAACTGCGCTCCAATCCGCGCCGGGTCGGCGGGCGTGGCGCATGGTCATGGCAGCGGCATCTGCACGATCGGAACCAGCCGGAGCTGCATGACCTCCTGAGCCAGCTCCGCTCGATCGTCGACACGCGGCCCGGACGGATGACGGTGGGCGAGCTGTTCGACGGCATGCTCGCGGATGCCGCCCAGCTCATCGCGCCGCGCCACCTCGTGTTCGACTTCTCCCTGATCGGCGTGCCCTGGAGCGCGGCCGCGTTCACCCGGACCCTCGCGGCGCGCGACGCGGTCTTCGGCACGGAGCGCTGGCCGGCGAACGTCCTGTCGAATCATGACCAGCCCCGCCACGCGAGCCGGTTCGCGCCGCCCGGCGATGGCGCCGCAGGCTCGACCGAGGGCGACGCGCGGGCGAAGGTCGCAGCGGTGTTGCTCCTGACGATGCGCGGCACCCCGTTCCTGTACTACGGCGAGGAGATCGCACTCCGAAATCTGTCCATCCCGAAGGCACAGGCATTCGATCCACCGGCGCGACGGGCCAATTTCCTGTTCCGGTGGTGGAACCGCGACCAGGCCCGCGGGCCGATGCCGTGGCGAGCGGGACCAGGCGCCGGGTTCTCCGCCGGCAGGCCGTGGCTGCCCCTGCCATCCGAGGCAGCCACGCGCAACGTCGAGCGCCAGGCGGCCGACCCCGATTCCGTGTTGAACACCTACCGGCGATTGCTCGCGCTGCGGAGCGCGACGCCGGCGTTGCAGGTCGGCTCCCAGCACCTGGTCGCGACGAGCGACGCAGATGTCCTGGGGTACGTCCGCAGGGCCGGCGATGATGCGGCACTGGTCCTCCTGAACTTTGCGCGCCGGCCCGCGTCGATCGCCCTCCCGAAGGACGGAAGTCGCGAGCCGTGGCGCGCTGCCTTCTCGACCCGCGATCGCGCGCCCGGCGACATGCTGGGCGACGAGGTGGCCCTCGCGCCGCTGGAGGGGCTCGTCGCGACCCGCGCCTGAGGGCACCTCGTCGGCGGACTCAGAGCCGCTGCTACGATTGCGCCTTCTCAAATAACAGGTTCCTGGGAGATCGTCGTGCCGCTCGAGTTCCTGCGTCGAAAGGGTGGTGACCCAAGTGGGTCGAAGGGCGCTGCGCCTGCCGCCCCGCCGCCCCAGCCGGTGCCCGAGGAGGCGGTCGCGGAGGATCATCAGCTCCGGTTGAACTACGGCGCGAAGACGAGCAACGGCGTCCGGCTGCAGGGCGGGCCGAACGTCCTCGCCGCCCTGCCGCGGATGCTCGACGGGCTCGCGATCAGCGACATCGAGGTCATCCAGCCGCGTGAGACGACGCTCACGATCGCGTCGCCGAGCATCATCCGGACGCAGGAGGCGGCCGAGTGGCTACATGCCCACGGCGACGCATCGCCGGTCTCGCGACACGCGCTGTACGTGCTCGAGCTGCTCGACGCGATCGACCTGACCTACGACACCTTCGCCGGGGCGATGCTCGACGGCGACGTCGACCCGGCCGGCTATCCCGAGTACTCCGCAATCGTCGGTGGCGTGGCGGCACACTGGGATGAGTCGACCGGCGACCTCATCGTCCGCGCGGTTGTCGGCTGGGGTGGCCGCGGCGCGCGAGGCGACACCGACCGGACGGCGAACCGGCTGCTCGGCCGGATGCTCGCCAACATCCTCGAGAGCAGCGGCTCGCTGGGGCTCACCGCCGTCGACCGGCCGGGCGCGGTACCGGGCGGCCCGAGTGTCACGTGCCAGCACTGCGGTTACCCGAACGTCCATCCGCGAGCGGTCTACTGCCCGAAGTGCGGCATGCGCATGCTCCACGCCTGAGAGGTCGCGCGCGTGCCGATCTACGACTACGTCTGCGCGTCCTGCCGGCAGAAGACCGAGGTGATCCACGGCATCGACGCGCCGGGCCCGCGGTTCTGCCCGGCGTGCGGCGCCGAGGGCACGATGCGCAAGACCTTCGCGACGCCCACCGTCCATTTCAAGGGCTCGGGCTGGGCGAAGAAGGACAGATCGAGCTCGAGCCGCCCGCCTGCGCGTGCCGGCGCAGCATCGGGGGACTCCGGGGACGGCGCGACGAAGGCAGGCGAAAGCGCGGGCGGCTCGTCGGGAAGCGATGGCGGAACGGGCTCGCCAAGCGGGAGCGGCTCGGGGAGCGGGAGCGGCCCGGCCGGCGGCTCGGGCGGGACCGACAGCGGGTCGCGCCGCACGGACAAGACGACGACCAAGGGCGCCGGCGGCGCCTCGCGCACGGACGAGGGCTGAGGATGCCACCGGCCGCGACGGATTGGATCAACCTCGAAGAGGCGGCCGAGATCCTGTCCGCCTCGAACGTCCGCTTCCGGCCGGCCACGATCGGGGGCTGGGCGCGGGCAGGCAAGGTGCAGAGCATCAAGCTCGGCGGGCGTCGATTCGTCCGCCGGGGCGAGATCAAGGCGCTCGTGGCGCCGCCGCGCCGGGTTCGCGCGTCCGACCTGCAGCCCGGCCTGTTCGAGGAGCTCCGGGACTGAGCGACGCCGGCCCGCAAGGGCGGTTTGATGGGCTCCGCCGGCAGCTGGCCGCGGTCCTCGACCAGCCCGCGGTTGTCGCGCTCCGTCGGGTGCTCGATCGGTATGGCGCGGCCGGTGGGGGCCTGCTTGCCGGCGGGCTCGCCTACGCCGCGCTCTTCGCGATCGTGCCCGCGGTGCTGCTCATGGCCGGGATCGTCGGCCTGGTCGTGGCCGAGCCGGTGGAACGAAGCAAGTTCGTCGACCTCCTCGTCGGCGTGCTGCCACCACTCCGCGAGCTCATCCAGGCCGTGCTCGACGAGGCCGCGCGCACGGCGGCACCGGTTTCGATCGTCGGCGGGGTGATCCTGATCTGGGGCACGAGCCGATTCGCAGTCGCGTTCCAGGACGCGATTGCCCGGGTCATGGGCGGGGATCGCCAGCGTGGCGTCCTCGCCCGCAACCTCGGGGCGCTCGCCGCCGTGGTGCTGATGATCGGCGCGATCGTCGCGAGCACGCTCCTGTCAGGCGTGCTCGCCTTCCTCGAGGCCGGCGAGGCGGCCGGCGTCTTCCAGGTGGTCGGCGCGGCGCTCGCGGTCGCCCTCGGGGCGGCGCCGGTCGCGGCGACGGTGGCGGCGATGATCCTCGTCTACAAGATCGTGCCCACGCCGGCCCCGCCATGGCGCGCCGTCGTCGTGCCGGGCATCGCCGCCGGGCTCGCGCTCACGGTCGTCGCACGGATATTCGCGTTCCTCGCCCCTCGGCTCATCGGCGCGGCGGCGCTGGTGGGCGCGCTGGCGACGGCGTTCGCAGCGCTCGCCTGGCTCGCGCTGTCATTCCAGGCGATCCTGCTCGGCGCTGCGTGGGTGCGGGACCGCGCGGATCGCATCACCCCGCCTGGAGCGCGATCGATCGAGCCCTGAGCGGGCCGGGGCTCGGCTCAGGCGCCTTCGTTCAGCGGGCGGCGTCGATCTGCTGGGGAGTGCCGCAGCGCCGGCAGAACCTCGCGCTGGCCGAGAGCGACAGGCCACAGCCCGGGCACGATCGCGCCGCGAGCGGTTGGGCCGGCGCCAAGATCGCCGGGAGTCCGGCGCCGGTGCGCCGCTTCGGGACGGCGGTGTCAGGCCAGGACGGCTCGAAGGCTGCGGCCGCGATCGCCGGCTCCGGCCAGGCGAGCGGACCGTCGATGACGGAGGCGGGCAGCGGTTGGCCGATCGCCGTCGGGATGGGCTCGACCCCAGCCGACGGTGGCCGCACCGCAGCCGCGGCAACGGGCAACTCCTCCGCCGGCGCCTGCGGCTGCGCCGAGGGCTCGACGGCCGCGACCTCCTCGATCGCCACCGGCTCTGGCTCGGCTTCCGCGACGACCGGCTCGGGCTCGGCTTCGACCTGCGCGGGCGCCACTTCGGGCTCGGCTTCCGCCGCGACCAACTCTGGCTCGGGCTCGGCTTCGGCGATGACGGGCTCTGGCTCGGCCTGGGCTTCGGCGATAACGGGCACGGGCTCGGGCTCGGGCTCGGCTTCGGCGATGACGGGCTCTGGCTCCGTCTCGGAAACCACCGGCTGCGGCTCAGGAGCGGCTGCCACGGCCTCGGCGGCGAGGTCCCGTGCGCCCGCTTCCGCCGGCGGTCCGGCCGTTTCGGCCAGGGTGCGTTCGTAGGCGGCGATCTCGTCATCGAGGTTGCGACCCGGCTCGAAGGCAAGCCTGACCCGCTCAGCTTCGGCCGCT
Source organism: Chloroflexota bacterium (assembly GCA_005889475.1). Taxonomy (GTDB): domain Bacteria; phylum Chloroflexota; class Limnocylindria; order Limnocylindrales; family CSP1-4; genus UBA5189. The sequence goes on along the minus strand of VBGT01000007.1, from coordinate 28,982 downwards.
GCGGCAGCCTCGGCTTCGAGTCTCGCCGCCGCCGCTGCGGCAGCCTCGGCTTCGAGTCTCGCCGCCGCCTCTGCGGCAGCCTCGGCTTCGAGTCTCGCCGCCGCCGCTGCGGCGGCCTCGGCTTCGAGTCTCGCCGCCGCCGCCGCGGCTCTCTCGGCCTCTTCGGCCGCCCTCGCCTCCTCGGCGGCCCGTGCCGCCTCGGCCGCGGCCCTCGCCTCGGCTTCCGCGGCTGCCTGTGTCTCGGCCGCGATGCGCGCCGCTTCGGCGGCCGCCGCCGCCTCGGCCTCGGCCGCTGCCCTGGCTTCTGCGTCGGCCGCTGCCTGCGCCTCCGCGGCTGCCTGTGCCTCGGCTGCGATGCGCGCCGCTTCGGCGGCCGCGGCCGCCTCGGCCTCGGCGATTGCCTGCGCCTCGGCCGCGACGCGCTTCGCCTCGGCCTCGCGGGCCTCTGCCTCCTCGGCCGCGAGCGCCTCGGCGGTGATCCGTGCCCATTCCTCGGCGGCAGCTTCTTCGGCCTTGGCCGAGGCAGCCGCACGGGCTTCCTCGTCGGTACGCTCCTCGGCCTCGGCCTGGGCGCGCGCGTCGGCACGGGCAACGGCCAGGTCGATGGGCTCGAGCTCGGGCGGCAGGCCGTTCGTCTCGGCGGCCGGCGTCATCGGATCGAGCATGATCGGCGCGGATGAGGCCGCCAGGTCGACCGGGCTCAGGCGGACCGCCGTGTCGCTTCGCGTTTCGGGCGGGGCCGCCTCGGGGGTCGGCGCACAGGTCAGGCATCTGCCCTCGACCGCGTTCCAGCAGTCGCTGCAGGTGTACTGCCGGCATGTGAGGCAGAAGTTGAACGTTCGGTGGAACGCCTCGAGGGCGTGCGTCGTCGAGCGCTGCTCCCGCTCGGAACGAGCGACGGCGAACGCCTCGTCGAACGACGTGTCCGGGTCGCTGACGAAGTGCTTCAAGCCGCGGCCGAGCGTCCCGATGGCGCCCAGCGGGCCGCGCTTGGCCTCGACGGCCTCGAACGTGTAGCGCGTGCCACATCGTTCACAGAAGCTTTCGGTGAGGATCTCGGTCATCGGCTCCCCGGGTCGATCGAAACCCGCCGCCTCCGGATCGGGTCCGCCGGAATGATACCGGCGCCTCCAAACCGCACCCCACGTCCGCTGGTACTCCCGTCGAGCGACAGGGGTACCGAGGTCTGCAACGTTCGCGGACCGTTCCACCCGCCGGGGCGAGAGGGACCCTCTGGTAGGCTCACCGGCGTGCGGGCCATGTCACGCGTGGAGCGCTTCTTCGAGCGGCTCGTGGAGCGCCCGAGTGCGCGGCTCTTCCGGACGAAGCTCCAGCCGCTCCAGATCCTGCGCCGAATCGAGCGGGCGATGGAGGCGCAGCGCGGCGCTCAGGGCCGTCCCGGTCTCGTGCCCGACCAGTTCGTCGTCCACCTCCATCCCGACGACCTTGCCGGGCTGATCCCGGCGGATGAGATCGCCGGCGAGTTCGCGTCCGGGGCCCTCAGCTTCGCCCGCTCCCGCGGCTACTCTCTGCGGGAGCGGCCGCGGGTCACGCTCCAGCCGGATCCTCGGCTGAGGCCCGGCGAGGCCGAGGTCGATGCCGTTGTTTCCGAGGTGCGCGAAGTGCCCGTTCGTGAGGATGCGGCGGATGGCGGGACGCGCGTCTTCGAGATCCCGGTGGTCCGCTCGCCGGACGTCGTGATCGAGGTCCGCGAGCCGAACCTGCCGGCGCGGCGGGTCCCGGCGTCCGGGGCGCCGATCCGGATCGGGCGGGCACCGGACTGTGAGCTCGTGCTGCGCGATTCGCGCGTCTCCCGGCGGCACGCTCGGCTCGCCGCGCGCGATGGCGTCCTCGTGCTCACGGACCTCGGCTCGACGAACGGCACGCGGGTCAACGGGCACCGGATCACCGAGGTGGCGCTCGGCGCCGGCGACCGCATCGCGATCGGCGAGACCACCATGGTCATCGAGGCCGCGTCGGTCGAGAGCGGCGCGCGACCCTAATCGCGCCCCGCCATGGATGCCGCCGTCATCGCCATCTGGGTGCTCAGGCTGATCTTCCTCGCGCTGCTCTACGCGTTCCTGTGGATGGTCGTGCGCGCCCTCGTGCGCGACCTGCGGGCTGCGGCCCGCGAGCCGACGCTGGAGCTCGGCCGGCTGGTCGTCACTGCGTCGCCGAGCGGCGAGCCCGCCGCCGGCGTGTCGTTCGCGCTCGACGCCATCACTTCGCTCGGGCGCGACGTGAACAACTCGATCGTGCTCGACGACGACTTCGCCTCCGCGGCGCACGCCGCCCTGACATATCGGGGTCGAGCCTGGTACGTGGAGGATCTCGGCTCGACCAACGGGACGTTCGTGAACGGCAGCCAGGTCGACGGCTTGTCACCCCTCGCGTTCGGCGACGAGATCCAGATCGGGCAGGTCCGTCTGCGGCTCGAGCGGGCGCGCGGGTGAGCCCGCGATGACGGCGGCGCCGGTCACCGCCGGCCTGCGCGCGGTCGGCCGCGAGGCCCGCCGCCTCCGGATCACGCCGCGCTTCCGCGGCCGTGAGCTGACGCTCCTGGTGATCGTGGCCATCGCGCTCATCGTCGGCGACCTCTCGCTCGGCGCGACGAGGTTGTTGAAGGAGGCGCAGCTCGCGGGCGACCAGCCGCCGCCGGACCTCGCCGTCCTCGCGGCGCCGGCGATCCTCGTCATCTACCTGATCGGGCTGTTCGCGGTCCACGGGGCGCTGGTGCTCGCCGGCCGGCGCACCGACCAGATCCTGCTGCCGACCGTCGGGCTCCTCGGCGGGATCGGGCTGCTGCTGATGATCCGGCTCCCGCAGGACCTCGCGGGCAGGCTCGGCGGCCTGGCCCAGACCCAGCTGCTCTGGCTGGTGATCGGACTCACGATCGTCGTGTTGCTCGCGATCGCCGTTCGCAACGACGTCTGGCTGCGTCGCTACAAGTACACGTGGGCGGCGGTCGGGGTTGGGCTCCTGCTGCTCACCTTCGTCTTCGGACGGGACATCAACGGCGCCCGCCTGTCGCTCACGATCGGGCCGTTCAGCGGCCAGCCGTCGGAGCTGCTGAAGGTGATCCTCGTCGTCTTCCTCGCGGGCTACCTCTCGGAGAACCGGCCGCTCCTCCAGGAGGAATCCACGCGGCTCGGGCCGTTCCGGCTGCCGCCGCTGCCGTACCTCGCACCCATGGTGGCGATGTGGGCCATCGCCCTCGGCATCGTCATCGTCCAACGCGACCTCGGTGCCGCGCTCCTGTTCTTCGCCGTGTTCCTGCTGCTGCTCTACGTCTCGACGGCGCGGTTCAGCTTCGTCGTCCTCGGCCTGGCGGCGTTCGTCGTCGGCGCGGGGCTGCTGTACTTCGTGTTCGACCACGTCCGGACCCGTATCGACATCTGGGTCGACCCGTTCGCGGACCCGACCGGCGCAGGCTTTCAGGTCGTCCAGGCGCTCCACGCGTTCGCCCGCGGCGGGTTGATCGGCACGGGGCTCGGCGCGGGCCTTCCGAGCATCGCCGGGCGGCCGCCGATCCCGGCGCTGCACACCGACTTCCCGTTCGCGGCCCTGGGCGAGGAGCTCGGGTTGGTCGGCATCCTCGCGGTCCTCGGGTTGTACCTCGTCCTCGTCGAACGCGGCCTGCGCATCGCCTCCGCGGCACAGGACGAGTTCCGGGCGATCCTCGCCGCCGGCCTGTCGCTCGTGATCGGCGTGCAGGCGTTCATCATCGCGGCGGGCAACCTGAAGCTCATCCCGCTGACCGGCATCACGCTCCCGTTCGTGAGCTACGGCGGGTCGTCATTGCTCGCGAACTCGGTGATCGTGGGCATGCTCATCGCGCTCTCCGAGCGAACCCGCGAGCCGCTCCCGCCGCCGCGCCGGCCGGGCCGGATCCGGCGGCTCCTCGACCGGGGCGCGGCCTGATGACGGGCCACGAACGCGCCGGGGGGACGCGGCCGTCCGGCCGCTGGCCGATCGGCCAGCGCGAGCCCGGCCACGCCCACCCGGTCTCGGGCAGCGCGCCGTCGTGGGCCGGCCGACGGATCGGCATCGGCGCCGCGCTCGGACGGGTGGCCCTCGCGCTTGCGTTCGCGTTCGGCAGCCTCGCCCTCGGCGCCGGCTACTGGCAGGTCATCGAGTCGGACAACCTGAGCAACTCGGGCGACGACGCGGCGGTCATCGCCGCGTCGCGCAACGTGCTCCGCGGCGAGATCTTCGATCGCGACGGCGTCCGCCTCGCCTGGAACAAGCTGGACAGGAACGACGAGCCCTACCGCGTCTACGCCTCCGATGCGCTGTCCGGGGTCCTCGGCTACTCGACTCGCCAGTTCGGGACGTCCGGCCTCGAGAACGCCTGGAACGCGCAGCTGAGTGGCGTCGTGTCGGCGGACCCGCTGCGCGAGCTGACCCGCAAGTTCCAGGCCGACCCATCCGATCCCGAGGCGCTGCGCACGACGCTGGTCCTCCAGCTCCAGGAAGCCGCCGTGCAGGCGCTCGGCAGGACCCGTGGTGCCGTCGTCATGCTCGACCCGCGGACGGGCGAGGTGTTGGCGCTCGCCTCGACCCCGGACTACGACGCGTCGGCCGTGTCCAACCCGGACACCTCGGCCAAGACGTTCGACCAGCTCCGCCGCGACAACCGGGCGCCACTGCTGCCGCGCGCGACGCAGGGCCTGTACGTGCCCGGCTCGTCGTTCAAGATCGTGACCTCGATGGCCGCCCTGGGCAGCGGCGCGATCTCGCCCGCGACGACCTACGCGGACCAGCCGAGGTCCGAGAAGAACGGCTGGCTGATCGACGGCTACCGGGTGCGCGACGCCCACCACCTGTTCACGGGCAACACGGTCCTTGACTACCGCCAGGCGATCGAGGTCTCGTGCAACATCTACTTCGCACAGACCGGCGTCCGGACCGGCGGCGAGGCGCTCGCCGGCTATGCCGGCCGGTTGGGGTTCGGCGCGGCGCTGCCGTTCGACCTGCCGACCGAGGTCTCCCAGGTGACCAACGGCGGCGGCCCGCTGCCCGGTGGCTTCGCCGACCGGGTGGAGCTCGCGAATGCCGCCTACGGGCAGGCCGAGGTCCTTGTCACGCCACTGCAGATGGCCCTGGCGGCGGCCACGATCGCGAATGACGGCACCTTGATGCGCCCGCACCTGGTCCTCGAGGCAACCGGGAAGGCCGGCACGACGACGATCGGCCCGTCGGCCATCGGCCAGGTGGTCGCACCGGGGATCGCCCATGAGATCGCGGCGGCCATGCGACTGGCCGTGAACGGTGACTGGGGCAGGTTCTTCACTGCCGGGGCCGCCGTCCGGGGCCTGGTGGTCGCGGGCAAGTCGGGAACCGCGGAGCTCGGTTCCGGCCAGCCGCACTCGTGGTTCGTCGGCTTCGCCCCGTACGACAACCCGCAGGTCGCGATCGCTGTGCTCGTGGAGCACTCGGGCGGGGGCAACGTCAAGGCGTCGCCGATCGCGGGCCAGCTCTTCCGGGCCTGGCGCGCCTGGACCAACGGATGACCGGCGGCGATCCGACCGGCGATGCGCGTGGCGCGGCCGGCGCCGGCGAACGGGCGGGCCATGAGGCGAGCAGGGAATCGGTGCCCCGCCCGCTCATCGAGCGCATCGCATTGGGTGGGATCGCGATCGTCGTGGCGGCGGTCTTCGGCGGCATCGCCGTCGCGGCCTTCGCCGGGAACGAGGTATTCCTGGGCACGATGGCCGGGATCGGCGCGCTGATGACGGTGTGGGCGGCCGCCGGCAACCTCCGCCGCGGTTGACCGGGCGAGGGTTGGTTTGCCGGACAGTTTGGGGAACCTTTAGCCCCGTTCGAGCGCCATTGATCCGTCGGGAACCTTCCTTGCCGTCACGACGTACCATCCCGTGACACTGCGGAGGGGCGATCCGCGTCGGAGGAGACACCGCGGATCTCTGAGGGGAGCTGCATGACCGGAATCCAGCAGGTCGGGGACCGCGTCCTCGCCAACGTCGAGCGCGTCATCGTCGGCAAGCACAACGAGGTGCGCTTCGCCCTCGTCGCGCTGCTGTGCAAGGGCCACCTCCTGATCGAGGACGTGCCCGGCACGGGCAAGACGGTGTTGGCCAAGGCGATTGCCCGCAGCCTGGGCAGCTCGTTCCGGCGCATCCAGTTCACGCCGGATCTGCTGCCATCGGACGTCACCGGCCTCTCGATCTACAACCAGAAGACCCAGGAGTTCGAGTTCCGGCCGGGCCCGATCATGGCCCAGGTGGTCCTGGCCGACGAGATCAACCGGGCGACCCCGAAGACGCAGTCGGCGCTGCTCGAGTGCATGGAGGAACGGCAGGCGACGATCGACGGCACGACCTATCCGATGCCCGACCCGTTCCTCGTCATCGCCACCCAGAACCCCATCGAGTACGAGGGCACGTTCGCCCTGCCCGAGGCCCAGCTCGATCGGTTCATGCTCCGGATCCGGCTCGGCTATCCGCAGCCGGTCGAGGAGGTCGTGATCCTCGACGAGCAGAAGCGCCAGCACCCGATCGACGATCTCGAAGAGGTCTGCCCGGTCGAGGAGCTCCAGGACATGCAGCGGGCCGTGCGCGAGATCTACGTCGACCCGACTGTGGCCGAATACATCGTCCGGCTCGTGAATGGCACCCGCGACCACGGCGACATCTACCTTGGGGCCTCCCCCCGCGGCTCCATCGCCCTGTACCGCGCCGGACAGGCGCTGGCCGGCCTCCTCGGCCGGGACTACGTGATCCCCGACGACGTGAAGGCCCTGGCGGAGGCCGCCCTGGCCCACCGCCTGATCATCAAGACGAGCTCGTCGATCCATGACGTCCAGCCGGCGCAGGTCATCCGCGAGCTGCTCGAGACGACACCGGTGGGCACGACGCGTGAGACGGTGATCTCGGCCGTCAGCCCGGTGACACCGGTCGGCCGCGCCCGCTCGCGCAGCAGCTGAAAGTCCCCGGTTCCCTCGGACGCATGGCTAGCTGGGCGTCGAATCCTCGGACGCATGGCTAGCAGGGCGTCGCCTGCGTCCTCGGAGAGCTATGTGATGCATCGCACCTCTGCCTCGCACCGAAAAGACTGATGTTTCGCCGGTTTCAGCTGCTGCTCCTCGCCGCGATCCTGGTCGTCGCCGCGTTCTCGACCGGCTTGACGTTCCTGTTCTACCTCGTGTACCTGGGCGTGCTGGTCATCGGCGGGTCGTACGTCCTGACGCGCCTCGGACTCGCCGACCTCGAGGCGGGGTACGCCGTCAACCAGCTCTCCGGTCACGTCGGCGATCGCATCCGGGTCACCTACACACTGCGCAATACGAGCCGCGTCCCGAAGCCATGGCTGGAGATCCACAACCCGACGTCGCTGCCGGCGGGGCTGCCCGGGCGCGCGATCTCGCTCGGCGGCCGGACCGAGCGTTCGTGGCTGATCCGCACGCCGCTGACGCGACGCGGCCATTTCCGGATCGAGCCACTGCAGATCCGCACCGGCGACCCGTTCGGCTTCTTCGAGTCGTCGGCGTCGGTCGGCTCGGGCATCAACGTCACCGTCTACCCGAGGCTGGAGCCCATCCCGCTCTGGCGGCTGCCGGCGGCCAACCTCGACGGCAGCCAGGCGATGCGCGAGCGCACGCTGCAGGCCACGCCGCTCGCGACGACCGTCCGGCCATGGGCGCCCGGCGACGCGTTCAACCGGATCCACTGGAAGTCGACGGCCCGCCACGGCGACATCCAGGTCAAGGAGTTCGACCTCGAGCAGACGGCCGACGCGTGGCTCGTCCTCGACCTCGAGCGCTCGATCCAGCGCGGCTCCGGTGACGAGTCAACGGTCGAGGTCGGCGTCCGCGTCGCCGCGGCCGTCGCCGACAAGGCGCTCGTCGAGAACCGTGCCGTCGGGATGAGCGTCAACGCCCATCGACTGGCGCAGCTCCAGCCCGACCGCGGGGGCCGCCAGCACCTCAAGATCATGCAGCTGCTCGCCGCGGTCGAAGGGGATGGCTCGACGCCTGTCGCAGAAGCCCTCGTCGCGAGCGTGCCACGCATTCGCCGCGGCATGACCGCAGTCGTGATCACCGCCTCGCTCGACCGCGGCTGGGTCAAGCCGCTGGCCGCGCTGCGGTCGCGCGGCGTCGCCTGCGTCGTGGTCTCGCTGGACGTGCCCGCGTTCGAGCGCCGCGAGCAGGAGGAGGCGGCGCGCCGGGCGGGGACCAGTGCCGCCGACTCGCCGCTGCCACAGCCGTCCGCGACGGCGCAGGAGTGGCGAGCCCTGCGCCACGCCCTCGCCGAGTTCGACATCACCGTGTATCGCGTCGGGCCGGCGGTGCCGCTCTCCGAGGCGCTCGCCGCATGAGCGCCGGCGTCGTCGCGGCACCATCGCGAGCCATGGGCGAGGGCGTCCGCCGGATCCCGCTGCGGCCGGCGGAGGGCTGGCTGACGCTCCTCTCGACCGCGGTGATGGCCATGGTCTTCGCGGGCTCCCTGCAGGACGCCGCGTGGACCCCGGACTCGGCCGGCGGGAACGCGAACTTCCTGCCGTGGATCGCCCTCGTCGGGCTCGCGTTCGGGGTCTTCGGCGCGAAGATCGGCTGGGGGCGGTGGCGGACCCACATCGTGGGCGCGCTGTTCGGGGGCTTGCTCCTGCCGCTGATCGTGGGCGGGATCATCCTCGGGCCGGACCGGGCCGTCGGGTGGGATCCATACGCGCTCGGCCTGCGGCTGCTCGCAAGCCTGGAGGTCGCCCAGAAGGTCTGGGCCGATCTCGTGGTCGAGGGCCGGCCGTTCACCAGCCAGTGGGGCCACTACCACCTCGTCTTCGGCGCACTCGTCTGGGGCGCCGGCCAGCTCGCCGGGTTCACCGTGTTCGGCCACCGGCGACCGCTCGACGCGGTCGTCGTCCTCGGCCTGGCGATCCTCGCCAACATGGCCCTGACGGATCACAACCAGCTGACGCTCATGGTCCTGTTCAGCGCCGCCTCGCTCCTGCTGCTGATCCGGACGCATGTCTTCGAGGAGGAGCTCACCTGGGCCCGGCGCAAGATCGGCGATCCGGCGACCGTCGGCCAGCTGTACCTGCGGGGCGGCGCGGCGTTCGTGACGGCGGCCGTGCTCGGCTCGATCCTGCTGACCAACACTGCGGCCTCGGCGCCGCTGCAGGGTGTCTGGGCGGATCTGCCGCAGCACCTCCAGGACGTCTCCTCGTGGCTCCAGCGGTTCGCGCCACCCGGCGGCGATCCACGACCCCTCGGCATCGTCGGCTTCGGCGATGACGCGACTACCCTCGGCCTGTGGGAGCCGCTCGACAAGGTCGCCTTCCGCGCCCAGTTGCAGCCGGGCGACGACGTTCGCGCGTTCAAGTGGCGGGCAGGGACCTACGCCGAATACACAGGCTTCGGCTGGAGATCGGGTGGCCCGCAGACGACTACTCCCGTCGCGGCCCGTGACATCCTGCCCGACCCGCTCGGCGAGCCCGACAAGTCGGTCGGACGCCGTGAGGTCAGGTTCCGCATCATCCCCGACGCGCTCCGAAGCCCCACGATCGTCGGCCCGAACGAGCTGGGGTGGGTGGACCGCCCGACGCGCGAGACGAGCGTCGGTGGCGGGCGATACTTCACGAAACTCGAGTCGACCGAAGGGTCGAGCCCCTACAACGTCTTGGCGATGATCCCGGTCTTCCAGGACGTCCAGGGCGGCATCACCGAGGCCCGGCTCCGGGCCGCCGGCACCAGCTACCCGGGCGACATCCTCCCGGTGTACACGGCCCTGCCCAACATCGCGATGGGCCCAAACGCGACGGCGCTACTGACCGCGATCCGCGCGACGGTCGCGTCGCCGCCCGGCGTCGACCCGTCCAACCCGTACGACCTCGCCCACGCGATGGAGAAGTACCTCAGAGATCCGAACCACTTCACCTATGACCGCGACGTCCGAGACCTGCGCAACGCCAAGTGCGGCGACGTGTCCTCGGTCGAGTGCTTCGCGATCATCAAGGCCGGGTACTGCGAGTACTACGCGAGCACGATGGCCGTGCTCCTGCGCGCGTCGCGCATCCCGGCGCGGGTCGCCTACGGCTTCCTGCCCGGCGAGCGGGGCACCGACAACGTCGAGGTCGTCAACGCGACGGGCACCCACTGGTGGGTCGAGGTGTTCTTCCCGGGCACGGGCTGGGTCGAGTTCGACCCGACCGGCTCTGTGGGCCAGCCCCTGCCGATTCCGTCCGGTTCCATCGGCCCGGCCACGGCGCGGCCGAGCGTCCCCGCCGCGACCTTCCACGAGCCGCCCGTCCCGAGCCAGCGAGTCGGGGGTGTTGGCGGGTTCACGACCGGCACGGGCGTGGGGCCGTTCATCGCGATCGCGGCGATCCTCCTCATCGGGTTCGCGGCGCTCGCGTGGGCGGCGCTCCGCCGCGTGCCGACCAAGCCGATGCATCCGGACCGGGCGTGGGGCTCGCTGGCGCGACTCGCCGCTCGCCTGGGCCTCGGGCCGCGGCCGTCACAGACCGTCTACGAATACGCGGGCGCGCTCGCCGACGAGGTGCCGTCGGTGCGCGTCGAGTTGACCACCCTGGCCCGCGCCAAGGTCGAGGTCGCCTACGGCAAGCGCGACCTCGGGGCGGATCGGTTGCGGCGCATCGCCGAGGCATACCACCGGCTGCGCCTGGCGCTGATCGGGCTCGTCGTGCGGCGCGGCCTGCGCCGCAACAAGCGGCGGTAGCGGCGTTCAGAGCGCGCCGGTGCGCCGCCGTTCCTCGACCCCAACCCGCTCGGCCTCGGTCTCGAGGGTCGACAGGTGGTCGGTGGCGTTGTGCAGGCGCAGGCGCGGGCGGCCGCCGCGGATCTCGACGATCGTGATCCCGCATAGGGCGAACGGCAGCACCCAGAAGCGCGCGAGCGGCAGGTCCAGCAGCGCCAGCAGGGCCACCTTGAACACGCCGTCGTGGCCGACGACGATCGACCACGGCTCGTCCGAGGGCAGGTCGCCGTAGCCCAGGACCTGCGAACGATTGCCCGACCCCGGCGGCGCCGCGGAAGCGAGGTCCTCGAGGAGTGGCCGGAGCGCGCCACGGACACGAACGTCAACCTCGGGGATCGACTCGCCGCCTGGCGCCCATGCGGTCAGTGGATCGCGCCGCCAGTGCTGGAGCAGGTCGCCCCAGCGCTCGACGACCTCGGCGCCGGGCAGGCCCTCCCACTCGCCCTGCCCGATCTCCGTCAACCCGGGCTCCGGCCGGACAGGGACCGGCACGTCGACCGCGTCGGCGCCGCGACCGCCGCTCACCGCGCGCGCCACCAGCTCGGCGGTCTCGGCGGCACGGGCGAGCGGGGAATGGACGACGCTCCGTGGCGGCCCGGAGGGGAGTGGCAATGCCGGCCGTCGCGCCCGGCGAGCGATCCGGCGCGCGGTCAGAAGGGCCTGGCGCCTGCCGAGCTCGGAGAGCGGCGAGTCGCCCTGGCCCTGGAACCGACCCTCGGCGACCCACTCGGACTCGCCATGGCGGATGAACGCGAGGACCGCATCGAGGCCCGTCGGGATGAGCGGCGGGGTCGGCTCGCCGGGACCCGGCTCGATTGGCTCGTCGGTCACCGATGGTTGCCGAGGCGGATCGTCCACAGGTCCTGGACACCCTCGTCGGCGCGGATCGCCGCTTCCAGCTCGGGGCTGATGTCGTCGTCGACCGAGACGACCATGAGCGCATCCTCGCGCGGCGCCGAGCGGGCGACGTGCATCGAGCTGATGTTGACGTCGGCGCGGCCGAGCAGCTGCCCGAGCCGCCCGATCGTGCCCGGTCGATCGTGGTGGCGCGTGATCAGCATCCTGTCCTCGGCGGCCATGTCGAGCCGGTACGCATTCAGGCGCACGATCCGCATCTCGCCCCCGGCGAGCGTCCCGCCGACGGCGACCTCACCGCCACGCCCGGAGCCCGAGACCGTGCCGCGGAGCGTGATCGCAGCGCTGAACCCGCCGGCGTCGGCGGTCTTGCGCTCGACGACGCTGATCCCGCGGGCCTTGGCGAGGATCGCGGCGTTGACGAGGTTGACCCGCTCGGTCGTGCTCGTCTCAAGGACGCCGCGCAGCGCGGCCGCGGTCACCGGGCCGGACTCGGTTCGGGCGAGGTCGCCCGCCAGCTCGATCGTCAGCGTGCCGACGCCCGCGCGGGCGAACTGGGCGAGGAAGCGTCCGAGCGTCTCGGCGAGGGGTAGATACGGCCCGATGGTCTGCTCGGCCTCGGCGCTGAGCAGCGGCGCGTTGACCGCATACCTGGCCGGTCGACCGTCGAGGACCTCGAGCACCTGCTCAGCGATCTCCTCGGCGACGGCGACCTGGGCTTCCACCGTCGACGCCCCGAGGTGCGGCGTGAGGACCGTGTTCGACGCGTCGAGCAGCGGTGAGCCGGCCGGGGGCTCGTTCTCGAACACGTCGATCCCGGCGCCGCCGAGGCGGCTCTCGCGCAGGGCCGCAGCGAGCGCGGGCTCGTCGACGATGCCGCCGCGCGCGACGTTGAGCACGAACGCACCGGGCTTCATGCGCGCGATCGCCTTCGCGCCGATCAGCCCCGTCGTGGCGCGTGTGAGCGGGACGTGGACCGTGACCGCGTCCGACCGCCCCAGCAGCGCGTCCAACTCGACCAGCTCCACGCCGCGCAGCGCGGCCTGCTCCTCCGTGACATAGGGATCGCTGCCGAGGAGCGTCATCCCGAACCCGCGGGCCCGCTCCGCGACGGCCATCCCGATCTTGCCGAGGCCGATGATCCCGAGCGTTCGCCCGCGCAGCTGGACACCCTCGAGCGCCGATCGAGACCACTCGCCGCGGCGCACGGATGCGTCGGCGGCAGGGACGCGCCGCGCCAGCGCGAGCAGGAGCGCCATCGTGTGCTCCGCCGCCGCGATGGTGTTCCCGGTTGGCGCGTTGACGACGGTGATTCCGGCGCGCGTTGCCGCGTCCAGGTCGACGTTGTCGACGCCCACGCCCGCCCGGCCGATGACCTGCAGCCGCGTGCCGGCCGCGATCATCGCGGCGTCCACGTCGACGCCGCTACGCACGATCAGGGCGTCGTAGCCGCCGACGACGTCGCGCAGCTCGTCCCCGGACAGCCCGGTCCGAATGTCGACCTCGTGGCGGGCTCGGAGCGCCTCGACACCCTCGGACGCGATCGCCTCGGCGACCAGCACCCGCATCGTGCCGGGACGGTCGGCTGACCCGGTCCTGGTCGGGGCGGGAGCGGAGACCGTCAAGCGGGTTGGAGGGCGGCGCCGCCCGCGGCGCGCTCGGCAGCCGCGACCGCGGCCCCGGCCTCGATCTCGCGACCCGACTCGAGCGAGACCGCCTCGATCGTCTCGATCGCCTCGAGGATCTCGCCCACGGTCACCGAGCCGAGGTGGCCGACCCGGAACACCTTGCCGGTGAGCTTGCCCTGCCCGCCCGCGAGCACGAGCTGGCGGCGCTTGATCTCGCCGTTGAACGTCTTCCAGTCGAGCCCGTCCGGGATCCACGCGGCGGTGACGGTCTTCGACCGATGCGCCGGCTCGGCGAACAGCTCGAACCCGAGCGCCTCCAGCCCCGCCTGGGTCGCCGCGGCGCAGGCGACGTGGCGCGCGAAGACGCCGGCCTGGCCCTCCTCGTTCATCAGCCGGATGCCCTCGTCGACCTGGAACGCGACCGCGATCGCCGGGGTCCACGGCGTCTCGCCGGAGGCCATCGAGTCGAGATGCTTGCGCAGGTCGAGGTAGAAGCGCGGCATCTTCGCCGTCTCCATCGCCTTCCAGGCACGATCCGAGGCGGCGACCATGGCCAGGCCCGGGGCCGCCATCCATGCCTTCTGCGAGGCGGTGGCGACGACGTCGACGCCCCAGCCGTCCATGTCGAACGGCACGGCGCCGAGCGAGGACACGGTGTCGACGAGGATCAGCGCGTCGGGCGCGGCCGCACGGATCGCCGCGGCGAGCTCGGGGATCGGGTTCATCACCCCGGTCGAGGTCTCGTTGTGGGTCAGCAGGACCGCCCTGTAATCGCCCGCGCCGAGCCGCTCGCGGACCTCGTCGGGCGCCGCCGCCCAGCCCCACTCGGCCGACACACGATCGACGGTCGCCCCATACGCCTCCGCGATCTTGGCGAAGCGGTCACCGAAGGCACCGATCGACACGGCCAGGACGCGGTCGCCCGGCGACAGCGTGTTGACGACCGCGGCCTCGAGCCCGCCCGTCCCCGCGCAGGAGAGGATGATGATGTCGCTCGCCGTGCCGAAGTACGGCTTCATGCCCGCCTGCAGCCGCTCCAGCAGCTCTCGGAACTCCGGCCCGCGGTGGTTGATCATCTGTCGCGCGCCTGCCTCGCGGACGCTCGGCGGCAGCGAGGTCGGCCCGGGGATGCGCAGGTTCGGCTCGGAGCGGGTCAAGCGATGGTTCCTCCGTGGGCACTCGGCGACGACCGGATGGTCGCACGACCGAGCCCGCGATGCCATCGCACTCCCCGTCACGGGCGATCGACGGCCCGCGTCCTCGGTGGATATGCTGCCCGCCCGATCTTCGATCACGTCGCGAGCCGAGGGGGACAGGTGACGCGCAGCCCACGTCATGGCCTGACGCTCGCGCTCGGATGTCTCCTGGCGCTCGCCTCGGCGCACACCGTCCTGGCCGTCACGGGGGCGGGTGACGACGCGTACACGATCGACGAGGACACGCAGCTCGATCTCACCGACGTGGGCAACCCGCAGCCGAACCTGCTCGCCAACGACACGAACGACGGCGGGATGCCGTGCGTCGCCAGCTACGACGCGAGTGGGCTCACCGGCACGATCGACGCGACGGCGATCGTCAAAGGCGTCTTCAAATACACGCCGCCCCCGAACTGGAACGGCGTGACGACCTTCACCTACGTGCTGGGCACGGTCGAGGATCCGAATTGCACAGCCGTCAGCCCGGAGGCGAGCGCGACCGTCACGATCACGGTAAAGGCGGTCAACGATGCTCCGACGGCGGTCAGGGACAGCTTCACGGCGCTGAAGGACCGAACGCTGAACGTCGCCGCGCCGGGTGTCCTCGGCAACGACTCCGACGTCGACGGTGATTCGCTCACTGCGGTAAAGGTCAACTCGCCCTCGCACGGCGTCGTGACGCTCGCCTCCGACGGCTCCTTCAGCTACACGCCCACTGCCGGGTACGTCGGGCCGGACGCGTTCTCGTACCGGGCATCCGACGGCTTTTCGCCAAGTCCGCAGCGGGTCGTGAGCCTGTCGGTACTGGCCGTGCCGCCGCCACCCACGCCGACACCCGCGCCAACCCCGACGCCGGCGCCGACGGCATCGCCCACGCCCGAACCAAGCGCCAGCGAGTCCCCGGCACCATCGGACTCGGGCTTCGTCATCCCTTCGGCCGGCCCATCCGAATCCGCCGCGGCTTCGCCGACAGCAGGCCCGGTTGGCGGTCCCGTCTCCGGCCAGGGCGGTCTGCCACTCGGCGCGATCGCGGCACTCCTGTTGCTCGTGGGCCTGCTCGCCGTCGCCGCGGTCTACTTCGTGCGCAGCCAGCGCGGCGGAGACGATGACCTCGAGCCCGCGGTCGACGGCGACTTCGACGACGGACCGGTTGACGTCGACGCGGAGGGCTGAACCCGCGCCCAGGGTGCGCCTCAGCTCGAGGCGACGGTTTCAGCCTGATGCGTCGCGCTTCTCGGTCTCGGCCAGCTTCTTGCGGCTCTCCTCGCGCTTCCTGAGGATCTTGTCGCCGCCGCCGCGTGCGACCTCGGGGGAGGGGAACGGGTTCGCGGGCGTCCTGCCCGCCTCGCGATTGCTCGCTCGCGCGGCCGCTCGGCGGCCCATCCGCTCCGAGATCGTCGACTCGTAGCCCTGGTCCGTCGGCAGGTAGTAGCGCCGGCCGTCGAGCGCCTCGGGCAGGTAGCGCTGCTCGACGTCCGCGCCCTCGAAGTCGTGCGGGTACTTGTAGCCGACGCCGATCCCGTGGTGCTTCAGGCGCGGGTTCGCCGCCTGGCGCAGGTGGAGCGGGACGGCCAGGGAGCCCTGGGCCTCGACGTCGCCGACGGCGGCCCAGTACGCCTGCCCCGAGCGGTTCGACTTCGGCGCCGTGGCGATGTACGTCGTCGCCTGGGCCAGCGCGTACTGCGCTTCCGGCAGGCCGACGTGGTCGAGCGCCTGGGCCGCGGCAACCGCGACCTGCAGGGCGCGCGGGTCGGCGTTCCCGACGTCCTCCGACGCGCTGATGATCAGCCGGCGGGCGATGAACCGCGGGTCCTCGCCGGCCGCGATCATCGAGGCCAGCCAGTAGAGGGCCGCGTCGGGCTCGTTGCCGCGGAGGCTCTTGATGAACGCCGAGACGGTGTCGTAGTGCCCGTCGCCCGCCCGGTCGTAGGCGAGAATCCGTTGCTGCGCCGCGGCCTCGATGTCGGCCAGGCGTGGCGTGACCTTGCCGGCCTTGTCCCGCGCGCCTTCCGACTCGGCGAGCGCAACTGCGCCCTCCAGCACGTTCAGCGCCACGCGCGCATCGCCGCCGGAGATCGAGACGAGGTGGCCGAACGCCTCCTCGTCGAGCGCCACGCCCTTGCCCCCCTCGGGCCCGAGCTCGCCCGCAAGACCACGCTCGGAATCGTCGATCGAGCGCCGGACGACGACCCCGACATCCTCGTCGGTCAGCGGCTCGAGCCGCCAGACGCGAAGCCGGGACAGGAGCGCCGAGTTCACCTCGAAATACGGGTTCTCGGTGGTCGCGCCGATGAGGGTGACCGTGCCGTCCTCGACGTGTGGCAGGAGCGCGTCCTGCTGGGCCTTGTTGAAGCGGTGGATCTCGTCGATGAACAAGACCGTGCGCCGGCCGTTGAGCGCGAGCCGGTCCTGCGCGGTCGCAATGGCCGCGCGCACCTCGGCCACGCCGGACATCACGGCGCTGAGGGTGATGAACTCGGCGCCGATCGCCTCGGCGAGGATGCGCGCGAGCGTCGTCTTGCCCGTGCCCGGCGGACCCCACAGCAGCAATGACGTCAGGTGCCCGCGCGTGACGGACTTCCGGAGCGGCCCCTGCTCGCCGACGAGGTGGACCTGGCCGACGAACTCCTCGAACGTCCGCGGCCGCATGCGCGCGGCCAGCGGCTGGCGCTCAGGCGGTGGCTTGAAGAGCGCTTCGGGACGGGCGCCCGCTACGCGACGCGACGGCACGCGGCCAGTCTAGGACGACCTATCTCGGCTTCAGCGACATGTACGGCGTGAACAGCTGCGGCTCCGGCCCCGTGAGCTTTGCGCGGAGTTCGTCGTTCGGCTCACCGAGGAGCTCGCCCTCGACGGTCGCCGTCGCGAGGACCGCCGGCGAAATCTCGCTCATGTTCGCGCCGTGCTCGATCAGGGCCTCGGAGCTCGCGAACCGCTCGATCACGACGGCCTCCGACTCGTCCTCGTTGAAGTAGATCGCGTACTCGAGCGTGCCGCTCTCCTTCGCTCGGACGATGTCCATTGCCTGCGCGGACAGGCGCTTGTACTCCTCGACCTTGCCGGGGTGGAACCGGAATCGAGCGATCCCGAGCAGTTCACCCATGGTCTGACCTCCAATCTCGGTGGGCGGCGAATGGCTAGCCGGCGGTGCGGATGAGTTTCTTGTTCACGAACTCATCGGCCGCCAGCAGGCCCAACTCACGCGCCGTACCGCTGCGCTTGNNNTGTAGACCATGCCAGCCTCGATCCGATCGGCGACCCGGGCCGCCTGCTCCGGATCGTTGCTGTACACGTACGAACCCAGCCCAAAGCTTGTGTCATTGGCCAGCGTGACCGCTGCGTCCTCGTCGGCCACCCGGTAGACGACTCCAACCGGTCCGAAGAACTCCTCCCGATAGGCGTCCATCTCGGGCTTTACGCCCGTGAGCACGGTCGGCGGATAGAACGCGCCGTCGCGGGAGCCGCCTCCAGTGACCACGGTCGCACCCTGCGCCACCGCCCGATCGACCTGGCCTTGCAGCCGGGTCGCTGCCTCGACCGACGACAGCGGCCCGAGAACCGTGCCCCTCGCCATCGGGTCACCCAGCGGCGACGCGGCCATCGCGGCGGTGAACTTGGCGAGGAAGTCGTCGTACAGCCCGTCCACGACGATGAATCGCTTCGCGGCATTGCAGGACTGGCCGGTGTTGTCGAGCCGCGCCGCGGTTGCCGCCGCCACCACCGTATCGAGATCATCGGTGGCCAGCACCAGGAACGGATCCGAGCCCCCGAGCTCCAGGGCCACCTTCTTCAGGTGCCGCCCCGCTACCTCGGCGACGGCCGCCCCGGCCCGCTCCGAGCCGGTCACCGATACGCCCTGGATCCGCGGGTCGGCGATGATCGTCGCGGCCTGCTCCGCGCTGACATAGACGTTCAGGTAGGCGCCCTCCGGCAGCCCGGCGTCGCGATAGATCGCCTCGATGGCCGCGGCCGACTCCGGGCACTGCGACGCGTGCTTCAACACGATCACATTGCCCAGGACCAGGTTCGGCGCCGCGAACCGGGCCACCTGGTAGTAGGGGAAGTTCCAGGGCATGATCCCGAAGAGCACACCCAGCGGGCTGCGGCGGATCACGGCGGTGCCCTGGCCACGGATGGTGAGCGGCTGATCGGCGGTGATCACCTCCGCCTGATCCGCGTAGTACTCGGTGATCTCGGCGGCGAAGTCGACCTCCCCGACCGCGGCGGCGAACGGCTTGCCCATCTCCCGGACGATGACGGCGGCCAGCTCCTTTCGGCGTTCCCGATGGAGCTCGGCCGCGCGGCGGACCATCCTCGCCCGCTCGGCGACCGGGAGCTTGCGCCAGGTCTCGAACCCCGCCTCGGCCGTACCGAGTGTCTGCTCCACTTGGGCATCGGTGAAGCTGGGGTAGCGGGCCACGGTTTCCCCGGTGGCCGGGTTCACGACGGCGTACTCGCTCATGATGCTCCCCTTCGTTTGTCGATCATGAAGCTCCACCCCGATCCGCGAAGCGCAGGCTCGGCGGCGAGGCGACGATGGACTTCACGAGCTTGACCTGACTGTGAGCTAGCCCTCGACGCGGAGCGACTTCTCGACACCGTTCTCGCTGAGATCGACGAGGAAGCCTCGAAGCACGCCCATCGATGACTCGGAGCCGGCGTTCACGCACAGCGTGTCCTTGATCCGCCGCTCGCCGCCGGACTCATGGATGTGGCCGTGGACGCCGAGCACGGGGCGGAATTGCTCGATCGCGGAGCGCACGCCGGTGGAGCCGACCGGGCCGCGGATGAGGTCACCGGCGGTGACCGTCGGTCGGAGATCGGGTGACAGCAGCGGCGCGGTGTCGAGCCCCGAGTCGTACGGCGGGACATGGGTCATCATCACCGTCTTGCGCGGGTCCTTGACGCCCTTCAGGAGGCCCGACAGGCGGTCGAGGAACTCCTCCTCGGGCAGCTCGCGCGGGGTGTGCCACGGCGTCGGTGACGACCAGCCCATGCTCATGAGCTGGTGCCACGGGGTCAGCTCGATGACCTGCTCATTGACGTTCTGGCAATACGTCGACTCTGCGAGGATCGGGTCGATGTCGAACTCGTCGTCGTTGCCGGGCATGAGGTAGACGGGGATGTTCGAGCCCTCGAGGCGCTCGGTCGCCAGGGCCAGCCACTCCCGCAGCCGGCTGATCATCCGCTCCCGGAAGTGCTCCTTCACGATCTCGGGATTGCGCTCCATCTCGAGGCGCTCGGGCTCCGTGACGCGGACGGCGTAGTAGCCGAGGTCGGCGATCGAGCGCTCGAGGTCCACCAGCTCCTGCTCGTTCCGCGCGATCTTGCGCTGACCGAGGACGGTCGCGGTCCAGGCCTCGGCGCCCTTGTGGTCGCCGTTGACCACCGCAACGAGGGCCTTGCCGGTGAGGTCGCCGGCGATGACGGCGGCATCGACCTTGTAGACGTTGGCCTTCATGGCGTTGACGAACTTCCGCCACGTCCGCTCGGAGGCGTGGATGTCGCTGCAGATGTAGAGGCGGAACGGCTTGGCCATCGGCTCGGTGCAGGCTAGCCCCTCGGCGATCGGTCGGTTGCGATCGCCGGCCAGCGATCCGCCCAGGGTCGCGCGCCCTCCAGCTGGCCGGCGAGCCGGAAGAGCGTCGCCTCGTCGCCGTAGCGCGCGGTCGCGAGGACGCCGATGGGCAGGCCGTCGGCCGACCAATGGAGCGGCACCGACATCGACGGACAGCCGCTGATGTTGGCCCACGGGTTGAACGGGTTGAACCCGGAGTCCATCCGCTGCCAGCCGAGCGCGCTGCCCGACGAACGGTTGAGCACGCCGAGCGGTTCCGGCGGTCGCGCGAGGGTCGGCGTGAGCCAGATGTCGTGATCCTCGAAGAATGCACCCATCGAGCGCGTGGTCGCCCCGAAGGCGGCGACCGCCTCGAGCAGGTCCCGAGCGGTCAGCGATCGCCCATGCTCGACGAGCTCCCAGGTCGTGATCTCGAGCTCGTCCTGCTCGAGCGGTCGGCCGACGAGCCGTTCGCAGTCGAGCGCGTCCCCCAGGTTGCCCGCGGCCCAAACCGCGAGGAGCGCTCCGATGATCACGTCGCCGTCGAGCCTCGGGGCGGCTTCCGTCACGTCGTGGCCGAGGTCCTCGAGGAGCCGCGCGGCGGAACGCACTGCCTCGACGCAGTCAGGGTCGATCGCCGTGTCGATCGCCGGCGTCGAGGTCCAGCCGATGCGCAGCCGTCCGGGCGGGCGGCCCACCTCCTCGAGGAACGGTCGCTCCGGCGGGGGCGCGAAGAAGGGGTCGCCGGGCTCGGGCACGGCGGCGATGTCCAGCAGGACGGCGTTGTCCCGGACGCTCCGGCTCATGGCGTGGCGGATCGCGAGGTTGCCGATCGACTCGCCGCCGGGGGCGCTCGAGACGCGGCCACGTGACGGCTTGAACCCGAACACGCCGCAGCACGACGCGGGGATCCGGAGCGAGCCGGCGCCGTCGCCGCCGCTCGCGACCGACGTCAGCCCGGCCGCAATCGCCGCCGCCGACGCGCCCGAGGAGCCACCCGTCGTCCGATCGAGCGCCCACGGGTTTCGCGTGGGGCCGAACAGCACCGGCTCGGTCGTGGAGTGGTTCCCGAACTCCGGCGTGCTTGTGCGGCCCACGATCACCAGGCCGGCTTCGCGGTAGCGGGTGATGAGCGGGCTGTCCCTGGCGGGAATGTAGTCGCGCAGCGCACGCGAGCCGTTGGTCTGCCGCACGCCCGCCTGCGCGCAGCCGAGGTCCTTGACGAGGAACGGCACGCCCGACAGGGGCCCCGGCGACAGCGGCTTCGCCGCGATCTCCCGCGCGGCCTCGAACAGCGGCGTGATCACCGCATTGAGCTTCGGATCGATCTGCTCGATCCGCGCGATCGCCGCATCGACCAGCTCGAGCGCCGAAACCTCACGGCGCCGGACCAGCTCCGCCTGGGCAATCCCGTCGAGCTGCCAAAGCTCGGTCACGGCCGCTCCAGCCCCGGGTCCTCGTGGACCGCCTCGCCTTCGACGAGGGTCAGCAGCACCCGGGCATCGCCGAGCCTGTTCGTCGGCTCGCGGGCGATGTCCCGATCCATGACGACGAGATCGGCCAGCTTGCCCACCTCGATGGAACCCGTTCGATCGTCGCGATGGTTCGCCCATGCAGCGCCGAGGGTGAACGCCCGAAGGGCGGTCTCGAGATCGATCGCCTCGTCCGGCAGGAACGGCGGCTCGTCCCGCTTCGCGGGTGAGACCCGGGTCACGGCGACCTCGATCTCGGCCATGACGTTCGGGGTGCTGACCGTCCAGTCGCTGCCGCCGACCAGCCGGGCGCCGGCGCGGTACATGCTCGCGATCGGGTACTGGAGCGCGGCGCGATCGGGACGGAGGAAGGGCAGCGTGAGCTCGGTCATCTGGTCGTCGTTGCACGCCCAGAAGGGCTGGACGTTCGCGCCGGCATCGAGCGCCCGGAAACGCGGCCAGTCGGCCGGGTCGACAAGCTGCAGGTGGGCGAGATGGGGGCGCATGTCGGTGTGGCCGTTGGCCCCCCGGGCTGCCTCGACGGCGTCGAGCGCCTGGCGGACCGCCCGGTCGCCGAGGGCGTGGAAGTGCACCTGGAAGCCGAGCGAATCGAGCCGCGTCACGCAGCTCTTGAGTCGCTCGGGGTCCACGAAGTCGATGCCGCGGTTCCCGGTTGGATGACCCTTCGCGTCGAGGTACGGCTCGAGCATCGACGCGGTGTAGTTCTCGGCAACGCCGTCGGTCATGATCTTGACGGTCGTCGCCTCGAGGCGGCCGATCGAGGACCGTGCGCGCTCCTCGACGAAGCCTTCGATCTGCTCCTCGCCCTGGTCACGCTCCCACCACTGGCTGGCGACGACCCGGGCCGTCAGCCGGCCCGCCTCCGCGAACCGGCGGTAGCCGGCCAGCCATGCCGGCGTGACCCACGCGTCCTGCCAGGCCGTGATCCCGAGCCGATGCAGGTACGCCTGGGCGAGCTCGAGGCCGGCCGCGATCTCGTCGACCGTCGGCTGTGGAACCAGCCGCCGCACGAGCTCCACGGCGCCTTCGTGGAGCGTGCCGCTCGGCCCGCCGCCGGCATCCCGCTCGATCCGGCCATCCGGTGGGTCCGGCGTCTCGGCCGTGATCCCGGCGCGCTCGAGGGCGCGGGTGTTGACCCACGCACCGTGGCCATCACGGTTGATGAACAGGGCCGGCCGGTCCGCGACGGCCCGGTCGAGGTCGTGGCGTGATGGCGTCCCGCCCGGGAAGGCAGCCATGTACCAGCCGTTGCCGAGGACCCAGTCGAGGTCCCGGTGCGCCGCGGCGTACGTGCCGATCGCACCGACGTACGAGTCGATGGACGCGGGCAGCTCGTGGAGTGGACAGCGCAGCAGGTCGACGCCGGCCATCACGGGGTGGCAGTGCGCGTCGATGAAACCTGGAAGGAGCGTCCGGCCATGGAGGTCGATGCGTCGCGTCCGGGGACCTCCGAGGTCGCCGACGTCGCGTTCATCGCCGACCGCGGCGATTCGCCCGGCTCGTATCGCGACGGCGCTCGCGACCGGTCGCGCCACGTCGAGCGTCGTGACGGAGCCGCCGACGAGCACGAGGTCGGCAGGCCCGGCGCCGCTCGTCATCTCCGGAGTGTGCGCCGGCCGCCGGGCGAGCAGCTCACCCGGCGATCGACGTCATGGCTGCTCAGTCGGGCGGCAGCATCTGGTACATGAGCTCGGTCTCGACGCCGCGCTGCCGGTTCCGGAACTCCTGGATGACGTACCAGACCACGCCGAGCAGGGCGATCACCCCGACGAAGGTCACGCCCGTCGCGTTCAGGTAGTCGAGTGCGCTCTGCTCGCCGCCCGTGATCGTCTGCACGATCGGCGAGATCGCCGCGAACCAATAGAGGGTGAGCGTGAACGCGAGCCAGGCGAGCCCGATCAACGGGAGCCAGCGGAGATAGGGCGCGTCCTTGACCAGGTCCGGCCGGGTGAATCGCGCCAGGAGCGCATTCACGCCGGGCAGGATCCAGCTGAGACCCGAGGCGACGACCGTGAACCAGGCCGATGCGACGAGGTTGAGCTTGCCGTCGAGATTCGGGTCGGCATTCGGCGCCAGGAACCCGAGGCCGATCCATTTGAGGATCGAGAAGTTCGAGAACAGCAGCAGGATGACCGCCATCCCCAGCGCGAACAGGATCGCGTTGGCCGGGGCGCGAAGGCGTTCCGAGATCGCCCCCATCCACTCGGGCACCTGGCGGTCGAGGCTCCACGCGAGCGCGACGCGGCTGATGAAGATCACGTAGACCGGCATCAACAGGAACGGGAACAGGGTCGACGCCGCGCCGACGGTCGCCCAGATCGGCCACAGGTCCGGCCGCGTGATCGCGCCGGTCAGCTGGAAGTAGTTGAACTGCCCGAGCGGGGCGGACGGGTCGCTGACATAGCCCCACGCCGCGGCGCTCCAGCCGATCTGCCCGTCCAGGCCGAGCTTGCGGGCCAGGATGTCCGGGTAGATCGAGTTCATCAGCACCGCGAGCCCGAGGGCGCCGATGACGGCGATGAGCACGCCGCGCTTGACGTTGCCCCGGACCTCGCCACTGATGTACGCCGAGTACTGGAATCCGATGAACTGGAACAGCATCACGCTGGCCATGAACATCACCGGCCACGAGGTGAGCGACTCGGGCCCGAAGTTGAACGAGTCGCCGGTGAGCCCGGCATCGGTCGCCGCCTTCGCGAGCGAATCGACAGTCGTGCCGTTCGCGAACTTCGGCAGGTTCGTGGCGAATTGGCCGGCGTCGAAGAAGACCAGGCCAAAGACCGCCATGAGCGCCCAGCCGACGATGCCCAGCACCGTCAGCCAGGTCACGATCTTGTGGAACGTCCTAGTCGGCCGGAGGACGACGAACGCCACGATGGCGATGACCACGAGACCCGCGAGCATGCCCGGGATACCCGTGATCGCGCCGCTCGTCGCGTCCGTGAACCAGCCGTTCGCGCCGTTGAAGAAGTCGTTGCCGGTCCCGATGCCGATGATCCGGCCTTCCATCTGGATGCCGCGCAACGTCAGGACGGTCTCGAACTGCAGGAGGGCGATCGACGCGAAGACCAGCAGCCAGCTCTCCATCCAGCCCAGGAACGGCCCGATCCTGGGGACGATCCGGCTGGTGAAGACGTAGTCGCCGCCTGATCTCGGCATGACCGTCGTGAGCGAGGCGAAGATCAGGGCCAGAAGGATGCCGAAGGCGCCGACGGTGAACGCCACCCACGCCCAGTTCGTGAGCCCGCCGACGACCGCGATGGGCACGAACGGCAGGACCGCGATCGTCCAGGCCCCGCCGAGCGTGCCCCCGATGAACGCAGCCGTGTTGAAGAACAGCGCGTTGACGACGCTGACCTCGCGCACCAGCCCGGACGACTGCCGAGTGAACAGCATCTTGCCGCCACCGACGCCCATGCGATCCTCCTCGCTCCCACACCGCAGGCCCGAAAACCGCCACAACGCAGGGGACGCGGGACACAGCACGGACCCGACCGGTGCCGCCACTATACTGCGGCGACCATGGCCTCAGACCGGGTTTTCGGTCCCGCCGGGGGGCGGCCGGAGACCCGGCCCGACGACCCTCCGGCCGAGCCGCCGTCGGACGCTCGGCCCACATCCGGCGCGAAGCCCGATGCGAGCACAAACGGTCACGGCAGCACGCTCCGCGATCCCCTCGCCGAGGCCCTGCGCCTGATCGACCACGCCAGCGCCGCCGGGCTCCGCGTGCGGCTCATGGGCGGGCTGGCGTTCCACGCGCAGGTCCCCGAGTGGACTGCTCGCATCGAGCGCGAGCGGCGCGACATCGACGTGGCCACGCGGGCGCGCGATCGGCCAGGCCTCACCGAGCTGATGACCTCCTCGGGCTATCTCGCGGACAGGCAGTACAACGCCCTGTACGGTCACAAGCAGCTGTACTTCGTCGACGAGGCGCGCGGTCGGCCGGTGGACGTGGTGGTGGACCGGCTGGAGATGAGCCATACGTTCGACTTCCGCGACCGGCTCGAGGCCAGCACGCCGACGCTGCCCCTCGCGGAGCTCCTGCTGTCGAAGCTCCAGGTTGCGCACATCAACCGCAAGGACATCCTCGACGCCGCAGCCCTGCTGAGCGAGTACCCGCTGGGCGCGGGCGACGACGCGACGATCAACCTCGACCGCATCCGTGCCCTGACTTCGACCGACTGGGGCTGGTGGCGGACGCTCACCGGCAACATCGAGCGAATCCGGCGCTACCTCGCCGACGAGCTGCAGCCGGGCGAGCTCGAGTTCGGTCGGCCCGCACGCTTCGCTGCGCCGAGCCAGCTCGACGCGTTGCGGCGCGCCGTGGACGACGCCCCGAAGTCGACCCGTTGGAAGCTCCGCGCGCGGGTGGGCGAGCGGGTCCAGTGGTACGAGGAACCGGAAGAGGTGGGCCACGGGCGCTGACGCCCGAGCCGGCTAGAGCTTGATCACCGCCAGCACGTTGATGAGGATCGCGAGGACGGCGAGGATCGCGACCATCAGGCCACCGGTGAGCAGGATCCGGCGGACGTCGCGGGCGACGTAGGCGTACTCGTGCGCCATGCGCACCGAGAGCGGTGCGTTGATATCGGCCCGATCGACGTAGTCCCTCTCCTGGCCGCGCGCGCGTTGGCGGAGCGACTCGGCGATGGCCGCGCGCTCCCTGGCGTTGGCCTCGGCCTCGAGCTGGGCGGCGCGGTCAACCTCGGACTCGGTCAGGCTCGACGAGCTGCGCAGCGGCATGTCATCGAATGAGTCAACCGCGGCGTCGAGATCGATCGGTTGCGTCGCCGGCCGGGGTAGCTCGGACGCCCGCCCGGGCGCCATTTCGGCGGGTCGGGCGGGGCGCTTCGCAGCCGCGCGCGACGAGGTTCGATTGGGATATCGGGTTCGCTTGGCCATGGCCGCGGAAGGATAGCATCGGCCTCCGGCGCTCCCGGATGTGCCGCCGCCAATCGGCGGGCGATAGACTCGATCCACCGCCGCGGAGGACGACCTGATCGACATCGACGCGCTCGTCTCGGCCAACATTGGTCCGATCATCGGCGGGCTGGTCATCGTCGTTCTGGCCCTCGCGTTCGCGGTGGTTGGCCTCATCCGGCGGGTGCGCCGGCTGGGCGCGCGGCTCGAGAGCATCACCCAGGGCAGCGACGAGCAGTCGCTCGAGGCGGTACTCGGCAGCCACCTCGATCGGGTGCGCCAGGTCGTCAAGGACGTCGACACCGTCGCGGCGCGGGCGGCGGTCATCGAGCGCGACCTGCAGGGCACCTTCGGCAGGATCGGCCTCGTCCGGTTCAACCCGTTCGAGGACACCGGCGGCAACCAGAGCTTCGCCCTTGCGCTGCTCGACGGACGAGGTGACGGCTTCGTGGTGAGCAGCCTGCACGCTCGCGCGGGCACGCGCGTGTACGCGAAGGCCATCAGCAGCGGTGCTTCTGAGTCGGCACTCTCCGACGAGGAGGCCGAGGCGCTCCGACAGGCCCTGGCGAAGCCGGTTCCAGGCGGGTCGGCCTGACGATGGTTCCCGGGATCGAGGTCGTGCCAGGGGAGCTGTCACGACGATGGGCGATCCTTCGAGCATGCCCCCAAAGCAACCCGCGCCAGATCCGATGATCCGAATGCGACGTCGCGGTCGGGTTCGGCCGCTTGAGCAGATCCCGGTCTGGCACGGGTTCGAGACGATCGCTTCGCCGGCGAGCGGCGGGGTCGAAGGCGAGACACCGGAGTCGAGTGGGATCGACGCGCTCCTCGACGGGCTGAACGCGGAGCAGCGTCGGGCGGTCACCCATGGTGAGGGGCCCTTGCTGGTGGTCGCCGGCGCCGGCACGGGCAAGACCCAGGTCATCACGCGCCGCATCGCCTGGCTGATCGCGACCCGGCGCGCCAGGCCGTCCGAGATCCTCGCTCTCACGTTCACCGACAAGGCCGCCGAGGAGATGCAGCTCCGAGTCGACCAGCTCGTGCCCTATGGCTATGCCGATACCGCGATCTCGACGTTTCACGCCTTCGGCGACCGCCTCGTCCGGGAGTTCGCGTTCGAGCTTGGGCTGGCGCCCGATGTGCGGGTGCTGTCGCGGCCCGAGGTGGTCGTCTTCCTGCGCGAGCGCCTGTTCGAGCTGGACCTCGCCGAGTACCGGCCGCTGGGCGATCCGACCCGGTTTCTCGGGGCGCTCGCCTCGCTCTTCGCCCGCTGCCGCGACGAGGACGTCTCGCCCGAGGCGTACCTCGCCCATGCCGAAGGGCTGACGGAGCGAGCCCGAGAGCTCGAGGCGGTGTTCGCGACGGCGACGGAGGTTGGGGACGCCGATCGTGATGGCGCTGCTGCGGCTGCGGAGCACGCGCGCCGCCAAGGCGAGCTCGCGCGCGCGTACCGCCGCTACACGACACTCCTGCGCGAGCACGGGGCGATCGACTTCGGCGACCAGGTCGCGTTGGCGCTCCAGCTCCTGCGCGACTCGGCAGCAGCCCGAGAGACGCTCCACGCTCGCTACCGGTACATCCTCGTCGACGAGTTCCAGGACACGAACCGTGCCCAGTCGGAGCTCGTCGCGCTGCTCGCCGAGCGGCATCGCAACGTGACCGTCGTCGGCGACGACGATCAGTCGATCTACCGCTTCCGGGGCGCGGCGATCAGCAACATCCTCGAGTTCCGCGATCGGTACCGCGGGGCGCGCACGGTCGTGCTCCGCCGCAACTACCGCTCGCTGGCGCCGATCCTCGATGGCGCCCACCGGCTGATCCGGCTCAACGACCCGGATCGCCTGGAGGTGCGCGTCGGGATTTCGAAGCGGCTCCTGCCGGAGCGGAGCGACCGAGCCGCGCAACCCGTGCGCCATCACGCCTTCACGACGGTCGGCGAGGAGGCCGACTGGATCGCGAACGAGATCCGGAAGCGCGTGGACGCGGGGGCGCGACCGCGTGATCACGCCGTGCTCGTCCGCGCGAACGCGGACGCCGACGCCGTGCTCCGTTCCCTCAACGGCGCGGGGCTGCCATGGCGCTTCTCGGGCACGTCGGGGCTGTACGCGCGGCCCGAGGTGCGGCTCCTGCTCGCGCTGCTCCGGGCCGTCGCCGACCCCGGCTCGAGCGTTGATGTCTATGCGATCGCGGCGTCGGAGCGATTCGCGATCCCGGGAGGCGATATCGCCGAGGTCGCCGGGTCGGCTCGGCGGCGGCATCGCAGCGTGTTCGAGGTGCTCGAGGAGCTCGAGGCGCAACCGGGCCTGTTGCGAATCTCGCCTCGGGGCCGCACCGCCCTGGCGAAGCTGACCGGCGACCTGCGCCGGTACCGGGAGCTCGCGCAGCGCCGGCCGGCTGGCGAGGTCCTGTACGCGTTCATGCGCGACAGCGGCTGGCTCGCCGAGCTCGCCGGCGCGACCACCGTCGCGGCGGAAGAGCAGCTGGCGAACATCGGCCGCTTCTTCGACATCATCCGTACGCAGTCGGCCCTGCTTGCCGACGATCGAGCAGTGTTCCTCGCCCGCCACCTCGCGACGCTGATCGAGGCGGGCGACGACCCG
>VBGT01000122.1 GCA_005889475.1 Chloroflexota bacterium | reverse complement strand
CATCGCCCGCTTCCCGTGGATCGGCAGGGCGTTCGCCAGACTGCTGTTCGGGTTCGTGGGGCCGGAGGTCCTGAACGATCCGGAGCGCGCCGCCGCGACGCGGCCGGTGTTCGAGCTGTCGCCGGCGCCGGGCGAGGCCGGGCGCAGCGACGCGTCCGGGCCGAGCGGCGCGGCCTAGCGCGCGACGCCACCGTCCAGGTGGTTGACCGCGGCGGGCCGTGTCTTCGATCATCTGGCCGTGAAGTCCGCCGCCGACATCTGGATCTGCAACGTGTGCCGTTCGATCAACCCGCTCAAGTCGAATCGTTGCTACCGCTGTCACACCCCGATCGAGATCGCCGCGTCGAAACCGGGAGAGCTGTCGGTCCACCAGCAACCGCGCGAGGCGCACACGGAGCGGGTGGGCACGTACCGCAGCACGGAGTCGCTGGCCGTCCTCGTCACCGTCGGCGCAGTGGCCTTCATCCTCGCCGGGTTGCTCGCCCTCTGGACGACCTACACGATCGCCGACCTGCGCGCGTCCGACAGTCGTGAAGCCGCCGACGCCCTGCTCGCGCAGCGCCTGCTCTTCCTCATCCCGGCGCCGGTCATCGGGGTGCTCGCGCTGCTGGCCTACGCGGCGTGGATCCGGCGGGCGGTCGAAAACCTGCCGGCCCTTGGCCTGGGCTTCGCGCAGGTGAGCCCGACGTGGGCCTTCGTCGAGCCGCTGATCCCTGGCTTCAACCTTTATTCGATCCCGGCGCGAATCGCCGAGGTCATCCAGAAGCTCGGTGGCCATCTCTATGCCACGGCCCTGATCGGGCTCGCGTGGCTCCTGATCGTCGTCCCGGCCGCGCTGCTGCTCTACGCCGCGCGGTTCACCCGGTTCCTGGGCACGGGCGCCGAGCTCCTGCGGGTCACGTCGATCGGGGCGATCGTCGTCTTCGTCTTCCAGGCGGTCGCCCTCGCGCTGATGCTCGTCGTGCTCTGGCAGGTCGAGAAGCTGCTGCGCGCGAAGGCGGCGAGCGTCGGGGTCGCCACAACGGCGGCCGCGAAGGCGGAGGCCCGCTAGAGGTTCGCCTCGTAGGCGCGGCGCAGCCAGCCGATCGACTCGGCGCTCACCTCGTCGGCCGACGAAAGCGCGAGCTTGTGGGTCATCGATGACTGGCCGATCGACTTCGCGGGCTCGAGGCCCTTCGCGAGGCTTGCGTCATCGAACCGGAGGCCGATGTCGACGCGGGTCTTCGTCGTCGGCTGGATCGAGGCGAACGTCCGCTTCGGCCCGATGAGCGCGACGTACGTCTTGCGCGCCTGGACCTCGACCACGCCGACGTCGGGCAGGTGCTCGATCAGTCGGTCGTAGATCGGCCGGATCGCGGGCCTGTCGCTGTACTGCCCTTCGATCAGCTCGTCCGCGCTGGCCTGGAGGTAGTCCGGGTAGCCGAAGGTCTCGAACCCGAGGAGCATCGCTGGGTAGCCGTCGACGCCCTGCTCGTTCAGCCAGGCCTTCAGGTCCGCGGCGCTGCTCGGTCCGCGCTCCTTGATTCGAGCGTTCCACGCGCCGACGTCGCTGCCCGTCTCGCGCTTGATCTGCTCCGCGATGCGCTCGTACATCTCGCGCCACGACCGTGGTTGGGTCATGGCCCCATGGTCGCAACGATCGCCGATGTCGACAAGCGCTCCTCTCGCTCGCCCTCCGCGCCGTTTTCGCCCTCAGCGCCGACGCGCCCTCCGTGCCGACTCTGCCCTCAGCGCCGAATCGCAGATGGTTCGACTCAAGCAGAACCAGTTTCGCGGAGCGCAGATTCGCTTAGGTGTCGGTCGCGGTCCGCAAATGCGTCGGAATTCCGAGCGTGGGAGTGCGGTCGCCGTGACATCGCGAGCTTCAAACGGAGTGCCTTCGGAGTCACAGGGAGCCGCGACGACCCAGCACCAGGTCGGTACCGGAGCCGGCGTCCTCAATGCCGACCTGAATCGAGCGTGCGATGACCCTCTACCCGCGCAGGCAGTGCTGCCGATCGAGCCGTTGTCGGCGATGGTTTCGCTTCATTCAAACTATCTGCAAAAGCGCTCTGGGCGCAAGGAGGTGTCTGAAGGCAGGCTGGACGCGAGCGCGGACGCGAGTCAGACGCGAGTCAGACGCGAGTCAGACGCGAGTCAAACCAGCTCGGACGGGGTCAGCGGCAGCTCGACGACCTTGTTGCCGCGCGCGACGCGAAGGCCGACGCGGCGGCCCACGAGCTCGCCGACGAGGAGGCGCTGGAGGTCGGCGACGCCCTCGATCGGGCGGCCGTCGAGCTCGACGATCAGATCACCGGGCCGGACGCCCGCCGAGGAGGCCGGGCTCCTGTCCAGCAGCTGCACGACTTCAAGTCCGCGGCCGCGACCCAGGTCATGTGCCAGCGCGGCGGGGAGGGGCCGCGTCCCGCCGACGACACCCAGGTACGCACGGCGCACGCGGCCGTCACGCATCAGCGAGGACAGGATCTGGCGAGTGGTCGCGTCGATCGGCACCGCGAGCCCAAGGCCGATGCCCGCGACCGCGGTGTTGATGCCGACGACGCGCCCGCGCGAATCGGCAAGCGCTCCGCCGGAGTTGCCCGGGTTGAGCGCTGCGTCGGTCTGGATCACGTTCTCGACGAGCCGGCTCGACCGCCCGTCGCGCGTCGTCAGCGATCGACCGAGTGCACTGACCACGCCCGCGGTAACCGAGCCCGCGAAGCCGAGCGGGTTCCCGATCGCGACGACCAGCTGGCCGACCTTGAGTCGCGCCGCGTCGCCGAGTCGCGCCGCCTGGAGGTCGCCACTGGTACGCACGACGGCGAGATCCGAGAGGGGATCGCGCCCGACGACCCGGAACTCGAGCTCGCGTCCGTCGACGAACGCGGCCATGCCCCGATCCGAGCCGGCGACGACGTGCGCCGACGTGACGAGATAGCCATCCGGCGTGAACGCGACCGCCGAGCCCGCGCCGGCGGCCGGCCAGCCGCCCATCTGGCGGGTGACGCGCAGGCTGGCAACCGACGGGATGAGCGTCTCCGCAACGGAGCTGACCGCGGCGGAGTACGCGTCGAGGACCGCGACGTCGTCCTCGTCCGGCTCGGGTGAGACGGGCTCGGGCGAGACCGGTCCGGCCGGTGTTGGATCGCGGAGCGGAGCGGCGAGCGCCATCGGATCAGGCCTCGCCGGTCGCCTCGCCGGCGCCGACCTTGACGGTTCGCTCGTCGAGCCCGCGAACGATCTTCACCTCGAAGGAGTCGCTGGCCGAAGCGAGCGCCTCGACGAGGTCGTCCGCGTCCTCGATCGCCTTGCCCGCGACCTCGACGATGAGGTCGCCCTGGACGATGCCGGCCTTGTCGGCCGCGCTGCCGTCCTCGACGCCACGGACGAGGAGCCCGTCGCGCTCCGGCAGGCCGACCGAGCGGCGGAGCCGTCGAGCCACGAACGACGGGGCTACGGCGACGCCGAGTCGTCGGCGCGACGGCGACTCACCGCGACCGAGCGCGTCGATCCGCTCGCGCAGCGCCGGGTCCGCCGGCAGCGCGAGGTAGAAGCCCTCGCCGATCCGGTTCGTGTTCAGGCCGACCAGACGGCCCTCGCCGTCGAGCAGCGCGCCGCCGGACGAGCCGGGCGCGAGGGGAGCGGTGTGCTCGATGCTGCCGTCGATCTTCCGGCCGCCTGGCCCGCGGAAGGCTCGCGCGACCGCCGAGACCGTGCCGAAGGTCACGCGCGTGCCGCCACCGGACGTGGCCGCCGCGCCGAAGACCAGCGCACCGACGTCGACCGCGCTGCCGTCCGCCCAGTCGAGGCCCTTGGCCTTGCCCGTATCGACCGAGATGACCGCGAGATCGCCGTCCCAGTCGACCCCGCTCACCTGGCCGCGCGTCGAGCGGCC
>VBGT01000079.1 GCA_005889475.1 Chloroflexota bacterium | reverse complement strand
GGCAGTCGCGGGCACGGCATCCGCGAGGTCCTCCGGGGTGTCCGCAGGTAGTTCGGTGACGACGGTGGTCCCGAGCGCAGAGCTCTCGCCGGAGTGCGGGTCACGCGCTGCCTGGATGGCCGGGTCGGGGACCTGCGGTTCGACCAGCACGTCGATCGTCCCGCCGCAGGCGAGGCCGACCTGCCACGCCTCCTCGTTGGTCACGCCGTAGCGAATCACCCGGGATTGGCTACTCCGGCGCGATTCGAGAACGGCCTCCGCCGCCGCGCCCTCGATGCAGCCGCCGCTCACCGACCCGATCATCCGCCCGTCGTCGGCCACGAGCAGCACCGAGCCGGCCTGGCGCGGCGAGGAGCCGTAGGTGCGAATCACCACGGCCCGGCCAACTTCGTGGCCCTCGGCGCGCCACGCGTCGTACTGCTCGAGCAGCTCCCTCATGCCGCTCGATTCTCGGCCAGTTTCCGCCGGATGATACCCCGGGTAGCGTTGGGCGCAGGGATGCCGGCGAAGGCTGCCCGGATGACATTGAACGGAGCATCCGAGACGAATTGGGCCCGGATTCGGCCCGGATCGGACGTTGACCTCGCGGGCGCCTCGTCAAATGCTCCCCTCGGTGTCATCCGGGAAGAAGCCGCGGGCGAAGTCTCGGCAGCCGGGCGCCACATTGGGGCGTCAGGCGATCCGCGGCGCGGCGTTCGGGTCCTCGGGCCCCGAGAGGGGCGCCGCGACCGTCGCGGGCTGCTGCGCAGGCGGAACCGGGGAGACGTGCGCCGCCGCCTCGCTCCCCCGCCGCACGTCGGCGGCGCGAGCGCCGGCGAGCACCTCGCCGAGACGCTCCAGGCTGGCGATCGTGCCGGCGGCCAGGAAGTCGTCGATGTACGGGAACGCCGCGCGCATCCCGGCCGCGAGTGGCTGATAGCCGGCGGTGCCGGCGAGCGGATTCAGCCACACGAGCCGGTGGCAGTTCCGGCGCAGGCGGGCGGCCTCCACCGCGACGAGTGCCGGGTCGCCGCGATCCCAGCCGTCAGACACCACGATGACCACGCCGCTCGTGCGCAGGCTGCGCCGCGCCCAGCGCACGTTGAACTCGTGGAACGACTCGCCGATCCGCGTGCCGCCCGCCCAGTCGGTCACCGAATCGGCCACCCGGGCGAGGGCGCGGTCGCGGTCGCGGTCGCGCAACAGGCGCGTGACGCGCGTGAGCCGCGTCCCGAACACGAACGACTCCGTGCGGACCGCCGACGATGCCGAGAGCGCCTGCACGAACCGGAGCAGCAGCCGCGAGTGGCGCTCCATCGAGCCCGAGATGTCGCAGATGACGACGAGCGGCCGCGGCCGGCGGGTCGGCCGCCGCCAGACCCACTCGACGATCTCCCCGCCGGTCGACAGGTTGCGCCGGAACATGGCCCGCGGCGCGAGCCGGCGGCCGTGCGGATGGAGCTCGTAGCGGCGTGTGCGCCGGCGCTCCAGCCTGGGGACGAGCAGGTCGACCAGGCGCTCGGCGTCGCGCAGCTCGGCCGGCGTCATCCGGTCGAACTCGCGATGGCGCAGCGCCTCGAGGCGGGAATACGCGTCCGGCGCGATCGACAGCGCGTCGGCCTCACCCTCGTCCTCCACCTCTTCGTGCTCGCCCGGCACCGGCATGCCTGACTCGTCCTCCGATCGTTCCATCCGCTCGTCGCCGTGGAGCGGTGGCTCCTGGCCCGCCTGCCCGTCGGCCGGCACGAGCTCGCTCCACTCGTCGGTGAGCACGCCCT
This sequence comes from Chloroflexota bacterium, assembly GCA_005889475.1. Taxonomy (GTDB): domain Bacteria; phylum Chloroflexota; class Limnocylindria; order Limnocylindrales; family CSP1-4; genus UBA5189. The sequence continues at coordinate 7,425 of VBGT01000079.1, read as the reverse complement.
CCATGCCAAGGTCCAGCCGGCCGCGCCAATAGCGATCGAACGTCGCCTCGTACGGCTCGCGCTCGTCCTTCCGGCGCACGAATACCGCCGCGCCGGCAGCCTTGACCTGGTCCCGATCGCCGATGTCGACGATCTCGAGCGAACGTGCGAAGTCGATCGCGGCCGCGAGGTCGACGCCGAGCCCGGCCCGCCGCAGCGCCCGCCCGAATCCGACCGCCCGTCCGAGCAGGAGCCCTCCGTCGACCTGGCGAGCCATCGGGCCCCGCCTACCGCGCGGTCGGCTCGGCCAGCAGCTCCTTGACCCGCTGGCCGCGCACGTGGCGGATGTCCTCCTCGTACTTGAGGACGACGCCGAGCGTCTCGTCGACGACCTGCGGGCTGAGCTCGGTCGCCCCGAGCGACAGGAGGGCGGCCGCCCAGTCGAGCGTCTCGGCGATCCCCGGCACCTTGGTGAGGTCCGCCCCGCGCAGGCGGTGGACGAAGGCGACGACCCGGCGGGCGAGCGCCTCGGGCGCGTTGGGCACGCGCGCGAGCACGATCTCGAACTCCTTGTCCTCGGTCGGGTAGTCGATCCAGTGGTAGAGACAGCGACGCTTGAGCGCGTCGTGGACCTCGCGTGTCCGGTTCGAGGTCAGGATCACCCGCGGCGGCTTCTCCGCCCGCACCGTGCCGATCTCGGGCACCGTCACCTGGAAGTCGGACAGAATCTCGAGGAGGTACGCCTCGAACTCCTCGTCGGCCCGGTCGATCTCGTCGATCAGGAGCACCGGTGGGGTGCCGTCCTTCGACTCGAGCGCCTGGAGCAGCGGCCGTCGGATCAGGAACTCCGGGCCGAAGATGTCGTGAGCGCTCGCGGTCTCCGCGGCGCCCCTCGCCTCCAGCAGGCGGATCTCGAGCATCTGCCGCGGGTAGTTCCACTCGTAGACCGCGGTGTTGACGTCGAGGCCCTCGTAGCACTGCAGCCGGATCAACTGGGCACCGAGCGACGACGCCAGAACCTTGGCGAGCTCGGTCTTGCCGACGCCGGCCTCGCCCTCCAGGAGGAGCGGCCGCTCCAGCTGGAGCGCGAGAAAGACGGCGGTCGACAGCGAGCGGTCCGTGATGTAGCCCCGCTCGCGGAACGCGGCCGAGATCGCGTCGGTCGAGTCGAGATGTTCAGGATCCGGGGCTGTCATCGAGCCGACTCTACACGGGCCCACACGGCTGCGCCGAATCTCTCGATGAGGACGAGGCCTTCGATTTGCCATGGCGGCGGGAGCGGTGCCGTGACAGGATCGTGCCGCGCTGTCAATGGGAACCTTGAACCACGAGGCCCCGACAGCACCCCGCGAGGAGGATCACAAGCCATGAAGTGGGTCACGCGCGAGCATCCGAGGACCGATCGGATTGCCTGTCCCTGGCTCATTCGGAAGGTCATCGATCCAGACGCTGAGATCGTGTACGTTCCGCGCGACGAGGTGCTCGCATTCGCCGAACGCGAGGGCGCGACGAGCTTCGACGCACCGGGCGCGAGGTACACGCACCGCGACGGCAAGTGCTCCTTCGAAACCCTCGTCGAGGAATTCCACATCGATGACCCGGCTATCGGCGTGATGGCCAGGGTCGTGCACGGCGCCGACGTGTCCGAAGACGCCGATGCCACGCCGCAGTCCCGCGGTCTCGAGGCGATTGCCGAAGGCTTCGCCCTGTTGGGGCTCGACGACCAGCGCCAGCTCGAGCTCGAGCTGCCGGTCTACGACGCGCTCTACGCCTGGGCGCAGGCCCAGGTCCGTGCCGCCTGATCGGCGGGATCGGGTAGCTCGGTTGCGGGCAATGCGCTCGGAGCTGCAGACGTGATCGAGGGAGCATCCTTCGATGCGAGAGGCCCGGAGCGGCTCGAGGCCTTCAGCGATGGCGTGTTCGCCATCGCGATCACGCTGCTCGTCCTGGAGATCCATGTGCCGACGATCGAGGAGGGCACAACGCCGACGGCCATCGTCGATGGGCTCGCCAGGCTCTGGCCCAGCTACGTCGGCTACGTCGTGAGCTTCCTCACGATCGGCAACGCCTGGATCAACCACCACAACCTGTTCCGGCTCGTCGGGCGCGTCAGTCACAGCGTGTTGATCACGAATCTGTTCCTGCTCCTCGCCATCGGCTTCATGCCGTTCCCGACCGCGCTGCTCGCGGACACGCTGGGCAAGCCCGGCGAGCAGGTCGGGGTCGTCGTCTATGCGGGCACGTTCGTGTTCACCGCGGTCGTCTTCAACCTTCTCTGGCTGGCGGTCAAGAAAGTGCTCCGGCCTGGCGCGCCGCAAGCGGCGATCGAGGCCATCAACCGGAGCTACCGCCTCGGACCGCCGATCAGCGCGGCGGCCCTGGTCATCGCCTTCGTGAACCCGACGGTCGGGATCTCGGTCATCGCCGGTCTCATGATCCTGTACATGCTGCCGAGGTCGTCCGGCACCTGACCTTCCGGGCGCAGCCGATCTCAGCCGAGCCGGTCGCGAGCGGCCGAGAGGGCACGACGAGCCATTACCTCGACCATCGCCGTCCGATACGCCTGGTCGGCATGGATGTCGCCCTGGACCGAGATGCCCCGGGTGATGTCCGCCACCGCCGCGCCGACTGCGGAGTCGGTCAGCCCGGTGCCGCGGAGCGCTTCCTCGACCGTGATGGCCCGATAGGGCATGTCCCCCACCCCGGTGACCGCGACGCGAACGTCATCGATGCTGCGTGCCCTGTCGTCCACGCCGTTGCCGGCACCCGCGCCCGTGCGCCCGACCACCGCCGCGACGCCCGCGATGGCGAAGCCCGATGCCTGTTGCTCGAGCATCCGGTAGGCCGAGCCGTACGAGCCCGAGGGCGACGGAAGTCGGATCTCGGTGAGCAGCTCGTCCGGCGCGAGGGCAGTGCTGAAGGCACCCTCGAAGAACGTCGCAATCGGAATCGTCCGCTCGCCGCGGGTCGCCGAGCGGGCGACGACCTCGGCCTCGAGCGCCAGGAGGAGCGCCGGCATGTCCGCCGCCGGGTCCGCGTGCGCGATCGCGCCGCCGATCGTCCCGCGGTTCCGCACCTGCAGGTCGGCGATACGTGGCAGCGCGTCGGCCATGAGCGCGAGGTCCATCACCTCTGGGTCATCCAGGAGCTGGGCGTAGCTCGTGAGCGCGCCGATGCCGAGGCGCCCGTCGGGCAGCCGGCGGACGCCGCGCAGCGACGCGATCCGGCCGATGTCGATGAGCCGGTCGGGGCGCGCGAGCCGCAGCTTCATCAGCGGCAGGAGGCTCTGACCGCCGGCAATGATCTTGGCGTCGGCGCCGTGGGTCGCGAGCAGCTCGAGCGCCTCGTCCAGTGTCGATGCGCGCTCGTAGTCGAACGCGGCCGGGATCACGCCTCGGCTCCGGGCATCGGCACGCCCTCGCGCATCGCGGCGGCGCCTGCCTTGATCGACTCCACGATCGACTGGTAGCCCGTGCACCGGCAGTAGTTACCCTGGAGCGCATCGCGGATCTCGCCATCGCTCGGGTCCGGCACGCGGGCGAGCAGGTCGAGCGCGGTCATGAGCATGCCCGGGGTGCAGAACCCGCACTGCAGGCCGTGGTGCTCGACGAACGCGGCCTGGAGCGGGTGAAGGTGATCCGGGTCGGGAGCGAGATCCTCCACGGTCCGCACGACCGAGCCGTCGGCCTGGACGGCGAGCACCGTGCACGACTTCACGGCGCGCCCGTCGAGATGCACCGTGCAGGTCCCGCACTGCGAGGTGTCGCAGCCGACCTTGGTGCCGGTGAGGTCCAGGTCCTCCCGCAGGACATCGACCAGCAGCCGGCGCGGCTCGACCTCGACCACGACCGCTCGACCGTTGACGACGAGCCGAACCGGGACGGTTGTTGCCATCCGAGCTGCACCGGCCTCGCTCAGGCGGGAACCCCGACCGCGGCCACGTCCTCGAGCGCGTTGCCGATGCCATCGACCATCCGGTCGATCTGGTCCTCGGTGATCACGAACGGCGGCGAGATGTGGATCGCGTGCGCGCGCAGGACGCGACTCGCGACGCCGTGCCGGAGCGCGGCGGCGACGACCTTGTCGGGCGTGGCCGGCTCTTTCTCGAGCACGGCAGGCGCGATCGCCACGGCCGCCGTCAGGCCGACGGTGCGAATCTCGCCCACGAGCGGCGCGCCTTCGAGCCGGCGGACGGCCGTGGCGAGGATCGGCTCCAGCCTCGCCACCCGGTCGACCAGCCCCTCGCGCTCGATGATGTCGAGGTTGGCAAGCGCCGCCGCCGCCGCGCCGGAGTGGCCGGAGTAGGTGTACCCGTGGCGGAACACGGCACCGGCGATGGGCTCGTCCCAGAAGGGCGCCCGGATGCGCTCGTTGACGAGCACGCCGCCGAGGGGCATGTACCCCGAGGTCACGCCTTTCGCGAACGTGATCATGTCGGGCTGGATCCCGAAGCGCTGCGTCGCCCACCAGGTGCCCATCCGCCCGAAGCCGGTGATGACCTCGTCGGCGATGAGCAGCACGTCGTAGCGGCGGCACAGCTCGCTGATCTCGCGCCAGTACGTCTCGGTCGGCGGGATCACGCCACCGGCGCCGATGACCGGCTCGCCGACGAACGCCGCGACCTCGTCGCGCCGCTGGTCGAAGACGCGGGCGACAGCGTCGACGTCGAGCGCCGGCACGTGCACGACCTCGTTGATGAACGGCTCGCCGCCGTAGCCGTTACGCAGCGCCGGGATGCCACCGAGGGATGTGCCCATCGCGTGCATGCCGTGGTAGCTGTGCTCGCGGGACACGAGCAGGGTCTTGTTCGGCTGGCCAACGACGTCCCAGTAGCGCCGCGCCAGCTTCGTCGCGGTGTCGATCGCGTCCGAGCCGCCCGAGCCGAGGAAGACGACCGAGTTCGGGATCGGCGACAGCGCGGTCAGTCGTTCGGCGGCTCGCAGAGTCGCGTCCGTCGTGTACGCCCCGAACGACGAGTAGCCGGGCAGGATCGCCAGCTGCTCGGCGACGGCGTCGGCGATCTCCCGGCGACCGTAACCCGCGTTGCAGAACCACAGCGCGGCGGTGGCATCGATGTAGTCCCTGCCGTTCGTGTCCGTGATCACGGCGCCATCGCCGGAGGCGATGACGACCTCCGTGTCCTTGATCACGTGCATGTCGGCAAAGCCGTGCCAGAACCGGGTGGTCATCGAGTCCTCAACGGGTCGTGAGCGGGCCGGGCGTGTCGGGCGCAGCGTACCAACCGGGCACGATCCGGCGCGTCAGCCGCCGTGCGGTCCGGACCTTGGCTCGTCGTGGCCCATGGCGGCGCGCCTTGCGTCGAGCGAGCGGGGGTCGAGCTCGCGAGCGAGCTCGGCGCTGGGCGGCATCGCGCCGAGCCTCGCGGCTTCGCCCAGCAGGCGCATCTTCCTGACCGCGACCTCCCATGCGAGATTCGCCCAGGAACCGGCCGAACCGATCCCGACCCTGGCGGGCCCGCGGCCCCGGGTTGAGGCGGCATAGTGCGCCGCCCAGAGCAGCACTTCCTTCGGTTCGTCGACCGCTCGACCGGATTCCGCGCCCACGATTACGCCGCGATCCCCGGCCAGCGGCGTGACCAGGTGCCAGTTGTCGGGTCCGGCGATGAGATCGACGGCGAGGCTCGCGTACGGCGCGTCGAGCATCGTCTCGAGCCCGGCTTCGTGCGCCGCGCCGCCGACGATCGACAGCGACAGATGGGTGCCCGTCGCGCCGTCCACCAGGAGGTGGTGGGCCTCCCGGAACAGCTGACGCTCCGACTCGTCGGTGCCGATGAGGTGGGCCTGTGATTCCACGATCTCGATGAGCGGGCACCCGGCAGCCGCAAGGGCCTCGGTCTCGGCGCGCAGCGCTTTCGCGAATGCCAGCGTTCGCCGCCGACGCTCCTTCGTCAGGCCTGACACGCCCGCGCGGCCAGCCTGATCTCCGGTCGGCAGTCGACGTCCGAGCGTGTACGGTCCCGGGAGGGCCTGCTTCACGGCCCGGTCGGTCAAGGCAGCGGCTCTCCTCCAGTGGCCAACGGCGCTGCTCGGCTCCCAGCTAACGAAGCGCTCCGGGTCCAGATCACCCAGGCGGCCGTCGGTGATCGGCTCGAGGCCCGCCTCTTCCTGCGCTCTGATCACCATCTCGAACGCGACCTCGATCGCTCGGGGCGTGCCGGACTCGAGGTCGTCGGGCGGCGGCGGCATCGGGAGCGCGCCCAGCAGCGTGGCGAACATCGGTCGACCCCTTCGAAGCATCCGCGCCGCTCGTAGATCGGGGCGCCGTGCGCTGATCGCGGCCAGCGCCCGAATCGAGTTCCAACGATGCGACACCAACGTGATCAAGGCGCCAATTGGCAATCCTGCGATGACCGCCGGCGAAGGATCGACCCTCATCCTTGGTCACCCCGCCGACGACGAGGTCTGCGGAGTGCCGAGACGTGCGGCGGGAGGCGGGCAATCGGTAGCCAACGTCCGATCGCGCGGTTGTGCAGCGCAGGCGCGGGAGTCTTACATGCCGCTTACGGTGCCCGCCTGGACGACTCGGAGGCGAAGGTAGACTCGCGCCGCCGTGAAATCGATCCTGATCGTCGACGACGAGCGGAACATCGTCGACCTGCTGCGACTGTACCTCGAGAAGGAGGGCTTTGGCGTCGTCGCGGCGGGCGATGGCGAGCAGGCCCTCGTGCTGCATGCTCGGCACGACCCGGACCTGGTGATCCTCGACCTCATGCTGCCCAAGCGCGACGGGTTCGAGGTCTGCCGCGAGATCCGCCGGCGGGGCGAGACGCCCGTGATCATGCTCACCGCGCGGGGTGACGACGTCGATGCCATCGTCGGGCTCGAGCTCGGCGCCGACGACTACGTCACGAAGCCGTTCAACCCGCGGGCGCTTGTCGCGCGGGTCAAGGCCGTGCTGCGGCGTGCCGATGCGACGACCCGAGGCGGCCGTCCGTTCGAGGTTGGCACGTTGCGGGTCGATCCACGCCGCCGCGACGCGTACGTCGGGGAGCGTCGGCTCTCGCTCCGTCCTCGCGAGTTCGACCTGCTCGTCGCACTCGCCCGCGACCCGGGCGTCGTGCTGACCCGGGATGCCCTCCTCGAAGACGTCTGGGGCACCGACTTCCCGGGCGAGACGCGCACGGTCGACGTACACATCGCTGAGGTGCGCAAGGCGCTGACGCCCGACGGCCCGGAGATCGAGACCGCGCGCGGCTACGGGTACCGCCTGGTGCCGCCGGCGCGCGAGCCGCTGCCTTCGGCGACCGAGGCTGCGTCCGCGGCCGACAAGCTCGCCGAATGATCCCCAGCTCGCTCAGCGCCCGCCTCCTGGCTGCGTTCGCCCTGCTCGCGCTGGCGATCGTCGTCGCCGTCGGCGGGGCCCTGTTCGTCGCGTTGCGCGGGCTCCACCAGGACGCGACACTCGGTGCGCTGAGCGACGTCGCCG
>VBGT01000006.1:34707-52281 GCA_005889475.1 Chloroflexota bacterium | reverse complement strand
CGTGTCGAAGGCGTTCGGTGACGTCCACGTCATGCGGGAAGTGGACCTGGACATCCCGGCCGGCCAGAAGGTCGCGATCATCGGCCCGAGCGGCTCCGGCAAGACGACGCTGCTGCGTCTCCTCATGACCCTCGAGAAACCAGACAGCGGAACGATCGAGGGCGAGGGCGAGCTTCTCGGTCTGCGCCGCGTCGATGGCCGGCTCGTGCCGGACAACCCCCGCCACCTTCGATCGGTCCGCAGCAAGATCACCATGGTCTTCCAGCACTTCAATCTCTTTCCGCACATGACGGCTTTGCAGAACGTGACCGAGGCCCCAATCCACGTGCTGGGCGTCCCGCGGGCCGAGGCCGAGGAACGCGCTGTCGCCCTGCTCGGTCAGGTCGGCCTCGCGGCGAAGGCTGGGTCGTATCCGCGTGAGCTGTCCGGTGGGCAGCGGCAGCGGGTGGCGATCGCCCGGGCACTTGCGATGCGCCCCAAGATCATGCTCTTCGATGAGGTGACTTCGGCGCTCGATCCGGAGCTTGTGGGTGAGGTCCTGCGCGTGCTCCGCGACCTGGCCCACCAGTCGGGGATGACGATGCTCATCGTCACGCACGAGATGCGCTTCGCGGCCGATGTATCGGACCGGGTGATCTTCATGGACAAGGGCCTCATCGTCGAGGATGAGCGACCCGACAAGATCTTCACCGCGCCATCCCACGAGCGAACGAAAACCTTCCTTCGGGCGATCATCGAGAGGTAGCCTCCCTTTGACCATCTCAGCCTCCCCGGTCGATCGCGTCGAGGAATTCTTTGACGAGGCGGAATTCGAGTCGCGCCGGCAGCGCGTGCGGGCCGTCCTCCGTGAGCGTGACCTGGATGCGATCCTCGTCAGCAGCCCGGAGAACGTGTACTACCTCGCGGGCCTGAACCACTACGGCTACTTCGCGGTCACGATCCTCATCCTGCCGCTCGATGGGCCGCCGCTGCTCTTCGCTCGGGCCATGGAGGCACCGACGATTGCCGAGCAGTGCCGCGACATCCGGCACCTGCCCTTCGGCGACGCCGAGGACCCCGGCGAAGTCCTCGCGGTGGCCCTCCGCTCGAGCGGGCTCGCCGGAGCTCGCCTGGGTATCGAGCTCGATCACATGTTCCTGCCACCCCGCGTCGCCCAGACCGTTCAGCGAGCGCTTCCGACTGCTTGGACGGACGCATCGGGCATCGTCGAAGAGCTGCGCATGGTCAAGTCCGCGGCGGAGCTTGCCTACACGCGCGAGGCCGCCCGAATCTCCGATCGAGCCGCCGGCGCCGCGATCGCCGCCGCCGGGTCTGGCGTGAACGAGCGCCATATCGCCGCCGAGGTCTATCGGACGATGATCGACGCTGGTGGCGACCTCACCGGGTTCCCGGCCCTGATCCGATCCGATCGCACGCTTCGCTTCGAGCACATCGTCTGGCGTGACCATGAGCTGGACAAAGGCGAGCGACTGTTCGTTGAGCTTGCCGGCTGTGTCCGGCGGTACCACGCACCACAGGGCCGGCTCCTGTTCATCGGTCCGGCCAGCGACAGAGACCGTCGAGCGGCGGACGTCACGATCGAGGCGATCGAGGCCGCACAGGGAGCCCTCCACCCTGGCGCCATCTCCGGCGACGTCTATGCCGCCTGGCAGGCCGTCGTCGATCGCGCTGCCGGCAGCCCGCAACCGAAGCGCCACCACGTTGGCTATGGCACCGGCCTTGGATTTCCGCCGAGCTGGGTTGGCGCGAGCATGGTGCCCGGCATCCGGCCGGACGGCCGGATGGTCATCCGGGAGGGCATGGTCTTCCACCTGATGTCATGGCTGGTCGGCTCGGCGCTCGGTGACTACCTGGTCTCCGACACCGCGGTCATCACCGCGACCGGCGTCGAGATCCTCACCACGACGCCACGGGTCGTCCAGGAGCTCGCATGATGGCCGCCGCCGCGCCTGCCGCACCCGATACGCCACAGGCCGTTCCGCTCGCGTTGATCGATTGGGCGCGATCGATCGTCGCTCGTGACGTCGAGCGGACAGTCCTGCTCCGAAGTGGGACAGCCGCCGGCTGGATCCGCGAGCGAGCCGGGGTTGCCGTCGGCGGAGACACGGTCTTCTTCAAGCCGGAGCATCTCCAGAAAACAGGCTCCTTCAAGCCACGCGCTACGGTGGCCCGACTGGCGGCGCTGAGCACGGACGAGCGACGCAGGGGAGTGATCACCGTTTCCGCCGGGAACGCCGGCGCGGCCTATGCGTGGGCGGGGAGTCGCCTTGGGATCCACACGACGGTGGTGATGCCGGAAGCCGCCGTCCGCACGAAGGTCGACGCCTGCCGCGCGTATGGCGCCGAGGTGATCCTGCACGGCGCGGACGCCGGGCAGGCGACCGATCGAATGCTCGAGTTGCGTGATGAGCGCAACCTCATCCTGACGCATCCGTTCAACGATCCATACGTGATCGCCGGGAATGGGTCGATCGGGTTCGAAATCCTCGAGGATCTGCCCGACGTCGATGTGGTCGTGGTGCCGGTCGGGGGCGGCGGGCTGATCGGCGGCATCGCGACCGCCCTCAAGGAGCATCGGCCCGGCGTGGCGATCTACGGGGTCGAGCCGGAGACATCGGACTGCCTCCGGGCTGCTCTGGCGGCGGGCGAGATCGTCCGCGTCCATCCGGCCAGCATTGCCGAGGGACTGGCCGCCGTGCGCACGGGCGAATGGAATCTACCAACCGCTCAGCGCTACGTCGACGAAGTCGTTCTCGTCGATGATGACGCGATCAGGGAGGCGATGCGCTTCGCCCTCGAACGGATGAAGCAGCTCCTCGAACCTGCCGGTGCCGTCGGTCTCGCTGCCGTCCTCTCGGGAGCGGTCCCGCTTCGGGCCGGGCAACGGATCTGCGTCGTCCTCTCCGGCGGAAACGTGGACGTCGGGACGATCGGGAACCTGCTCGAGGGAGGCGCCGTCAGCCCCGCTCCCGCCGCTCGACGAGCCGAATGACCATCACGGCAGCCCAGGTGGACGCACTCCCAGACAGATCCGTCGTGCCGGCGGTCTGGTCGCGCTATACCGACCTCGTCGTCGATCGGGGAGAGGGCTCCTGGCTCGTCACGGTCGATGGCGACCGCTACCTCGACTACAGCAGCGGTATCGGGGTCACCAATACTGGCCATGCCCATCCGCGGGTCGTCGCCGCGATCCAGGGCCAGGCTGCGAAACTCCTCCACGGCCAGCAGAACATCGTGTACCACGAGCCGGGCCTGCGACTCCACGAGCGCCTGCGGCATGTGCTGCCCGGCGATGGGTGGGCGGCATTCCTCTCGAACAGCGGTGCAGAAGCCGTCGAAGCAGCCGTGAAGCTGGCTCGAGTCGCCACCGGGCGTCCGGCGGTCGTCGCGTTCCGGGGCGGCTTCCACGGACGGACAGCCCAGACCATGGCGCTATCGAGCTCGCGGACATCGGTCCGTGGGAATTTCGAGCCACTCCCGGGATCGATCTATCACGCTCCCTACCCCGCGTGCTATCGGGCGCCGGATGGTCCCCACGATCCCGATCAGTGCACGTGCGACTGGGAGGGGCAACTCGACGGACTCTTCGCCCAGCTCGTGGACCCGGCACGTGTCGCCGCATTCATCGTCGAGCCCGTGCTCGGAGAGGGTGGCTACGTGGTGCCACCGGTGAGCTTCCTGCCGCGCCTCCGCGAGATCGCCGATCGCCACGGGATCCTGCTCGTTGCGGACGAGATCCAGACCGGTTTTGGCCGGACCGGCCGACTGTTCGCGGTCGAGCACTCCGGGACCCGACCCGACATCGTGACCGTCGCCAAGGGAATCGCCTCAGGGTTGCCGCTGAGCGGGATCATTGCCCGCGAAGATCTCCTGCGGCACTTCACCCCGGGGATCCATGGAGGCACCTACGGCGGCAACGTCGTCTCGTGCGCCGCCGCCAATGCGACACTCGACGTCATCGAGGACGAGGGACTCGTCGCGAATGCTGCCGCGCGGGGCACGCAGCTCATCGAGGGCCTCCGGGCGCTCAAGGGTCGCCACCCCAGACTTGGCGATGTGCGCGGGCTTGGCTGCATGGTCGCCCTCGAATTCGTCCGGCCTGTCCCCGGCGACGGGCGGATGCCAGACGCGAAGATGGCCCAGGCAGTCCTCGCCGCAGCTCTCGAGCGCCGCCTGATCATGCTGTCCGCGGGTTCGTGGGGGCAGGTGGTCCGGATCATCCCGCCACTCGTGACGACTGAGGCCGAGGTTGCGCAGGCCATCGGGATCGTCGAAGAGGCGATGACCGCGGCAGCGGCATAGGCCTCCCGCCACATTCCACAAGCACGTGACCGATCCGATCTCCGACACGCCGGCCGGTGCCGCCGCCAGCCGGATCGTGGTCGATGGGCGGCCGCTCGTCTTCGAGCCGGGCGATTCGGTCGCCGTCGCCATCCTCCGGGCGGGCGAGGTCCCGGCATCGGGCGGCACGCTCTGCCTGGCTGGCGATTGCGGCAACTGCCTCGCGCAGGTCGACGGTGTCGCATATATCAGAACGTGCCAGACCGCAGCCCGAGCCGGGCTGTCGGTCGTTCGCCACCCGACGCACGGGCTGCCGCCATTGCCGGTGGTCGCAACATCGGATCCAACCGCATCACCGGGTGGTCGCGACATCGCGGTCCGGCGGCGCGTCGTGGACGTCGTGGTGGTGGGTGGCGGGTCGAGTGGTCGAGCTGCCGCCGCTGCCGCGACGGCGAGCGGCCAGTCCGTCGTCGTCCTCGATTCCGCCGATGGCGTGGAGGTGGTCGCGGCCTATGCAGGTCCGCTGGTCGTTGCCCGGACCCGCGACGGAATGCTTCAGGTCCAGGCGAGTGAGGTCGTCGTCGCGACCGGGGCCGCGGAGATCCATCCGGTCTGCCCGGGGAACGAGCTTGCCGGACTGTTGACGGCAGGCGCAGCCGCGCAGCTCCATGCGGCGGGCATCTCGGTACCCGGGGCGGTGGCGATCGGGACGGTCCCCGAGGGTGTGCCGTGCTCCCGTCTTGACGGACGGCTGGTCAGGTTCGAGGGTGGCGATGGTCGAGTCACAGCCGTCGTGACCGCCGACACAGAGTCGGGCACCGAGATCAGAACGCCGTGTTCGACTGTCATCCTCGGCCTGGGGCACGCCCCGCGCGATCTGCTGGGGCGGATGTCGGACCAGATGCCGTTGACCGTTGTCGGCGCCGCAGCCATCGAGTACCCGCTCCCACCGCCGCCAACCGAGGGCGTCGTGTGCCCGTGCTCCGGCACGACCGTCGGGGACCTCGAGGTCGCCTGGGCCAAGGGGTTCGGGGAGCTGGAGCTGCTCAAGCGGGCCAGCTTTGCAGGGCTCGGGACCTGCCAGGGAGGTGCCTGCCTGCCCCACGTTCGATCCTGGATCGCGGCGCGGACAGGCGAGTCGCCGGCGCCGTTCACCGCCCGTCCGGCCGCACGTCAGATCACCCTTGCCGAAGCCGCCGCGGACACGTACGTCGACGCGTTCCGCCGCACGCCGCTCCACGATGAGCACCTTGCCCTGGGTGCCCGAATGGATCGTTTCGGCAGCTGGTGGCGCCCTTGGCGGTACGGTGATCCCGTAGCCGAATATTGGGCCGTCCGCGAGGCCGTATCGCTGGGAGACGTCAGCACGCTCGGCAAGCTCGTGGTCTCCGGTCCGGACGTCGTCGAGGCGCTCGAGCGTCTGTACCCCTGCCGTGTCGCAGACATCAAGGTGGGCCGTTCACGCTACGCGTTGCTCCTGAATGAGCGCGGCCACGTGATGGACGACGGCATGATCCTCCGCGAGGGTGAGACCCGATTCGTCCTCACCTTCACCTCGAGCGGTGCGGCCAATGCGGAGATGTGGGTGCGCGACTGGATCGACCGCTGGGGCCTCCGTGTCCACATGCTCGACCGGACGATGTCCCTCGCCGCGATCAACGTCACCGGGCCGCTCGCGGCGTCCCTGCTGCGCCGCGCGGGTCTGAGCGACCCACCCCGCTTCCTCGGACACCTGCGCGCGGACGTTGCCGGTGTCCCGTGTCACGTCATGCGCCTGTCCTTCACCGGCGAGGCGTCGTTCGAGCTCCACCATCCCGTCGACAGGGCGGTCGAGCTGTGGCGCGGGCTCCTCGAGCTGGGCAAGGGGATGGGCATCCGGCCGCATGGTCTCGAGGCACTTCAGGGCCTCCGCCTCGAGAAGGGCCACGTGATCATCGGCATGGACACCGAGCTCGACTCCACGCCGCGTCGGCTCGGCATGGACTGGGCGGTCAGGATGGACAAAGCCTGGTTCGTCGGCCGGACGTCGTTGGAGCGAACATCCAAGCTGCCCGACGAGCGCCGGCTCCGCGGCTTCACGATGTCCGGCCCAGCCCCCGTGGAAGGCTCGCCGATCTGGACGGGTGGCGAGATCGTTGGGCACGTGACGGGCAGCTGGAGTTCACCAATCCTCGGCAAGGTCGTGCTGCTCGGATGGCAGAAGCGAACGCCGTTCGTCGACCGCGTCGAGATAGAGGGACGCGAGGCGCTTGTCGCCTCGACCCCGTTCTACGACCCGGAGGGCCATCGTGCTCGCGCTTGATCGGCTGCGCGGCCTCCGCGTGATTGCCGACGCCTCGGCGCTGGATGCGGCCCGCTGGGAGGGCTCCGGCGAGGTGGCTGTCCTGCGCTTTGCGCCGGACGACGTCTTCGCCGTTGGAGCGCGGAGCGTCGACGTCGACGACGAACACGCGATCGTCGAGGATGAGACCGGCTATGTCGGCGCCTGGCTGTCGCTCGACGAGCTCGACCGTCTGGTCGTTTCGCGCATCGAATGGCCGCTGCCGATCAGGCGACCGATCCTCGCCCAGGGCCTCATCGCCGGAGTCGCGGCGAAGTTGTGGCTGGCACACGACGGCACCTCGCTCCTGCTGACCGCCGCACCATTCGCCGAAGAGCTGCGCGCTCGCCTGCGATGAGCGTGCCGGTCGACTCGCTGCCACCCATCCGCTGGCCCGACAGGCCACGCTCGTCATACGACGTGGTCATCGTCGGTGGTGGCGGGCATGGCCTGTCGACCGCCTACTATCTCGCGACTCGTCATCAGCTCACGAACGTCGCCGTTCTCGAAGCCGACTACATCGTCTCAGGCAACACCGGCCGGAACACCACCATCATCCGAGCCAACTACGGTCTGCCCGAGGCGATCCGGTTCTACCAGCACTCCCTCGAGATGTACCGCGACCTGGAGCAGGAAATCGGAGCCGCGATCCTGCATCAGACAAGAGGCATCGTCTGGACCGCCCACACCGAGACCGCCATGCGGACCGAGCGCGCCCGCTGCCTGGTCAATACTGCCTGTGGCGCGCGGACCGTGATGATCAGCCCGGCCGAGTTGAAAGACGTCGTCCCGCAGATCGACCTCGCCGGCGGTGGTCGTTATCCGGTCCTCGGCGCCTCACACCACCTGGACGGGGCGACTGCCCGACACGATCGCGTGGCGTGGGGATATGCCGCAGGTGCCTCGCAACGCGGGGTCGACATCTTGCAGCACACCCCCGTAACCGGTCTCGTTCACGCCGGGGATCGCGTGGCGGGCGTCCAGACACCGGGCGGACCGATCGCCGCGGGTGTCGTTCTGTCGGCCGTGGGCGGGCGGGTGACCGCCCTCGCCGCCCATGCCGGCGTCCGGCTGCCGATCCGGACGCATCCACTCCACGCGTTCGTCACCAACAACTATGCGCAGGAGCTCGGCTCCATCGTGGCCAGCACTGAGTTGGTGTGCTACGTCTCGCAAACGGAGCGGGGCCAGATGCTCATCGGTGCCGAGTTCGACGCGCAGCCCTCCTACTCTCGCCAGTCGTCGTTCAGCGCACTGCGGGCCTACGCGTACAAGATGACCAAGCTGCTCCCGTTCCTGCGCGAGCTACGGATCCTGCGCAGCTGGGCCGGGATCTGCGACATCTCGACCGACTTCTCGCCGATCATGGGCGAGACCGGCGTCGACGGCTTCCTCGTCACGACCGGTTGGGGAACGTGGGGCTTCAAGGCGATTCCCGCCGGTGGTGAGGCGATGGCCGAGCTCATCGCGACCGGCCGGGCGCCGGCCCTCATCGAGCCATTCCGCCTGGACCGGTTCGCTCGAGACCACCTCGTGGCCGACCATGGATCAGCGGGGACGCGTTGATGCTCTGGCTGACGTGTCCGAATTGTGGTCGCCGGCCGGTAGAGGAGTTCGTCTTCGGCGGTGAGGTCCGCGCCGAGTCCGACCCGATCCTGGAGCCGGACGAACAGGACATCGACCTGGTCTGGATGTTCGACAACCCCGACGGACTGACGACCGAGCGCTGGTTCCACGTCGCGGGATGTGGTCGCTGGACGACGATCAGACGCGACACGTCGATCGACGTCGAGGTCTCCTGAGCTCCGACAGGCTACCGAAGCCAGGCTTCGTTACTCCTCCGCCGGTAGCACCTGGCGTCGGGAGTGGAGCCGACACTCGGATTTGAACCGAGGACCTGCTGTTTACGAAGTAGATCGGCCTAAGCGTTGTGGCATGAGCGTGGCGTGCCGAGCGTAGCCCGTCCAGTTAGCAGGTCTTCGTTTTGGCGGCTTCTGCTCCTCCGGGCCTCCGTGGTGCACGCGATGGTCGCGCTTAGGGTACCGCTCCCACCTCAGCTTCCAATGAAGGCGCCTTCGGTGCGCCCGACGACGGATGGCTCCTCTGGCGGACGAACGCTGCGGGCAGGTAGGACGTTGAGTCGGTGACGATCGCGACGCCGGTGATGCGCGCGAGGTAGCGGCATCGTGCGCTCCGCATCAGGAAGGGACGACGTTGACGAGGCGTGGCGCGCGGACGACGACGGTCCGGATGCCCCGACCGTCCAACGCTCGCTGCACGGCCTCGGACGCCAACGCCCGTTCCTGCAGGTCGTCGTCGCCGATCGAGGGCGGCACCGCGATGCGGTCGCGCAATTTGCCGCCCACCTGGATGACGCAGGTGACCGACTCCTCGACCAGCAGCGCGGGATCGGCCACCGGGAAAGGCTCGTAAGCCAACGTGTCGTCGTGACCCAGCCAGGTCCACAACTCCTCGGCGACGTGCGGTGCCAACGGCGCCAACATCAGCACCAACGGCTCGGCGACCTCGCGCGGCGTCGTACCCGACTTGACGACGTGGTTGTTCAGCTCGATCAACCGGGCGATCGCGGTATTGAATTGCAGGCCGTCCATGTCGGTGCTGACTCGTTTGATGGTGCGGTGCAGCAGCCGGCGGGTCGTCTCGTCGGCCGGCTCGTCGGTGACCCGCGACGCGCCCGTCTCCTCGTCGACGATGTTGCGCCACACGCGCTGCAGGAAGCGGTGCGAGCCCACCACGGCGCGGGTCTCCCACGGTCGCGACGCGTCCAGCGGACCCATCGACATCTCGTAAACGCGGAAGGTGTCGGCGCCATAGGTGTCGCATATGTCGTCGGGCGTCACCATGTTCTTCAGGCTCTTGCCCATCTTCCCGTACTCGCGGTTGACCGGCTCGCCGTTGAAGAAGTACGTCGTCCCGGTGCCATCGACCTTCTCGGTCACCTCGTCGGCGGGGACGTAAGAGCCCCGGTCGTCGGTGTACGCGTAGGCCTGGATGTAGCCCTGGTTGAACAGGCGATGGAACGGCTCAGTGCTCGAGACGTGACCCAGGTCGTGCAGCACCTTGTGCCAGAAGCGTGCGTACAGCAGGTGCAATACGGCGTGCTCGGCACCTCCGACGTACAGGTCGACGCCCCCCGAGTCACCCTCGGAGGCGGGACCCATCCAGTAGCGCTCCACGTCGGAGTCGACGAACGTGTCCTCGTTGGTGGGGTCCAGGTAGCGCAGCTCGTACCAGCACGACCCGGCCCACTGGGGCATCGTGTTGGTCTCACGCCGGTAGGCTTTGGGCCCGTCGCCCAGGTCCAGCGTGACCTCCACCCAGTCGGTCTTCCGAGCCAGCGGGGGCAGCGGCTCGCTGGTGACGTCGTCCTCGGCGAAGGTCTCCGGCGAGTAGTCGTCGACCTCGGGCAGCTCGACCGGCAGCATCGTCTCGGGCAGCGGGATCGGGTTGCCGGCCTCGTCGTACACGATCGGGAACGGCTCGCCCCAGTAGCGCTGCCGGCTGAACAACCAGTCCCGCAGCTTGTAGGTCACCGTGCGGGTGCCCAGCCCTGTTGCCTCCAACCAGTCGATGGTGCGGGTCTTGGCCTGCTCGACCTCCAGCCCGTCCAACGAGATCTCGTCGTTGGCCGAGTTGATGACTGGACCCGCACCGGTGAAGGCCTCCCCCGTCCAACCCTCCGGGGGCGCCACCGTGCGCACGATCGGCAACCCGAACTTCATCGCGAACTCCCAGTCGCGCTGGTCCCGGCCGGGCACTGCCATGATCGCCCCGGTGCCGTAGCCCATCAGCACGTAGTCGGCGACGAAAACCGGGATGTGCTCGCCGTTGACCGGGTTCGTCGCGTAGGCACCGGTCCACACGCCGGTCTTGTCACGCCCCTCAGTCTGCCGCTCCAGGTCGGTCTTGCCTTCGGCCGTCCGGCGATAGTCCTGTACGGCGTCGCGCGGCGTGGCGGCGCCGCTGGCCCACGACGCAGACGTCCCCTCGGGCCAGGCTCCGGTGGTCAGCGCGTCGACCACCGGGTGCTCGGGTGCCAGCACCATGAAGGTCGCACCGAACAGCGTGTCGGGACGGGTGGTGAAGACCTCGATCGCCCCGGCTGGGCTCGGGAACGACACCCGTGCGCCGTCGGAGCGACCGATCCAGTTGCGCTGCATTAGCTTGATCGGCTCGGGCCAGTCCAGCCCGTCCAGGTCGGCCAGCAACCGGTCGGCGTAGGACGTGATGCGCATGCTCCACTGAAGCAGGTTGCGCTTGAAGACCGGGAAGTTCCCGCGGTCGCTGCGACCGTCGGCGGTGACCTCCTCGTTGGACAGCACCGTGCCCAGGCCGGGGCACCAGTTGACCGGCGACTCGGTCAGGTAGGCCAGCCGGTGGCCGTCGACGATGCGACGTTGCTGCAGGGCGCCCAGGTCGCTCCACACGAGGCCGTCGGGCAGGGGCCGCTCGCCGGAGGCGAAGGCCGCCGCCAGCTCGTCGACGTGCCGGGCCCGGCCCGCCTCGTCGTCGTACCACGCGTTGTGGACCTGCAAGAAGATCCACTGCGTCCACTTGTAGAAGGCCACGTCGGTCGTGGCCACGCTGCGGCGCGGGTCGTGCGCCAGCCCCAGCCGCCGTAGCTGGCGTCGCATGTTCACGATGTTGGCCTCGGTCGTGACCCGCGGGTGCTGGCCGGTCTGCACGGCGTACTGCTCAGCGGGCAGGCCGAACGCGTCGTAGCCCAGCGCGTGCAGCACGTTGTGGCCGGTCATCCGCTTGAAGCGGCCGTAGACATCGGTCGCGATGTAGCCCAGCGGGTGCCCGACGTGCAGCCCGATCCCGGACGGGTAAGGGAACATGTCCAGGACGTACTTCTTCGGTCGCGCAGCTACCTTCTCCGGGTCGCCCAACGGGCCGGAGGGGTTGGGTGCCTCGAAGGTGTGCTCGGTCTCCCAGCGGTCCTGCCAGCGCGACTCGATGTCGGCGGCCAGGCTCGCGGAGTAGCGGTACGGCGTGGCCGGGTCGCTGTCACCCGCGCGGTCGCTGCTCGTGTCGGGTCGGGCGGTGTCGGTCATCTCGAACTGCTTTCTCGCTGGGCGTCGGATGCGTCCAGCCTGATTGTGTCCGGACATGAAAAAGCCCCTCAGGCAGGAGGGGTCGCCACGCTGACGGTGGTGCCGAAGGTCAGCGCGGCCCGGTAAGGAGCAGTCCGGTTCGCACCCCGCCACCGTACCCGACGCCGGGGTCGTCGTGTGGCGTCGGTCGGCGGAGGCGGGGCCGCCGGGTCGCGGGCGAGCCCTCGCGACGCAGCGAACGACGCAGGTTCAGCTCCTGGTCGGCCTTGCCGAGCAACGCGTCCAGCGTCCCCGAGTCGATCTCGCCGCGAGGGTGGGCCCGCTTCTCCTTGCAGGAACGGCTCTCTGGAAGACAGCAGGACTGGGAGACTCGAGGCGGGATACACGATGCACCGGGATTCACGATGCACCAGGTTCCTTTGGACCGCGCGAGCGGTGAGCCGGAACTCGCTCAGTTAGCAGGTCTCCAGCGTTGCGGCAATCGCCCGCACCGAGAGTCGCGGCCCGAAGCGGCGATTTGAACGGGGAGAGAGGCTGGAGCCGACACTCGGATTTGAACCGAGGACCTGCTGTTTACGAAACAGCTGCTCTACCGCTGAGCTATGTCGGCGCCGACCAAGAATAGACGATGACTTCAGAGATCAGCCAACCGCCGCACTCGAAACTCCGCGCGCCAGGTTGGCGGGCTATTGCGCAAGAAAATCGAATCCGTGGTCATGCCCTGGCGGTAAGGGCATCGGCGTGCCGATGGATGATCTTCCAGGTACCCGCTTCCCGGCGGTAGATTTGTGTGACACGCAACATCACCGGTCCCGGCTCTTCGTGCCCCCGCATCAGTGCCTCTCCTTGCTCGATTGCGACGGTATAAGACAGATCGCCGCTCGTTCCCCGCGCGATGATGTCAACCTCGACATGCCCGCTGACCTGGCCTTCGCGGAATAGGCCGGCGCCCCCTTCAAGGCTTTGCCGAACCAGCTGCCAGCCACGCACGTGCCGTCCGCCACCGCCGAAGATGCTTACGTCGTCGGCGTGGGACCAGTGCTCCTTGATCCCCGTCGAATTGCCCCGGACAAATTGCTGTGCCGCCGCCAGCACGCGGATGAGGACCTGATCAAACGGCTCCGTTACGTCTTCGCCCCCAGATTTCGATTCATCTGACATCTCGGATCCCCCTGTGCCACGTCGTGCCGCGCCTTGTCATGCGCACGGCCACGACGAGAATCACCGCCAGAGCGCCCCCAGATGGCACGTTAGGCACGGCACGTTATCTTCGTGGCGGGCTGGCTGATTGGCTGTCGGCCCATTGAGGCAGCGTTCGCACGAGCCCACAGGAGGCGCACGATGAAAAGGCCATCGACCTCCTGGAACTCGTCGGACCGTATGGCTTGTTGTGATGTTCTCCCACAGCGTCGAGATACCCGATCCGCTCCGAGCGCTTCAAAGCCTTGCCGGCGACACCAAACCCGAGTGGTCAGCTCGAGCCGGTTAGTGGACGCTGCCCTGGGGCCGTCTTTGCTGGCCCACCTTCCAACGCCGCTGGAGCGCGCGGATCGACTCGGTCAAGAGCTCGGGCTTGCTCCGGGTCGCCTGTGGGTGAAGCGTGACGACTGCACTGGTCTCGCCACCGGTGGCAACAAGGCGCGGAAGCTCGAGCTTCTCGTCGCTGATGCACTTGCGACGGGTAGTGACGTGCTCGTAACCGCGGGCGGGCTACAGAGCAATCACGCTCGAACGACCGCGGCCGCGGCAGCCCGTGTCGGCCTCGGCTGCGTACTTGCGTTCAACTCGGACGCGCCGGCGAAGACTGAAGGCAACCAGCTTCTCGACCTGATTCTTGGTGCTGAGCGCCGTTTCGTGGGACCGCTCGCGATGGACGACCTCAACGAAGTCGTGAACCGCATCGTCGAGGAACTTCGGGCGGCCAACCGCAAACCCTATTTGATCCCTGTCGGCGGATCGTCCCCGCTTGGCGCCAGCGCCTACGTCGGCGCTGCCGAAGAGATCGTCGCGGACCTCGGCCACGACGACGTGTTGGTCATCACGGCCACGGCTTCCGGCGGCACGCATGCCGGCCTCGCGGCTCGCCTGGGTCACGGGAGAGTCCTGGGCATCGACGTAGGAGCGTTCGCCGACGCTGCATCAATAGTCCGCCAGTTAACGATCGACGTGGCTGTCCTCAAGGGCCTTCCGATCCCGACCGGCCAGCCGCACGTCCTGCGCGATCAGGTAGGCGACGGGTACGGCGCGCCTACAGCGGCCTGTCGGGAGGCCATCCGTCTCGCTGCTCAGTCGGAAGGTCTCCTGCTCGACCCGGTGTACTCGGGCAAGGCCCTGGCCGGACTGATCAACCTGAAGCCCGCCACCATGGAGGCGAAAGCGATCGTCTTCCTGGCGACGGGCGGAGCTCCTGCGCTGTTCACGTCGCGCTACGAGGACTGGCTCGCCGAGGCGAATCCTCGATCGGCTTGAGGAGACCGTGCGCGAGTTTGTATCCACCCGCCAAACAAGGTGGTACTGCGCATCGCGGCGGACACTTACGAAACAGCTGCGCTACCGCTGAGCGATGTCGGCGCGCCGGGAAGGATAGCCCATGACGTCGAGGGCCCAAAGACCGGCTATTGCAGTACGACCACCCCGTCGACAGTCGCTTCGGGTCGACCGACCGTCCCTTCGACCACGAGCTTGATGGCGTGCGTGCCGGTGATGCTCCAGTGCGCATGGAACACGATCTGACGGCCCATATCAGCAGCTGCGCCAAGGTCGACGGTCGTCCGAAGATGGCCATCGATGTAGACCTTCACGCGGCCCTTGCCCGGGCCTTTCTCGGCGACCCAAGCGATGTCGCGACCTTTCACGCTGAGCCTGGCCCAGGCTCCCGCAACACCTGCCACGTGAAGTGCACCATTGAGTGTGGTTGGATCGGACTCGATCGACCAGTTTGAGCTGTAGGTCAGCGACACGTCGCCCAGAAGCCGTGGCATGAAATGCGCGCCGTAGTCCCAATACCCCACGTTTCCGAACGCATCGACGGCTCGGACGCGGAATTGGTAGCGATGCCCTCGAGCAAGCTGCAGTGTGATCGAGGTCGCCTTGGCGGTCGGGAGGGAGACGCCCTGCCAGGCCCTACCGTCGATGCTCCTCTGGAGCTGGTACTTCGCGATCCCCCAACCCCTGTCGGCGCCTGACCAGCTCAAGGTCACAGGAATGCTCGTCCCTAGAGTCCCTGCCCCGATCCGCTGGACCGGCGCTGTGGTATTCGGCCGGGACACGTCTGGGTATCGCGCCTTCGGGTCGTACGTTGCACCGAAGTTGAGGTCGTTGGTAGTCCATGCGAGTCCGCTCTGCCAGTACACGATCCACGCGCCTGGCCTGTTCGGCGTGAAGGTGAACTTCGAGCCGCCCAACTGCATCTTGTAGGAAACCATGTTGGGGTCTCGAACCGCCCAGTGGTCCTTCGCTGTGAGCGAAACCCCGATCGGGTAGGCGCGATAGGTGATCGGCTGACCGACCACCATCGTGTACGCGTCCGGGACTATCTGGATCAGCGGGATTGTCGATGTGTAAATGCGACGGTCGGTGGACCCCGCGGCCGGGTAGAACCGCG
Source organism: Chloroflexota bacterium (assembly GCA_005889475.1). Classification (GTDB taxonomy): domain Bacteria; phylum Chloroflexota; class Limnocylindria; order Limnocylindrales; family CSP1-4; genus UBA5189. Next base: position 36,998 of record VBGT01000006.1, on the reverse strand, counting down.
GCGCGACCTCCCACGCATCGTCGCCGGTCCCGCCAGCCAACGAGCTGAAGTGGATCAGGAACTGCGGGACGGGCACCCACGGGAGGGTGAAGGTCCAGTCGCCGCAGAATCCGCGATGGGTCGGGCCGTTCAAAGAGAGCGAACCCCAGGTCTGGTCGGGGTTGTACTCAATGAGCGACGACTTGCTTCCCCAGTCCAGCTCCCAGCTGCACTGATCGTCTGGCCCGAGCGATGTGCCAGATGGGTAGATGGGTCGGATCGTGAAGGGCTTGCCGGTCACGGGCGGCACGGGGTATTCCAGCGCGCCGGAGCTCCCCAGATACAGGGTCGTGGTGACGGCAACCGAAGTGTTTCCGACGCCGTCCGTCCAACGAATGCGGATCGTCCGATTGCCCAGACCGGGTGCGCCACCCGCCGCAGGGTCGAACACCGACCAGTCGACCTGGGGCGCGTACGTGTAGGACGCCCACGTGATTCCGTCGCCCGAGACGTCGACGGTCGCGACGCCCGAGAGGTCGTCCGTCGCCGTGACATCGAGCCGGATGAGCTCGCTCGCGCGGTCGTCATGCACAACGGAAATCGAGCCGACAGGCGCCGTGGTGTCGGCGTCGGCCGCGACCGAAGCAGGGGCGCACAGGCAGGCCACGGCAAGGCTGAGCGCGATCGATCGCCTCCGCACGGCCCTCTCCCTCCTTCGATTGCGCCGAACGATAGATCGATCGCGCGGGCTCGGGAACCATGAAATTGTCAGAGCGGTGCGCCGAGGCCACCCGTGCCCGCTGCCGCCAGCCCCCGCCACGTAGACTCGGACGCATGCCACAGGCTCCGGCGACCGCGCGCAGCGCCCGGATCAGCGCGAAGGCAGAGCGGTTCACCGAATCGGTCATCCGGGAGATGAACCGGCTCGCCATGGCCCGCGGGGCGGTCAGCCTCGCCCAGGGCTTCCCCGACTTCCCCGCGCCCGACGAGCTGAAGCAGGCGGCGGCGGACGCGATCTTCGCGGACGTCAACCAGTACGCGATCACGTGGGGTGCGAAGCCGCTGCGCGACTCGATCGCGGCCAAGACGGCCAGGACGTACCCGGGCTGGGAGCCCGATCCGGAGACCGAGATCACCGTCACCTGCGGCGCCACCGAGGGGATGATCGCGGCGATGCTCGCGATCCTCGATCCGGGCGACGAGGTCATCGTCTTCGAGCCGTTCTACGAGAACTACGGGCCCGACGCGATCCTCACCGGCGCAACGCCCCGTTACGTGGCACTCGAGCCGCCGGACTGGTCGTTCGACCCCGACGAGCTGCGCGCTGCCGTGTCACCGCGCTCCCGGGCGATCGTCCTGAACTCGCCGCACAACCCGACCGGCAAGGTGTTCACGCGACGCGAGCTCGAGCAGATCGCCGCGGTCGCCCGAGAGTTCGATCTCATCGTCTTCACCGACGAGATCTACGAGCACCTGGTCTACGAGGGCGAGCACATCCCGATGGCCACGCTGCCCGGCATGCGCGAGCGGACCGTCGCGGTCAACTCGGTGTCCAAGACGTACTCGGTGACCGGCTGGCGCGTCGGCTGGGTCATCGCGCCGCCGCCGTTGACCGCCGGGATCCGCAAGGTGCACGACTTCCTGACCGTCGGGGCAGCCGCGCCCCTGCAGGCCGCCGCAGCGCTCGCGCTCGGACTGCCGGCCGGCTACTACGACAGCCTGCTCGCCGGGTATCGCGAGCGGCGCGACACCCTGGTTCCCGCCCTCGAACAGGCGGGATTCCGGGTATGGCAGCCCGCGGGCGCGTATTACGTGATGACCGACATCAGCGGCCTGACCGACCTCGGCGACGTCGCCTTCGCGCAGCGGTTGATCCTCGACCCGGGCGTCGCGGCCGTGCCTGGGTCGTCGTTCTACGCCCATCCTGATCTCGGTCGAACCAAGCTGCGGTTCGCGTTCCCGAAGCAGCTCGCCACGTTGCGTGCCGCGGCCGAGCGGCTGTCCGGGATTCGAACCTCGGCCTGAGGCCGACGTCCGGCGCTCCACCTATAGGCCGAGCTCGCCTCGGATCGTCTTGAGGCCCTCGACCACGTTCATGACGTGCTCGTCGAAGGGCACGCCCAGCTCGACCGCTCCCTTCTCGAGCTGGTCGCGGGGAACTTGCCGGGCGAAGCCCTTGTCCTTCATCTTCTTGACCACCGAGCTCACCTCGACCTCGTCGAGGCTGCGGTTCGGCCGCACGTAGGTGACGGCGATGACGAAGCCGGTCATCTCGTCGCAGGCGTAGACGGTCTTGGCAAGCAGGCTCGTCC
>VBGT01000006.1:7700-34700 GCA_005889475.1 Chloroflexota bacterium | reverse complement strand
GTCCGAGCCACCCCGGTGTGGTCGCCGTGGCCGAGGATGGCCTCGACGACGTCGTTGCGGTAACCGAGTCGTCGCAGCTCTTCGGCGCCACGCAATGGATGCGTCTCGGGAAACCGTTCATAGTCGAAGTCATGCAGCAGCCCGGCAGAGCGCCAGATCTCGAGCTCGTCACCCGCGATCCCGAACCGATGCTCGCCGTACCAGGCGACCGCAGCCTCGACGGCCAGGCCGTGGCGGCGCAGCGCCTCGGTCTTGGTCCAGTCGCACAGGAGCTGCCAGGCGTCGGCGCGGGTGGGCATGCGCGGAGGGTACGCGACCGGCTTCGGAACCCGCGCACCGCATCGACCGTCCCAGCCGAGATGCGACACGCGCTGATCCCGCTGCTGCTCGTCGTCCTCGCCGCGTGCAATGCCGCGGGTGCACCGCCACCGACCCCTGCGCCGACGCCACGACCAACCCCGACCCCGATCGCGGCGCCCGTCGCCTCACCGGAGGACGCGGCGGCACTGGTCATCGCCACCGATCCGCGCTTCGCCGGCGCGATCAAGCTCGCGCCGGGCTTCATCGGCGCCTCGAAATGGTGGGAGGCGGAGCCGCTCGCGGCCGGCGGCTACCGGATCAAGCTCACGATCGGCTGGGGCGATTGCCCCTCGGGCTGCATCGAGCGGCACGTCTGGACGTTCGAGGTCGATGCCACCGGCGGGCTCACGCTGGAGAGCGAATCCGGCGACGAGGTGCCATCCGACCTGCCGGCGTAGGACCGCGTTCGGCGGGTCCCGTCGCTCCGCCCTGGCCTACTTGATGAGTTGGACGCCGATCGCCTTGCTGCCCGTGCCGGAGCCCACTCCAGCGCCAACGGTGCCCGTGGCCATGATGTGCAGGTACCGGCCGACGAGGCAGGAGGTTGCCCCGCTGCCGGTGTCGCACTCGGCGCTGTTGTTGCCCTGGATGTACGCGCCATGCAGGTTGTTGCAGCCGGCCACGGTGGGACCGCACAGCTCGAAGAAGGCGAAGCTCGGCATCCGGTACCACTGATTTGTGCCGTTCCCGCCGAGGTCACCGGCCGGGCAGCCGTAGTTTGGCTCTGTAATCACGGCCGGCTGGGAGCTGTCCGGATCGGCGTTGTTCTTCGGGTTGCAGGTCAGGTCGAACATGGGCACGAGGACGGTCATGCCTTCGTACGTGCGGATGGCGTCCTCGATGTTCATGCCGCAGGGCCCACCACCGCCGTTCGGGTTACCGGCCGCGGTCACGTACTGCCACGACGGCAGGTCGATCGCCGGATTGTCCGGCGTGAGGACGGAGCAGACGACCTCGCCGGCGCCGCCACCCGGCGGGTCCCAGTCGAGCCAGCCGACGTTGCCTGGCTGGCTGCCGCACAGGGGCACTCGGTAGACGACGTTGAACTTCCACGGATCGCCGGTGTCGATCGGCTTGTTGCTGCCGTCGCACAGCATCTGGTTGACCGGCATCGCCAGCGGGATGAGCGCGCAGTAGTGGCCCTCGGTCGCGTCACAGTAGCCCTGGAGATAGCCCGCGACGGCCGTGGCGCGGGTGTTGACCCGGAAGCTCCGGATCCCGATCGCGCCGGCGATGTACGTGCCGACGTCCTTGCGCGCGACCACGAGCACGCCGGCGACCGGGCCGACGAGGCGGTTGGGACAGTCGGGCGCGGTGGCCGTGCCGCCGGGCAGCACGTGCGTGCCATTGCCCACCTGCAATGCGGCGGCCAGGTTCTCGGTCCGGTCGAGGTTGATGGCGCCAGAGCCGTCGAGCTGCAGCGGGATGCCACAGATGTCGGTGTAGTACGCGGCCTCGACCGTGATGTTGTTGGCGGTCGCCGTCTGCGCGAGGCGGGCGGCGATGTTGAGGTCCCAACCTCCTGATGGTGTCGCGGCCCCGGCCAGTCGCTCGGCGAGGATCACGGCGCCGGCCTCGGCCGTGGCGTCCGACCCGTTCTGGGCGACGCGCTGCTGGGCCAGAACGTTGCCCCCGTCCACGATCGTGCCGACCATCGCGAGGGCGAGCAGGATCGCCACGACCATGACCACGATCGCCTGGCCGGTCTCGCGCCGGCGTGCTCCGAGTGAGGGTTCGGAGGACCTCGTCATGGGAAGACCCGCTCGATCGGCATCTCCGACGTCTGGGTCATCGCGATCGGGCCGATGAGCATGCTCACGAACGGCGTCGAGACCGTGTAGTTGTAGGTCACGGTGATCGCCGCGATGCAACCGACATGGACGGTCGGCGAGCAGCTCAGCGACGTGCTCGGTGGCGCCGCGTAGGACACGCTCACGTTGGCTGTCGTGACCCCCAGGGCGCCGGCCGCGGCGATGACGCAGCCGCGGATCGACCAGTGCGGCTCGTATGGGTCCTCGATCGGGCGGGACTCGTCGCAGTCGGTGACGTCGGGGAGCTGGTTGACCGCCGCGACGCGCGCGCCCTGCCTCGCCGCATTCGCGATCGTGTTGTAGGCGAAGACGGCGCGGCCGATCTCGATGAACCCGGCGATGAGCAGGACGATGATCGGCAGGACCAGCGCGAACTCGACCAGGCCCTGGCCGCCCGCGCGTCGTTGGCCGCCGCCGCGGCGACCCGTCACGGCGCGTTGCTCCGGACGGTGATTCCGCTCGAGCACACCACCGAGATGCCCACGGTGAGGCTCTGCCACTGGATCCTGTAGTTCGGCGGGACGAGCGGCGAGAAGATGACCGAGCCGCCGAAGCCCGCCCCGTTCCAGTTGGCCTGCGCCTTGTTCGTCTGGACGTTCAGCAGGCTGATCACCGTGCACATCGCGGGCGTCGGTGACGGCGTTCGCGTGGGCGTCGGTGTCGGCGCCGCGGTCGGGGTGGGCGCGGGTGTCGGGCCGGGGGTCGGCGTCGGCGTGGGGGTCGGCGTCGGCGTCGGCGCGGGCGTGGGGGTGGGCGACGGTGAGGGCGATTCGGTCTCGGTCGGGATGCCCTCGATCAGCCCCGATCGAACCGGGAATGCCGAGGACGCGCTGACCGGGATCGGATTGCCCACGAGCGCGCCGATGAACGGCGTGATCAGGTTGAATGCGCACGTGAGCCGGACCTCGGCGGGGGCGCCGATGCTCGTGCCGCTGCCGAAGAGCGGGTCGGGGACCGGTGTCGCCATGTTGCAGTTGATGTTCGACGCCTCGGTGGTGACGAGGCGGCTGTATTCGGCCTGGACCGCGAGGTTGTATGGCAGCGTCCATGCGTCCGGGTTCATGGCGGCGTAGTTGGCGGCCTCGCGGGCGGCGTTGTTGAGCGCCACCCAGCCGAGGAAGACACGCCCGAAGTCCAGCCCGAACAGGACCATGACCAGGGTCAACGGGACGGTCATGGCGAACTCGGCGACGCTCTGTCCGAGCCCGCCGTTGCGTGGATCGTGCGCAGCACCGTTTCGCGCACGCGCGCGACCGGTGCGTGTCGTCAAGGTGGTCGGCATCGACCACTCAGTCTTCGCAGGCGACCTTTCCCGTCACCTTGCCATTGGTTCGGACCCGCAACAGCCCTTGGTACTGCCCCCTCTGAACTACGCCAGATCCGTGGCCGGCGGCTCGCCCGGGAGGAGGACGGTGAACGCGGCGCCGCGGCCGTCGAGCGGCGGCTCGAGCATGAGGTCGCCGCCCATCGCCACGCACAGCGAGCGCGAGACGTACAGGCCGAGGCCGGTGCCCTCCGCGCTGGCGCCCGCGGCGCCCCGCTCGTAGCGCTCGAAGATCCGGTCGCGGTCCTCGCGCCGGACCCCGGGGCCCGAGTCGACGATGGTCACGGCGAGCTGCTCGGCGTCCGGGCGAGGCGCCACATGGGCGCGAATCGGCGTTCCCCCGCCATACCGAACGGCGTTGTCGAGCAGCGCCCAAAGGACCTGGTCGAGCTGGTCGGGATCCGCGATCGCGAGCCAACCCGCAGCGTCGTCCTCGAGCTCGAACGACACGCCGCTCGCGCCCAGCGCATCCCACGCGCGGCGGACGCGGGGCGCAAGCCCGAGCACCTCCTTCGCGGGCCGCAACGTGCCCGACTCGAGCCGCGACGTCGCGACGAGCTGGCGGACGATGCGGTACAGCCGGTCGGCCTGCTCGACGATGATCGACAGGCGCGCATCCGGTTGCTCGGTCCCGATCTGCTCCGCGTAGGCCCGGATGCTCGTGAGCGGCGTCTGCAGGTTGTGGCTGATGCCGCGCAGGAACTCGTCCTTCGCCTGGTCCAGCTCGACCAGCCGCTGCCGCTGGCGCTCGACCTGGTCGAACAGCTCCTCGTTCCGAATCGCGACGGCGACCTCGCTGGCGTAGAGCTCGAGCAGGTCCTGGTCCGCTGCGTCCCAGCCGCGGGTCGCCGGGAGGTGGCCGACGAGGACCCCGACGCGCTCGTCGGGCAGGGCGAGGACGGCCCGGACCGGGCGCGACTCGCCGGGGATGTCCTCCTCGACGGGCACCATCGTCGGGTCAATGAGCTCGATGCGGGCGTCGATCATGCCGAACGCCGAGCGCGCGCTCCGAGTCGCCTGCGCGACCAGTCGCTCCAGCCCATCGCGGGGCGATGTCTCGCCGATCGCGAGGAGGATTCGGCCCAGCTCCGCGTTGCGTCGCTCCAGCGCCGCCGCGAGCCGGTTGTGGCTCTCCACGAGGCGTGCCAGCTCGTCCTCGCCCGCGACCTCCACGCGGACCGAGAGGTCGCCCGCCGAGGCGCGCTCGACCGCGCGTGAGACTGCCCTGAGCGGAGCGGTCAGGTTGTTGGCGAGGGCGTACGCGAACAGGACCGCGATGATGATCGCCGCGGCGAGCACGAACAGCACGATCCTGACCAGCGTCGAATCGAGCACGCCCGTGCGCGCGACCTCGGTCCCGACCAGCACGAGGCCGAAGCCGGTGAGGGGCAGCACCGCGCCGATGACAACGCCCAGTGTCAGCCTCGCCCGGAACGACATCGACGGCCCGATCCGCTGTGGCTCGGGGCGCGTCCCGGCCGAGGCCGGAAGGCCGATCGGCCGCCTCCCGGCGTCGCTCACGCGTCGGTGCCGTGCGAGACCAGGCGATAGCCGACGCCACGGACCGTCACGAGGTGGACCGGATGGTCCGGGTTGGGTTCGATCTTCTGGCGCAACCGGCGCATCGTCACCCACACGTACGACGGGTCCGCATCGTCGGTGTCCCCCCACCCGCGGTCGAGCAGGATCTCGGTGCTGACCGTCTTGCCGAGGTTCGCCGCCAGCGCATACAGCAGGCGCGACTCGGTCGGGGTCAGGGCGACGCCTTCGCCGCGAACCGTCGCGGACCGGCGGCGGAGATCGAGCGTGAGCTGCGGCCCGAGGACGAGCTCGCGCCGGGGCACCTTGTCGCCAAGGCGGCGCATCACCCGGGCGATGCGGGCGCGGAGCTCCGGGTAGTGGTACGGCTTGGTGACGTAGTCCTCGGCGACCTCCTCGAGCAGGTCGGCCTTCGAGTCGGCGGTGTCGATCGCCGAGAGGACGATGATCGGGAGGTCGGCCCGGGCCTTGATCTCGCGAGCGAGGGTCAGCCCGTCCATGCGGGCCATCATCATGTCGACGATCAGCAGGTCGGGCCAGCCGCCATCGAGCCGGCGCAGCGCCTCCTCGCCATCACGCGCCGTCTGGATCTCGAAGCCGTCGTTGCGCAGCTGGTCGGCCAGCAGCACGAGCAGGTTGGGATCATCGTCGACGATCAGGATCCGTGGCGCCGCCCCGCCGCTTCGCCACCCGCCCGCGAGCATGGCCGGAGGATACCAGCGCCGAATCGAGCCTCAGGGGGCCTTGGGATCCACGAAGCGGCAGCGGTCGCGCAGCGGGCAGCGGTCGTGGTCGGGCCGGCGAGCGTGGCAGACGAGGCGGCCGTGCCGGATCAGGTTGACGTGGGCCTCGTGCATCTCGTCGGGCTCGAGCATGGCCAGGAAGTAGTCGTGGGCCTCCTCGGCGTTGGCCTTCGGCGGGAGCAGGCCGACGCGGCGCGCAACTCGCTCGACGTGCCGGTCGACGGGCATGAGCGGCAGCCCGAACGAGAAGAGCAGGACCACGGACGCGGTCTTCACGCCGACGCCGTTGATGCCGGTCAGCCAGTTGCGTGCGTCGAGGGTCGACATCTCGCCGAGGAACTCGAGCGAGTAGTCGCCGCGGGCCTCGTGGATCGCGCGCAGGGCGGCCTTGATGCCCTTCGCCTTCTGGTTGGGCAGGCCGCCGGGCCGGATCACCTCGACGAGCTCGGGGACGGGCGCGGCGTCGACCTGCGCCCAGTCGGGCGGCACGCCATCGGGCAACCCGACGCCGCCCCAGCCCGGACCCGGGACGTGCCGCTCCGGCGGGAGGTTCGACGGGTATGCCCTCCGGAGCGCTTCGAACGCGTGCTCCGCGTTCACGTCGGCGCTGTTCTGGGTGAGGATCGTCATGACCAGCTCGCTCGTCGGGTCCCAGCGGCGCACCCATGCCTGCGGGCCATAGAGCGTTCGCAGGCTATCGCGCGTGAAGCCGATGAGGCCGGGGCGTGTCCGATCGAGGCGCTTGCGCCAGGCGACGTACGGGTTCGGCTTGCGCCGAGCGCGGCGCTTGACGACCTTCTTGCGCGTGGCCGGCCTTCGGGCGAGCGTCACTCGCCGAGGGTACGACCTGCCGAGACCAATCGAGCGAGACGACGACCACACCGCTCGAGCGGCGCTGTTCCCGCCGCGATGGCAGCCTCGAGGCTGGTCGGCGCCTCGCTGACGCCGACCGCAATCGCGCCGACGTTCCAGAGAGCCGCCTCGCCCTCCGGCTCGACCCCGCCGCCAACCGCAATGCAGGCAACGCCGGCCTCGCGCGCCAGCTTCGCGACGCCCAGCGCGGTCTTGCCAAAGGCCGTCTGTGCGTCGATGCGGCCTTCGCCCGTGAGCACGAGGCCGGCGCCGGCGACCTTGTCGCGCAGGGCGGTCTCGTCCATCACGACCTCGACGCCCGGCACGAGCCCGATCGAGTGGAATCGGGCACCGATCGACAGCAGACCGAACGACGTGCCGCCGGCGGCGCCGGCTCCGGGCGTGTCCCGCTCGTCGCGGCCGGTCGCTGCGAGCATCGCGTTGGCGTAGCGCTCCAGCGCGGCGTCCAGCTCCGCGACCTGTGCCGCGGACGCGCCCTTTTGCGGTCCGTAGGTCGCCGCCGCGCCACGCGGCCCGAGGAGCGGATTGGTCACGTCGCAGGCGATGCGCAGGTCGACGTCGGCGAGCCGGCCGTCGAGTCCCGTGAGATCGACGTTCGCGCCGTCAATCGCGGCCCCCAGCGCCTGCAGGATGCCCGCACCGCCGTCCGTCGTGGCACTGCCACCGATGCCGAGCGTGATCGCCCGGATCCCGTCGTCCAGCACGGCTCGGAGGACCTCTCCGGTGCCCCGCGTCGTCGCCCCCATCGGATCCCGCTCCCGGGCCGCGAGGCGCGACAGCCCGGACGCCTCGGCGAGCTCGACGACCGCCCGCCGGCCGTCGGACGAGCGCAGCCAGCGCACGGACACGGGCCGGCCGATCGGGTCGGACGCGTCGGAGGTGCGCCAGTCCCAGCCGCCCGCGGCGGCGATGGCGACGAGCGTTCCCTCGCCGCCGTCGGCGAGAGGCGCGAGCTGGACGTCGTCGCCAGGTCGATATTCGAGCCAGCCACGAGCCAGTGCCGACGCGACCTCGACCGAGGTCAGCGAGCCCTTGAAGGAATCCGGGGCGATGACGACCCGCAAGCGTCAGCCGACCAGCGTCTCGCTGAGCAGCCCCTGCCGGCGCTCGACGTACTCCGGGATGCGAACCATCGGCGGCCGCTCCATGTCCGCGAGCTCGATCACCTCGAGCGAGAGCCGGCCGCGGCCGGACCGCGGCAGCTTCATCGTCGAGCCGAGCTCGGCGAACAGCCGCGCCTTGCGCCGTTCCTCGAGCCGCTTCATGACCGCCTGCAGGATCACGAACGACATGCGCGACAGGCCCTCGAGCTCCTGGTTGCGATGCACCCGCCGCTCGAGGTCGACTTGACCGAGGCCGTCGAGCCCGGACCGCTCGGAGACGTCGATCAGGTGCCCGATCTCGACCGCGTAGCCGGTGAAGAACGGGATCTGCTCGAGCAGGCTCCGCCGCCCGGCGTACTCGCCGGACAGCGGCTGGATGAAGCCGGACAGCTCCGGGAAGAAGAGGTTCACCAGCGGCCGCGCGACCAGCTCGGTGACCCGGCCGCCGCCGCCCTCGCGAAGGACACCGCCCTGCACGATCGGGCGCTGGTAGTAGCCCTTGACATATTGCAGCCGCGGCTCGTGGAGCAGCGGGCCGAGCGTGCCGTAGACCATCCGGGGGTGCCAGTTGCGCACGTCAGTGTCCGCCCACACGACGAGGTCGCCGGAGGTCTCGTAGAGCGACTTCCACAGTGCCTCGCCCTTGCCCCGGAAGCTGCCGTAGCGGCTCAGCACGTCGGGGTGCTGGATCACCCGGGCGCCCTCGGCCTCGGCGATCTCGCGTGTCCGGTCGGTCGAGGCAGAGTCGACGACGACGACCTCGTCGAGCAGCGGCACCCGCCCGACCATCTCCCGGATCGCACGGCGCACGATCGGGCCGATCGTCTCCTCCTCGTTGAGCGTCGGCAGGACGAGGCTGACGGTGAGCCCCTGCTTCTCCTTGAGCTGCGTCAGCCGGCGCAGGTCGGCGAACTCGGCGTGGTGGAAGTTCGACTCGCCGAACCAGCGCTCGACCCGAGCCGGCACGGCGCGCGATTCCTCCGCTGCGCGATCCGCGGCCACGAGCGACTCGGCGCGGGTCGCGAGCTGCTCGAAGGTCTGGCGCCCGATGGACTCGCGCGTCTTGACCACGACGACCGTGGTCTGCGAGCGGGTGGCGATGGCCTCGGGCATCGCCCCGAACAGGTGGGTCGTGCCGTCGGTGACGGTCGGCGCGGCCGCGCCCATGACCACGATGTCCGAGTGGTCCGCCTCGCGCAGGATTGCCGCGCGCACGTTCGAGGCCTCCCGCACCAGCGTGTCGACTTTGCCCTCGGTGTGCTGCCGCACGAACGCGGTCAGCGCGCGCTCCGCCTGGGCGCGGACCGCGAGGGTGATCCCGGGCGGCACGATGTGGAGGGCAGCGAGGGTCGCGTCGTGGCGCTGGGCGATCGCGCCGGCGACGTGCAGTGCCAGCTCGGCGTGGGGGCCGCCACGGACCGGGACCACGACCCGTTTCAGGTCGCGCACACCGCGCTGCTTGACCACCGCGATGTCGCACGGTGACTCGCGCAGGACCTCGTCGATCGTCGCCGAGAACGGCGAGGTCATGCCTTCGCGGGCGGCCGGGGTCTTGCCGCCCCAACCGAAGACGATGAGGTCCGCCTCGAGCTCGGCGGCGACCTCGACGATGCCCTCGGCGGCGTGCCGCCCGATGCGCACGATCGGGTGGATGCGGGTGCCCTCGGGCACGAAGTCGAGGACGCGCTGGAGCAGGCGCCGGGCGTGACGCGCGCGCGTGGCGCCCTCGGACAGGGGCATTCCTTCGGGCACCTCGACGATGCCCAGCGCGGTCAGCTCGCCGCCGTGCGGGTCGAGCAGGTCCGCGCCCAGCCGAATGAGCTCCTCCGCGGTCGACGGGTTCGCGACCGGGATGACGATCCGGACCGGCAGCGGGTGCGGGATCATCCTGCGACCGCGGCCGCGTTCCAGTGCTCGACCAGGTATGGCTTGAGGCGCTCGAACTCGCGTGCCTGGCGCTCGACGCTGTCCTCGGCCCGGTCCGTCGTCAGGTCGCGATTCTCGATCACGGCGCTCGCCACACGTCCGAAGTAGACCGGGACGAGCGCGGCGACGAACCCATCCAGGCGGTCCGGCTGGTCGCGAGCCGTGATGACGAGGTCGTACACGACTCGCGCCCACAGCGCGTCGGGGAAGCTGAACCCGGTCGCGACCGCTGCCATGGATGCGGTACTGGCCGGTCCGGCGCCGGGCGCGTCGAGGTCCAGCGCGGATCGAACGGCGTCGGCGACGCCGCCTGCTTGCTCGGCGAGGCCGAGCACCCCATTCGCCGTGCCCTCAGTCAGCATCTCCCGCCAGGTCCCGCCAAGGGCGGCGGCGCCTGCGTGGAACTCCGACAGCAGGCGCAGGATGTTGATCTCGAGGGGTGGCGGGTCGACGACTCGCTCGAAGCCATAGGCGGGAACGTCGTGGCTGCCCCGGACCTTGGCCCACCGCTCCTCGTTGGCGACAGCGAGGCGCAGGATCGTCGTGACCACTTGCCGGAACATCGGGCCGAGATCCGCCCCCGGGTCCTTGGGGTCATGGACCTTCGCACCGAGGCGCGCCTGGCAGACGGCAAAGCCGCCGTTGAGCGCGAGGGTCGTCATCCAGATGTCGATGCCGAACTTCGAGACCTCTGGCGTCCAATACCCCTCCGAAAGGTAATGGCGGACGAGGTCGCCCGACACGCCGAAGTCACCCCCGATCGGCTGCCGGATGCGCAGGCCGTACAGCGCCCGGGTCAGGGGGTAGGTGACGTTGTTGGTGATCGTGCCGTCGTGCTTGTGTCGTGCGTACAGCGGCGCGACGTAGTCGTAGCCGCCCTTAAGGATCGGCCCGGCGAGGAGCTCGATCCACTCCGGACCGATCGAGCGGAGGTCCGAGTCGACGACGACGAGGGCCTGGACCTCGAGTGCCGCCGCGATCTCGAAGATCGTGCGCAACGCGGCGCCCTTGCCGCCCGTTCCGTCGATCTCCGGATACGTGAGCGAGACCCGGGACAGCTTGTTCGTTGGCCGGACGAGCAGGATCCGCTCGACGTAGTCGGGCGGCTCGGTCTCGACGACGACACGCCCGGTGCCGTCGGGCGACCCGGCGTCCGAGTTGACGACGACAGGGCGCAGGTCGGGGAAGAACTGGACCAGGCCGGCCTGCGCAGCTCGGACGACGTAGCCGATCGTCGCCGCGTTCTTGAAGCTCGGGATCCCGACCATGATGTCAGCCCGTTCCAGTCGGGCGATCTCTTCTCGGATGGCCGGCGTCAGCACGGGCTGGGGCATCGAGCCCACCGTACCACCGTTGCGCTGAGATCAGGGCTGCCCGATCCGCGACTGCCTTGCAACGTCGCTGCAGCGACGCCGCCAAGGGATATCAGCGCCGTGGCATCACGATGACGGTCCAGTCCTCGGCGACGGTCCCCGGGCGGTAGCGCCCGTTCGCGCCCTTGAACGTGACCTCCTCGAAGCCGAGGGCGCGCCACTGCGCGAACCAGCTCTCGACCGGCGGCCGGACGACCATCGTCCGACGGACGAGCTCGCGCTCGTCGAGCGCGGACTCGAGCACGCGCTTCCGTTCCAGAAGCGGGACGTCGAGGAGCGACTGGCCATCGATCCAGAGCAGGTCGGTCGCGACGAATGCGGCGGGCTCGTTGCCGGGCGCCGGGGTGCGTGCCTCGTCGGCCTGCTGGAGCGCCTCGCGCTTGCCGGTGAGCGGGCTCTCACCGATGAAGATGTGCTTCACCCGGTCGCCGGGCGACTTGACCGAGTCCATCCCGACCCGCACCCGCGCACCCTCGGTGTCACGAAGGGGCGCCGGCAGGAGCGATCCGTCGAGGAGGAGCTCGTCCGCGAACGCGGCCTGGGCGATGGCCTCGCGCAGGACCTCGTAGCCCTCGACCTCGGCCCCATCCGTGCTGCGAATGTCGACTCGCCCTGCGGTGACCTCGATGAGCACGCGCCGGCCGCCCCACAGCGGCTCGCACAGCGGGTCATCGATCTTGTGCGGCGCCTTGTGCCCGAACGCCATGGGTCGCCACGAGACGGTTTCGGCTCGGAACGCCGCCGGCGGAGGCGGGCTGGGCTGTCGCACGGCGACATCCTAGCGGTGCCATGATCCGGGCCGGAGGCGAGGGATGGGTTTGCTCGCGCGGCTCGGTGGGCTGACGGCGTCGGGCAAGGCGCGTGTCGCCGTGGCATGGTCGCTGTACGACTTCGCCAACACGATCTTCTCGTTCGCGGTCGTGTCCAGCGCGATCGGGCTCTGGCTCGTCTCGGATTCGCGATTCGGCGAGCGCGACGGGAACTTCGTGCTCAGCGTCGCGGTGGTCGTGAGCGTCGGCCTCAATGCGCTCGTCTCGCCCATCCTGGGCGCGCTCAGTGACCGCGGCGGCCGGCGGCTGCCGTTCCTGCTGTTCTTCACGGCGCTGTGCATCGTGCCGACGATCCTGATCGGCGGGAGCAGCCCGCTCGTCGGGGTGCTCCTGTTCATCGTCGCCAACTTCGCCTACCAGGCGGCATTGATCTACTACGACTCAACGCTCAGGACGGTGAGCCGGCCCGAGACGCGCGGCCGGCTGTCCGGCATCGGGGTCGCCATCGGCTATGGCGGCACGATCTTCGCCGGAGTGGTGCTGCTCGCGCTGGGCGTGAAGGTCGAGGACCGGTTCTTCGTCGCGGGCGTGCTGTTCGCGCTGTTTGCGGTGCCGATCTTCGTCTTCGTCCGCGAGTCCGGCCCGATCGGGCGCGTCACGTGGGGTGACGTGGTCGGCTCGCTGGCGCAGCTCCGGACGAGCGTCGAGCATGCTCGAGAGGTGCCCGGGCTCTTGCGGTTCCTGGTCGGGCGGTTCTTCTATTCCGACGCCGTGAACACGATCATCGTCGTGATGAGCGTGGTCACAACCCGGGCGAAGGGCCTGACCGACTCGCAGGCGTTGATCGTGCTCCTCAGCCTGACCGTGGCTGCGATCCTGGCCAGCTTCGGCTGGGGCGTCCTGGTCGATCGCCTCGGACCGCGCCGGACGCTGATGATCGTGCTGTCGTCGTGGGCGGTGGGATTGGTCCTCGGCGCGATCTCGCTGAGCGTCTCGGGCCCGCTTGGGCTCGCGCTGTTCCTCATCGCCGGGGCGATCCTCGGCAGCGGGCTCGGCGGCGTGCAGGTGGCCGATCGCGTGCTGATGGTTCGGCTCTCGCCGCCGGAGCGCGTCGGCGAGTTCTTCGGCCTGTACGGGCTCGTGGGCAAAGGCTCGCAGGTTGTCGGGCAGCTCCTGTACGGGGTGACGCTGCTGCTCTTCTTCGATTCGCTGGGCGTGGGCGCCTATCAGCTCGCGGTGGTGACGCTGCTCGGCACGATGCTGCTCGGCGCCTGGATCCTGCGCCCGGTCTCGGACCGCTGGCAGGGTTCGGGCGACCTCGACGTCGCCATCCACGCCCCGCCTGAGCGCCTCGCTCCCATGACGGCGCCGCTCGAGCCGCGCTAGCTCACTCGCCGGGCGATACGGAGCGAGCCGACCACCACTTCGAGGCCGACCCGATCATTTCCTCGAGGCTGGACCGCTCCGGTTCCCAGCGCAGGATGTCGCGCGCCCGCGCGATGTCGGCGACGAGCGTCGGCGGGTCCCCTTCACGGCGCTCGCCGGTGACGTGGGGAATTGGCCTGCCCACGACCCGCTCAGTGGCGGCCACGACCTCGCGCACGCTGAAGCCGACGCCGCCGCCAACGTTGCACGCGAAGAAGCGGGACGTGCGCGGATCGCCCGGCGCCGTCGCTTCGAGCGCCAGCCGGTGCGCTTCGGCCAGGTCCACGACGTGGACGTAGTCGCGGAGCGGCGTCCCGTCGGCCGTCGGGTAGTCCGTCCCGAACAGGGTCAGGGGCGGACCCCCTGTGACGGCGCGCAGCGCGTTCGGGATCAGGTGGGTCTCCGGGTCGTGCCGCTCGCCGTTCGTCGCGCTGGCGCCGGCCACGTTGAAGTAGCGAAGTGAGACGGCGCGCAGGCCGTAGGCGGCGGCGAACCAGCCGGCTGCGGCCTCGAGGCTGCGCTTCGACTCGCCATAGGGGTTGATCGGCCGGAGCGGCGCATCCTCGGCGATGGGCGTCGTGTCGGGGACGCCGTAGACTGCCGCGGTCGACGAGATCACGAGGCGGCTGACCTCGGCGTCGCGCATCGCCTCGAGGAGGGCGATCCCGCCGGCGACGTTCTCGCGGAAGTACAGCGCCGGGTCGCGGATCGACTCGCCGACGAGGGAGCGAGCCCCGCAGTGGAGGACGGCGTCGACGCGCTCGTCGCGGAGCAGGGCGGCGACGCCCTCGCGGTCGGTGTAGGTGCCGTGGACGACCGTCGCTCCCGCGAGATTCGCGCCGGGACGCGCGGTGGCGTAGGTGTCGAGCACCACGATTTCGTGCCCCGCGCCCGCGAGATGCTCCACGGACACCGAGCCGACGTAGCCCGCGCCACCCGTGACGAGGATGCGCATCGGTGCAGGGTAGCCGTGCGTCAGGCGCGCGGACGGAGACCGAGCCAGTCGAGCAGGCGCGCCAGCAGGGACGGCCGCGACGGCGGTCGCGGCGCGCCTGCCGGTGCGGCGTCGAGCTCGTCCAGCATGCGCCGTGCGGCGGCTTCGTCGGGATCGATCTCGAGGGCGCGCTCGAGGTGCCCGCGCGCACCGCCACGGTTGCCCCGGCGCGCGGCGACCCGGGCCAGTCCGACGAGCGCGATCGCGTTGCGCGGATCGGCATCGGCGACCTGTTCGAACAGGCGCTCGGCATGGTCGAGCTCGTCCCGTGCCAGGGCGCCGTCGGCTGCGAGCAGTCGCTCGATCATCGGTCCTCGGTCAGCATCGACTCGGCCAGGAGCAGCAGCGTCGCTCGGTCATTCAGGCGCGGATCGGCGATCACCCGCTCGAGCAGCTCATCGAGGATTCGCCCGAGCCGCGGCCCGGCCGGCAGCCCGAGCTCGGCCATCAGGTCGTCGCCACGTACGGCGAGTCGCGACCGATCGAGAACGACCGAGGCCGCCAGCTCCGCGTCCACTCGCGCCCGGAGCTCATCGAGCCCGTGCGCTTCCGCCGACACGCCGCTGCCCACGTTGTCGGCCTCGCGCAGGGCGAACAGGTCGTCGACCGCGTCGATCCCGACGCGCTGGATGAACCGCCGCACGCCGGCGTCGCCCCAATCCGGCTCGTAGGTGAACATGTGGTGCCGGACGAGCCGGACCACACGCTCCGTGGCCGACTTCGGCGTGCGCAGCCGCTCGAGGACCGCCTCGGCCAGCTCGGCGCCGACAACCTCGTGGCCGCGGAACGGGCCGTCGTCGATCGTCGGCGGCTTGCCGACATCGTGCAGCAGCGCCGCGAGCCGGACCACGGGCCGGTCGACGGGGACGGCGTCGACGGAGCGCAACGTATGGTCGAGCAGGTCCTCGCCCTCGATCTTGTTCTGGGGCACACCGCGTTGCGCGGCGAGCTCCGGCAGGAGCACGTCGAGCAGGGTCGTGTCGGCCATGAGCCGCAGGCCGATCGACGGTCGGGGCGAGGCGAGCAGCTTCTCGAGCTCAGCCGAGACCCGCTCGCCCGAGACGTGCGCGGCCAGCGCGGCATGCTCGCGGACCGCGGCCAGGGTCGCCGGCTCGATGGTGAGCTCGAGGACCGCGGCGAGTCGCACCGCCCGGACCATGCGCAGCGCGTCCTCGGCGAATCTCGCCCCCGGGTCGCCGACCGCGCGGAGCACCTTTCGCTCGATGTCCGCGAGCCCGTCGAACGGGTCGACCAGGGCATTCGCCGCGGCGTCCGCCTCGCGCCCCCAGGCGATGGCGTTGACCGTGAAGTCGCGCCTCGCCAGGTCGAGCCGGACGTCGTCCCCGAACTCGACCCGATGCGGCCGCCGGAAGTCGGCGTACTCGTGGTCGGTCCGGAATGTCGTCACCTCGTGGGTCGCGTCACCCTCGCGGACCGCGACGGTCCCGAACTGGTTCTCGTAGACCGCGCCGGGGAACACGGCGAGGAGCCGATCCGGCCGGGCGTCGGTGGCGAGGTCCCAGTCCTGCGCCTGCCGGCCGAGCAGCGAATCGCGCACCGAGCCGCCGACGACGTACGCCGCGTGCCCGTGCGCCGAGAGGCGCTCCATGAGCGCGGTGACAGTCGCGGGCACATCGATCTCGACCACGTGGCTAGGTTAGAGGCGACACCCGCGTCGCGACCCTTGGCCTCGGGCGTGATCGCCCTAGTTGCGGCCCAGGAACAGGTAGTTGCGCCAGGCCTCGTTGCGGTCGTCGGCGAGGTAGGGCGTGAACATCGAGTACAGGTCGCTGCGCGGCTCGAACGGCGGGCGGAGCAGCCGCACGCGAGCTTCCTCGGGCGTCTTGCCGCCCTTCCGGTGGTTGCACGGCTTGCAGGCGGCGACGAGGTTGTCCCATGAGTGCGAGCCGCCGCGATGGCGGGGGACCACGTGGTCGAGCGTCAGGTCGGACGCCTGGCGGCCGCAGTACTGGCACGTATGACGATCGCGCGCGAACACCTCACGCCGGGTGAGCTTGACCCGGGGTCGTGGCCGTCGCACGTGGTGCTGCAGCCGGATCACCGCCGGCGCATGGAACTCCCGGGTGACGGTCCGGATGACCTGGTGGTCGTACTCGAGGATCTCGGCCTTCAGCCCGAACACCAGCCGGAACGCACGAGGCAGATTCGTGACGTTCAGCGGCTCGTAATTCTGGTTCAGGACCAGGACGACCCCGTACATCGTGGCGCGGATGCTACGCGAATCCCGCGAACGAGTAGAGCGTTCGCGGTCCCTCCAGCCCCTTGAGCTGATGCACGGTCCCCGGTCCGAAGCTCACGCCCGCTCCGGCGGCGAGCGCTCGGGTCACCTCGGAGACGAGGATCGTGTCCGGCTCGGCAGCGCCGGCGATCCGTGCGGCCTCGTGGACCGCGATGCCTCGGACGTCGCCGGCGACGATCTCGACCTCCCCGGTATGGACTCCGGCGCGGATTCGAAGGCCGAGTGTCCTGCTTCCGGTCCGTACGTCGGCAGCGGACCGAATCGCCCGTGCGGCGCCATCGAACGTCGCCAGGAATCCGTCACCGGTGGTCTCGACCTCGTGTCCTCGATGACGGGCGATCGCAGCTCTGACGAGTTCGTTGTGGCGGGCAAGGAGGTCGCTCCAGGCCCGTTCGCCGAGTCGCGCGGCGGTCGCCGTCGAGGCGACGATATCGGTGAACACGAGGGTCAGCAGGGTCCGCTCACCGACGCCGATCGGCGTCGCCCAGGTCCGCAACCCCTCCCACGCGAGGTAGACGAACGGTTCATCGCCCACCGTCCACGCGTCGTGACCGGGCGGCACATCGAAGACGTCGTCTGGCCCAAGCTCGATGGAGCTCCCGTCGGCGAACTCGCAGCGGAAGCGGCCGCTGGTCACCACGCCGACGTGCCGCACCTGGCACCACTCCCCGCCGACGAGCGGCTGCATGTGCGTCTTCCAATGCCACCCGGGCTCCTGAACGACACGCCCCACTGTCAGGTCGCCCAGGCGGACCACCGCGCTGTGGACGAGATCCCCGCGGATGACCTCCTCGGGCTGGCCGAGATTCTTCCGGCGTCCTGTCATCGGCTCCTCGCGATCACGCGCGTCCAGTGGCCATTCCGGAGCCGGAATCCCAGCCGCCCGCCTGGCCGACTTTCGACGCGAGGGGCCGCCCGAGCGCGCCCGCGATGAATCGGGCCGCCTCGAGCACACCTTCGAGGCGGACCCCGTGCTCGAAGCCGGAAGCGTCGAGCAGGTACACGAGGTCCTCGGTGGCGAGATTCCCGGCGGCGCCGGGGGCGTACGGGCAGCCGCCCGTGCCGCCGGTCGAGCTGTCGAAGCAGCGCACCCCGGCGTCGAGGCCCGCCACGACGTTCGCGAGTGCGGTGCCACGCGTGTCGTGGAAGTGGTACGCGACCTGGTGCAGCTCGATTCCCGCGCCCGTGGCCGCATCCGTGACGGCCCTGACCTGCCCGGGCACGCCCACGCCAATCGTGTCGCCGAAGCAGACCTCCTCCACGCCCAGCTCGAGGAGCCGGTTCGCCACGGCGACCGCCTGGTGCGGATCGACGGCGCCGGTGTACGGGCAGCCGAACGCGACGGAGACGTAGCCCCGCCGCCACCAACCGAGGTCGGCGGCACGGCGGAGCACCGGCTCGAACGCGGCGAGCGACGCCTCGATCGTCATCCCGATGTTGTGCTGGGTGAAGGCATCCGTCGCGCCCGTGAAGACGGCCAGGGCATTGGCGCCCGCCGCCTCGGCGCGGGCCATGCCCCGCTCGTTCGGGACCAGCACCGGGTAGCGAACCCCCGAGGCGCGCGGCAGGTTCGGGAGCAGCGCGTCGGCATCGGCCAGCTGAGGGATGGCCTTCGGCGACACGAAGCTCGTCGCCTCGATCTCAGGCAGTCCGGCGGCGACGAGGCGCTCGATGAACGCTCGCTTGGTCTCGAGCGGAATCGCGACGGCCTCGTTCTGCAGGCCGTCGCGCGGCCCGACCTCGTAGATCCGGACGCGATCGGCCAAGTGTCAGACGAGCGGCGGATCCATCGCCCGCTCGACCCGGGCGATCTGGACCTCGATGCGCTCGACCTCGAAGGTCGCTTCGGCGCGCTCCCTGCTCAGCAGCGGCGCGGCGTCCCGCTGCCGGCGGGCGGCCTGGTGGAGCGGGAGCAGCGAGGTGCGGTCGGTGGGGAGGGGCTGGCGATCGACCTCGGGTGTCTCGGCCTTGGCTGCCGCGACCCGTTTTGCTGCGACGGGTGGCGCGTCGCCCTTGCGCCCCTTGTCATTGCGGCCCACGGCGAGAGCGTACCGCTACGGCTCGACCACGGCGAGGACGTCGCCGCGAGCGACCTGGTCGCCGGCTCGCGCTCGCACCTCCGCGACACGCCCGCCGATCGACGCCGGCACGGCGTGCTCCATCTTCATCGCCTCGAGGGTGACGATCGGATCGGTCGCGTCGACCGCCTGCCCGACGGCCGCGTGGACCGCGAGGATCGCGCCGGGCATTGGCGCGACGATCTCGACCGGCCCGCCGCCGTGGTGCGCGCTGGCGGCGGCCCGCGCGGCGCGGTCGATGTCGGGCGCCGCCGCCAGGCGGATCGGGACGCTGCGACCGGCGACGTCGACATGCGCGACCTCGACATCACCATCACCAGCGACCGCGATCGCCGGCACGGTCTGCACCGCCCGTCCCGGCGCCGGTAGCGCGAGCGTGACGGTCCGATCCGCGGCGTCCGTGGCCAGACGGACCCTCGGTGGCCCGTTCAATCGCCAGCCGCCGAGCCAGCCCGCCGGCGCGAGGGCTCGGCCGGCCGCCTGCCACGCCTCGTCCGGGATCGTCCCCCGAACGGCCCAATCGTCCGGTGGCCAGATCCGCTCAAGCGTGTCGATGCGCATCTGGCCGTCCCGTACCGCCGGGGCGCGAACGAGCCAGCGCAGGAAGCGCAGGTTCGTCGTGAGCCCGAGCACGAGCGTGTCGTCCAGCGCTGCCGTCAGGCGATCGAGCGCCTCCGTGCGATCGGCACCGTGGGCGACGATCTTGGCCAGCATCGGGTCGAACCGGGGGCCGACGATCGATCCCTCGTCGATGCCGGCGTCCACCCGGACGCCCGCGCCGGCCGGCCAGGCCAGCCGCTCGACCCGGCCGGTCGCCGGCAGGAAGTCGTCCTCCGCGTCTTCCGCATAGAGGCGGACCTCGATCGCGTGCCCGCCCCGGGTGAGCGATGCGTCGACCGTGTCCTGCTCGAGCTCGAGCTGCCGGCCCTCGGCGACTCGCAGCTGTTGCTCGACGAGGTCGATGCCCGTGACGAGCTCGGTGACCGGGTGCTCCACCTGGAGCCGCGTGTTCATCTCGAGGAAGAAGACCTCGCGCCGGTTCGTGACCAGGAACTCGCACGTCCCGGCGCCGCGGTAGCCGACGGCGCTCGCCAGCTGCACCGCGTAGCTCGTCGGGCGGCGCCGGATCGACGGCGTGACCGCCGGCGACGGCGTCTCCTCGAGGACCTTCTGGTGGCGACGCTGGGTCGAGCAGTCGCGCTCGCCGAGGTGGACGCCCGCGCCATGGGCGTCGAACAGGACCTGGACCTCGACGTGGCGGGCACCCTCGACGAGCCGCTCGAGGATCACCCGGTCGTCGCCGAAGGCAGCCGACGCCTCGCGCCGAGCGCTTGCGATCGCGTCCGCCAGGCGGACAGGCTCGCGAACCACGCGCATGCCCTTGCCGCCGCCACCCGCGGCGGGCTTGACCAATAGCGGGTAGCCCACGCGCCGCGCCGCGCGGCGGAGCGCCGCCTCCGACTGGTCGTCGTCGTCGTAGCCGGGGATGACCGGAACGCCCAGCTTGACAGCGAGCCGTCGCGCCGCGCCCTTGTCGCCCATGGTGCGAATCGCGCTCGCGGGCGGCCCGACCCAGGTGATCCAGGCCGATTCGACGGCCTCGGCGAACCCCGCGTTCTCGGCGAGGAAGCCGAAGCCCGGATGGATGGCGTCGGCGCTCGCGGCGCGCGCGGCAGCGACGACGGCCTCGATGTCGAGCAGGTCGACCGCGCCAGGTCCCTCTGTCGCAGGCTCGATGACCTCCATCGCCAGCCGCTCCGCGGTGCGCCGGATGCGGCGCGCGACCTCGCCCCGGTTGGCGACGAACACCCGGCGGATGGCTCGCACGCCATCTGATCGGGTCGCCCCCACGGCGCCAGCATCAGCCGTGACCGCGTCTAACGCGTCAGACGCGACACGCCATCGGCTGCCGACGCGGCGAGCTGGCAGCTTGCCGAGGGCGATCCAGCGCTGGACGGACCTCGTCGTCGAACCGAGCCGCCTCGCGGCCTCGCTCGGGCTCAACTCCTCACGCATGTGACGCGATTGTCGCGTCAGGCCGCCACGAACACAAGGACTAGTTCGCGGGGTCCTCGTCCGGCTGCCAGCCGGGGCGTCGCTTCTCGTTGAACGCCGCGAAGCCTTCCTGGGCTTCCGGGCTGGTGCGCTGGTGAGCGATGACCCTCGCCGTGTGCCACTTCGACGAGCCGTGGCCGATGCCGCGGACCTCACGCACGATTGCCTTCGCGGCTCGGACGGCCGTCGGGCCGGCGGCGAGGATGTCGGCGATCGCGGCGTCGACAGCGAGATCCAGCGCCGCCTCGCCCTCCACCACCTCGTGAACCAGCCCGATCCGCTGGGCGCGCAGGGCGTCGAAGCGCCGGCCGCCGGGGAACAGGGCACGGGCGTGCGATTCGCCGATCTTGGCGATGACGAACGGCGAGATCACGGCCGGCAGGATCCCGAGCCTGGTCTCTGTGAACCCGAAGCGCGCGCCCGACTCGGCGATGACGAGGTCGGAGACCGCGCACAGGCCCATCCCGCCGCCCAGCGCCGCGCCCTGGACCCGCGCGATGACGGGCACGGGGCAGGTGTCGATCGTCTCGTACATCTCGGCCATCGCCATCGCGTCCTGCTCGTTGCCTTCGACGTCGAGGGCCATCGCGGCGCGCATCCAGTCGATGTCCGCGCCTGCACAGAACGTCTGGCCCTGGCCCGCGAGCACCACCGCTCGCAGCTCCGTCGGCGAATCTCGCTCCAGCGCCCCGAACGTCGCGCGAAGCTCCGCGATGAGCGACGCGTCGAACGCGTTGTGGCGCTCCGGTCGGGCCAGGGTGACGCGCGCGATCGAGCCGTTCGGGCCGGCCCGCTCGACCCGGAGTGCGTCGGTCATCGCCGGCATGCTACGCGGCGGTGCGATCCGCGGCGAGGACCGCGACCTCGTCCCCGACGCGGATGGTGCCCGGTTGCGCAACCTCACCGAGCACGCCGAAGTCGATCTTGCGCTCGTCGTCGTCGGGCCGGAAGCCGCGGTAGCGCA
This sequence comes from Chloroflexota bacterium, assembly GCA_005889475.1. GTDB lineage: Bacteria > Chloroflexota > Limnocylindria > Limnocylindrales > CSP1-4 > UBA5189. Next base: position 13,102 of record VBGT01000006.1, on the reverse strand, counting down.
GGAGCGTGCGCAACGTGTCGAGGTCGCGCTCGCCCGTGTCCGGATCCTGGGTCGTGATCGCGCATCGCGCGTCGGGCTTCGTGATGGACAGGACGGCCGAGCCGATCGCCGCGCGGTCGCCGATCCAGGTGTCCTCCTCGTGCGGGCGTGCACCTTCGATCTCGATCAGCATCCGGAACCTGCGCCCGTCGACCGACGGCACGCCGAGCTGGCGCGCGAGCTCGGCGAGCGACCCATCCGAAACGAGGCTGATCGCATTGCGGACGTGCGTCTCCCCGTCTTTGATCCGGGTGCCGCCTGGAAGGTCGCATCGGACGAGCAGCACCGGTCGACCCACGAACGGCTCGAGCGCCGCCGCCCACGGTCCACCCACGACATGCCCTTTCGCGAGGCGCCCATAGATCTCGGTGCGGACGGGCTCGTCGAGGCGGATGTCGCCCTCGACGACGGAGCCATTCGGCAGCGTGAATCTGAGCCACGTCGCTTCCGGATCCGTCTCAGCCGAAACCCGAACGAGGCTGCCCGCGCGCAGCCGATCGACCAGGCGGCCGTGGTCATCGACGATGTAGAAGCGACGATCCTCGACGAGGCCCACGTCGGTGAGCTCGATCGACTCGGGATGGGTCAGCCCGAGCCCGCGGACCGGCGTGAACGAGAGCCGGGCGACGCGTGGCATGCGCGGGATGCTAGGCCGTCCGGATCAGGTGGACCTCGTCGCCGGGAGCGACGTAGCCCTCCTCGAGGACCGCGGCATACCAGCGCGCGTCCTCGGGGTGCTTCCGCTGTGAGATCCGGCCGTAGCGCCGGTTGGTGAACCAGCGCTCCTGCGTGGCGCACGGCGTTGCGTAGTCGGTGAGCTCGAGCAGCGGGCCGGCGGTGCCGATCCGCATCCGGTCGCCGGGCCGAAGTACAGCCCAGTCGAGGCCGAGCAGCGTGAAGTTCTCGCCGTAGGTACCGGGGAACGCCTGGTGGCCGTCGGCGCGCACGCGCTCGATGGCCTCGAGCGCGTAGAGGCACGCCGCCTGCTCGGGCGTGCCGTGAACCGGCTCTGGTTCGCTGTGGGCGTCCCCCTCGAGGCCGCGCCAGTGCATGCGCGCTCCCGCGATCGGTCGTTTCGGAACGCCGCCCGGCGAGGTGTTGACCGACACGACGAGCCCGGTCGACGGCCCGGCAGCCGCCTGGCGCGGCCGGGTCCAGTAGATGTGCGCGGTGTACGGCAGCTCCACGACTTCGGCGCCGGCGGTGTCCTCGTCGGCCGCCAGCAGCACGCGGACCTCGTCGAGGACGGCCGCGCGGCGTCCTTCGGACATCGCGGCGATGTAGCTGATCGAGGCGACCCGGTCGACGATCGTCTCCGGGCTGCCGCGTTGGACGGTCCGGAACGTCGCGGATCCGAGGGGCGCCATGAGCGCCGTGCGGTCGAAGGCCTCGCGCCAGGCCATGGTCCGGAAGCGCGGATGGCCGTCGTCGACGCGGTCGATGATCGCGTCGAGGCGCTCGATCCACGGCCGCGACAGCTCGCGCGCCTGCCAGATCAGGCCGAGCGCTCCCTCGGGCTTGAGGACGCGGCGAATCTCGCTCACGGCGCGGATGCCGTCGAACCAGTGGAACGCCTGGCCGACGACGACGGCATCGACCGAGTGGTTCGGCAGCGGGATCGACTCGGCCGTGCCCTCGATCGCCTCGACGACGGGCAGCACCGCCTGGAGCTTGGCCCGCATCTCCGCGACTGGCTCGACCGCGACCAGCTCCGCGCCGGTCCAAACGAGCTGTCGGGTCAGCTTGCCGGTCCCCGCTGCGAGATCGAGTACGCGGCTCCCCGGGCCGATCGCAAGCTCGGCGATCAGCCGCTCGACCGCCTCGGGCGAGTACTCGGGCCGGCCCCGCTCGTACGCGTCGGCCCCCGCCGCGAACCCCTTCGCCGCCGACTCGTGGATGACCATGCGCGAACTGTACCGGCGGCTACGCGTCGACGACGATCTCGATTTCTGCGTTGAGCTCGAAGAGCAGTGGGCCCGGTGAGCAGGATGCCGCGACTGCGTAGACGTGCCATGTCCCGGGGGGCAGTCGAAGGGTCGGATCGGCGAAGAACGCCCTGAACGACGGTGCGGCCGGATCATCGCTGGGGTAGCCGCCGGACTTCGCGAATGCCTTCGTCAGCGGGACATCCCGCGTCAGGGTGCCGTGGTCGAACATCAGCTGGCTGGCCGGTGCGAGCTCGATCGCCCCGAAGATCTTTTCCCGGATGCCGAACATGATCGGTCCGCCGCGGTCGTGACAGATCTCGACCGTCGCGTCGGGGCCGTGATACATGAGCGACGCCTCGACGACGATCGGGTCGCCCGCTGCGTAACGGTCGTGCTCGGATCGAATCGTCAGCTCGAAGAACCCATCGACGTGGGTGGTCGTAACGGGTCCGTTCGCTGGCCTCGTTGGCAGCAATGACTGGCTCGTGGCTGGTGTGGCCTTCGGTTGTTGGCCCGCCCCAACGAGCAGGGCGCCCCCGATGACGACCACGAGAACGGCCGGAACGAGCAGGCCGGGAGCGAGGCGCCTTGCGGCCCGACCTGGACTGACGCCGGACGCGACGCGCGCAAGGCCGCCGGAACCGTCCACGGGCGCCGCGGCCGCGAGACCCCCGAGGCGTCGTCGGAGCTCGACGTCGAACTCGTCGGTCATCTGTCGCGTCCGAGCTCCGTGCGCAATCGCTCGCGCCCGCGAGAGATCCAGCTTGCGACCGTCCCCCGAGGTGCCTCCAGCATCGTGGCGACCTCGTCCTGCGAGTAGCCGTCGAGCGTCGTGAGGACGATTGCAGCGCGCGTCCGCCGATCAAGCCGGGAGAGCGCCCGCCACAGGTCGGGATCGACGGCTAACGCCCAGGTCGCGTCCGTCTCGCGCAGGTCGAGGAAGCCCCAGCGCCGCCGCCGACGCCGCTCGTCGATCGCGAGGCGCACCCCAACCGTCGATAGCCAACGCGCCGGCTCCGATTGATCGGGGAGCGGCCAGTGCTCGGTCAGTCGCACGAATGCCTCCTGTGCGAGGTCCCGGGCCTCTTCGGCATCACCGACGATCAGCGCCAGCCTCCGCACCAGCCAGTCGCGATGGGCTCGGAAGGCCGAGTCCAGGTCGTGGCCGGCGCCGCCGGCGTTCTCAGATGCCAACCGGCCCCCTCTCATCGAGGCCTAACGTCCGAGCCGGGCGCGACGTTGCACGCCCGCGCATCACATCCGGAAGACGCCGAACTTCGTGTCCGGGATGGGGGCGTGGAGCGCGGCTTCGAGGCCGATCGACAGGACGCGCCGGGTGTCAAGTGGATCGATGATGCCGTCGTCCCAGAGTCGGGCGGTGGCGAAGTAGGGCGAGCCCTCGCGCTCGTAGGTGTCGAGGATCGGCGCCTCGAAGGCGTCGCGCTCCGCATCTGACGGCCATCGGCCGCCCTCGAGCGATTGCTCGCGGACCGTCGACAGGACGCGCGCGGCCTGCTGCCCGCCCATGACCGAGATGCGCGAGTTCGGCCACGTCCACAGGAACCGGGGCTGGTACGCGCGCCCTGCCATCGCATAGTTCCCGGCCCCGAACGAGCCGCCGATCAGGATCGTGAACTTGGGCACGGCCGCGGTCGCGACGGCGGTCACGAGCTTCGCCCCGTCCTTCGCGATGCCCCCGGCCTCGTACTCGCGCCCGACCATGAACCCGGTGATGTTCTGCAGGAAAACGAGCGGGATCCGGCGCTGGCAGGCGAGCTCGATGAAGTGCGTGCCCTTCAGCGACGACTGGCTGAACAGGATGCCGTCGTTGGCGAGGATCGCGATCGGCCAGCCCTCGAGGTGGGCGAAGCCGCAAACGAGGGTTTCGCCGTAGAGCGGCTTGAACTCGTGGAAGCGGCTCCCGTCGACGATCCGGGCGATGATCTCCCGCACGGGCACGGACCGACGGGTGTCGGCCGAGATTGCGGCGTAGAGGTGGGCCGCGCCGCTGCTGAAATCGGCGGCAACCGCGGGCGCCTCGGGCTCACGCCGATCCCACGGCGGCTCGGGCGCCTTGCGCTCCAGGTGCCGGACGATCGACCGGCCGAGGGCGATCGCGTGCTCGTCGCCGAGCGCCTCGTGGTCGGCCACGCCCGAGCGCCGGGCATGGACCTCCGCGCCGCCGAGCGTCTCGGCATCGACGTCCTCGCCGGTCGCCGCCTTCACGAGTGGTGGCCCGCCGAGGAAGATCGTGCCCGTGCCCTTGACGATAACGGTCTCGTCGCTCATCGCCGGCACGTACGCCCCGCCCGCGGTCGATGAGCCCATCACCAGCGCGACCTGGGGGATGCCGAGCGACGACATCCGGGCCTGGTTGTAGAAGATCCGGCCGAAGTGCTCGCGGTCGGGGAAGACGTCGGCCTGGAGCGGCAGGAAGGCGCCGCCGCTGTCGACGAGATAGACACACGGCAGCCGGTTCTCGAGCGCGACCTCCTGCGCCCGCAAGTGCTTCTTCACGGTCATGGGGTAGTAGGTGCCGCCCTTGACCGTGGCGTCGTTGGCGACGATCACGCACGTCGTGCCCTCGACCTTGCCGATCCCGGTCACGATCCCGGCGCTCGGCGCCTCGTCGCCGTAGAGCCCGTTCGCGGCGAGCGCACTGAGCTCGAGGAACGCCGAGCCCGGGTCGAGCAGCAGGTCGATCCGCTCGCGGACGGGCAGCTTGCCGCGCTCGCGGTGCCTCGCGATGGACTTGTCGTCGCCGCCCGCGCCGCGCTCCGCCACGGCCGCCGTTCGCGCGCGGAGCTCCTCGACGAGGATGGTCATGCGCTCGACGTTCGCCCGTTCGTCCTCGCCGTTCGGGTCGAGACGGGAGCGCAGCACCGACATGCCGCGGAGTGTATTGCCGGCTTTCGTCCCGGAACCGATCCGGAGCGAGCGTCGTCTCGCGGCCATGCAGCCGGTCAGCCGGTCGCGCTTGCTCGTCCGCCACGGGACCTCATGGCTCGTCGCGGCGGCGATGGCGCTCGCCGGCTGCAACTCCACCATCAGCGTCCCGCTCCCCGGAACAGGTCCGCTCCTCACGGTCGAGATGCGCGGCGGGATGTGCCCCGCCGGCCCCTGCGACAGCGCCGTGATCCTCGATCGCGACGGTCGGGTCCACAGCGCCGCCAAGCCGCCGAACGATCTCGGGCGGGTCAACAGCGCTGCGCTGGCGGCACTCACGGCTGCCATGCAAGGGACCGACTGGGCCACGCTCAAGTCGCGCCCGTTCACCGGCGAGTGCCCGATCGCCTTCGACGGTCAGGAGCAGATCTTCGAGTTCAGCGTCGGGACCGGCACGCAGCGCATTGCGTCCTGCGAGGTCGCCATCGACTGGGGCCACCCACTCTTCGTCGCCGTCGCCGCCGCGCTGGGCGCGTGGGTCGCGCTGCG
>VBGT01000006.1:0-7660 GCA_005889475.1 Chloroflexota bacterium | reverse complement strand
TCGCGAGTGCCAATGCGCCGACGCCGAGCACGCCTGCAAGCCCGACGCCGCGTGCGCTGATTACGCCAGTTGAGCAACTGAACGAGAGCGCGTCGGTTGGCACCTGCATCTCTCCCGTCGTGTATGGCGCCGGTTCATAGCGGACTCCGCCCGGTGTCTGGTATGTCGCCCAGCACTGCTCGTCGGTGACGAGGAGGGCGGAAGCGCCGGCGCCGATCATCAGCACGGTCAGGGCAGCGGCGAGGACCGAGCCCGCAAGGATGCCGGAAACGGATCCCGATCCTGCTGTCGGTGCCACGGTCGCGAGCCGGATCGCACCGAAGAAAAAGAGGATCGTGGGCACGAGGAAGATCAAGGTCACGCCCGAGAAGGCGAGGACTGACCCCACCGTGCTTGCGGCCCCCGCCGCGAGCAGCAGGGCGGGTCGACGTTGAGCAACGCCGAGCAGGCCGACGATCCCAGGCAGCGAGTAGACGGCCAGCAGCACGGCGCCGCGCGGCAGGAACTCGGGACTGTCACCTCCAGCGAGGGCCGAGACGCCTCCGAGCAGTGCCGCGAACAGGATCTGGACCGCGCCCGCGAGTCGGCCAGGGAACGCAGCGCGATCGTCGGCTGACCGAGCGGGATTCGCGCTACTTACCATGAGCCTGTTTCTACGCGGGAAATGTGCTAGTGTCAAGTGGCAAGTTCTGGACGAGGTACCCTTCTTGACCGTGGCATCCCCCGCGCCCACCCGGCACAACGGCGACCGACCGGCAGCCACCACGCATCCGCTCGACGTCCCGCCCCGCTCTCAGACCGCGGAGGACATCCGGCTCCGGCTCGCCGACGCCTGGGGCCAGATGGGCGCGGCGTGGGGCGTGGCGCCCGCGATCGCGCGCGTGCACGCGTACCTCATGACGCGCATGGAGCCACTCACCGAGCGTGAGGTCCGGGAGGCGCTCAGGCTCTCGCATCGCGCGGCGAGCCTCGCCCTCGCCGAGGCGGAGGCGTGGGGCCTGATCGAGCGCGTCGCCGAGCCGCGCCGGGTCGGCAGCCGCGGTCCGGCGGGAACGGCGTACCGCGCCGTCGGCGATCACTGGGAGTGGTTCGGACGGGTCATCTCCGAGCGCAAGCTGCGCGAGGGTGACCCGGTCGTGGCGGTCCTCGAGCGCACCCTCAAGGAGGCAAACGAGGGGATCGCCTCGAGGCCGGACGACCAGGAGCTCGTCGAGCTTCGCAACTGGCTGTCGGCATTCCTGGTGTTCGTTCGGCTGTTCGATCGAGCCGTCAGCCTTGTCCCGCGGCTCGAGCCGCGCACGCTCGAGCGCGGCCTGCACCTCCTGAGCCGCGTCCCGGACGACACGGTGCTCCGCCTGTTCGGCCTGCTCGACGCGGTCGACGACGACGACGTCCTCGCCCTGGTCGAGTCGCTCAGCCGCCTCTCGCCGGCGAATGCCCGGCGAGCCCTCGCCCTGTTCGGAGGGGCGCTTCGCACCCTGCGTCGGTAACCAACGGCCGGTCGCAACCGATTTCGAACGCGACCTCGACCATTGCGCTACTCGGGGCAGCCAAATTCCCGTGCGATAATCGCGCGGGAGCGTGCGGCCGACGTGACCCGAACGGGCATGACCCCGGGGCTGGCCAGCCGTCCGTGACACGCACCGGATCCTGAGGAATCAACCAAGCCATGAGCCCAGAGACGTCCACCTGGACGACCAAGAAGGGCCTCGCCCAGATGCTCAAGGGCGGCGTCATCATGGACGTCGTCACGCCCGAGCACGCCAAGATCGCCGAGGACGCCGGCGCCGTGGCCGTGATGGCCCTCGAGCGCGTCCCCGCGGACATCCGCGCGGCTGGCGGGGTCGCTCGCATGTCCGACCCGGCGATGATCGTGTCGATCATGGACGCGGTCTCGATCCCGGTCATGGCAAAGGCCCGGATCGGCCATTTCGTCGAAGCGCAGATCCTCGAGGCGCTCGGCGTCGACTACATCGACGAGTCCGAGGTGCTCACGCCCGCCGACGAGACCAACCACATCGACAAGCACGCGTTCAAGGTCCCGTTCGTGTGCGGCTGCCGCAACCTCGGCGAGGCGCTGCGCCGGATCAGCGAGGGCGCGGCGATGATCCGGACCAAGGGCGAGGCGGGCACGGGCAACGTCGTCGAGGCGGTCCGCCAGCTCCGCTCCGTCCTCTCGGAGATTCGCCGGCTCCAGGGCATGCGCGACGACGAGCTATTCGTCGCGGCCAAGGAGCTCCAGGCGCCGTACGAGCTCGTCAAGGGCGTCGCGGAAGAGGGCAAGCTCCCCGTCGTCAACTTCGTCGCCGGCGGCATCTCGACGCCCGCCGACGCCGCGCTGGTCATGCAGCTCGGCTCGGAGGGCGTGTTCGTCGGCTCGGGCATCTTCAAGAGCGAGGATCCCGCGCGCATGGCGAACGCGATCGTGCAGGCGACGACCCACTTCGAGGACCCGAAGATCCTGGCCGACGTCTCGAAGGGCCTTGGCTCGCCGATGCGCGGCCTCGCTCTCGAGCAGATCCCTGAGGCCGAGCGGCTGGCGGTTCGCGGTTGGTAGGGCGGGGAGGCGAGCTCCCCGCAGGCGCACGGCCATGAAGATCGGGGTCCTCGCGCTGCAGGGCGACTTTGCCGAGCATGCCCGTATGCTCGCCTCGATCGGTGTCGAGCCGGTCGAGGTGCGGCTGCCCGTCGACCTCGACGGCATCAGCGGCCTGTGCCTGCCCGGCGGCGAGTCGACGACGATGCGCCGGCTGATCGACCGGTGGGACCTGCGCCAGCCGCTGCTCGACTTCGCGGCGACCGGCGCGCCCCTGTTCGGCACCTGCGCGGGCATGATCGTGCTGTCGCGCGAGATCACCGGCGGCGAGGACCCGATCCTCCCGCTGCTCGATGTGACCGTCCAGCGCAACGCGTTCGGGCGCCAGCTCGACTCGTTCGAGGCGGACCTCACCGTGCCGGTCCTCGGCGACCAGCCGATGCACGCCGTGTTCATCCGGGCTCCGATCATCGACCGCGTGGGACCGGGCGTCGACGTGCTGGCCCGCCTGGACGACGGTCGGGTCGTCGCCGTGCGCGAGCGCAATGTCGTCGCGACGGCATTCCACCCGGAGCTCGCCGGCGAGCCGCGCTTCCATCGGCTGATCGCGACGATGGCCGCCGAGCACGACGATCCGGGCGAGGGTGCCGGACGCCGTCCGCATCCGACGCGCCGCGCCGGGCTGCCAAGGTGACCGACGCCAGGCCGGGACGGCCGACGGGCAAGGTCCGCGCTGCGCGCCTGACCGACCTGCCGGCGCTGGGCGAGCTATCGAGGATCGCCCAGACCGAAGGCTCCGGCTCGCGCACGCTCGGGCTGCCGGTCAACGGCCCGCCGATCGGCGTGTTCAGCCTGTTCCGTCTGCCCCTCGTCGCCGTCCGGCCGCACGACCTTCTCTTCGTGTACGAGTCCGATCGGCACGTGGCCGGCCTCGTCCGGGTGGAGCGGGAGAACTGGCGCGACGACTGGACCATCGTGGAGCTTGACGCCATCGGCCCGACCGGCCCGGCCGCGCGATCGGGCCCGGGCGAGATCCGCTTCCGGCTCGTCCAGCAGATCCTGCGCGAGGGCCAGAAGCGCGGCGCGGCCCGGTTCCATGTCGCCTGCGCCGACGCCGACGACAACGTCGAGCTGTTCATGCAGGCGGGCTTCGTCCGGTACGGCGAGGAACGGGTGCTGTACCGCCCGCCCGACGACCACCTGCCCGACCCGTGGACCGAGACGGCGGCGACGGCGGCACACATCCGCCGCGCCCGGCCGGTGGATGCCAACGCGCTGATGCAGCTGTACGCCTCGGTCACGCCGGCGCCGGTCCAGCGCCTCGAGGCGTTCCGGATCCCCGACTGGGAGCGCCAGGGCTCGAACTGGCGGGTGCCGCGGAGCTCGCTCGCGCCGATCCTCCGATTCGCCGACCTCGATGCCTACGTGCTCGAGGGCGCGGACGGCAACCGGATCGATGGCTTCATCCAGATCGGCGTCGCGCGCGAGGACCAGCCACATTACCTGCGCCTGATCGGCCGGCCCGAGGTGGACCTCGCCGACCTGATCCGGTTCGGGCTGGGCGAGATCGCGGCGCAGACCGCCCGGAACGGCGTGCGCCACCCGAATCACGGTGTTCTCGCACCCGTGCGAACCTACGAGTCGCCGGCCGATCGACGTCTCGAGGAAGCCGGATTCGCCGAGATCGCGACGGTCACGCTCCTGCTCAAGGAGACCCTCGTCCGGGTCGCCGAGCCGAGCCTCGTCCCCGCCGCGGTCCGCCACCTGGAGGTCACCCGTGGCTCCTGAGCCCGCCGAGCGCCTCGAGCCGGTCGACGTCGAGCCGCGCCCCGCGCCGGAGCCGCTCGCCGCAGTCGACGATCTCGACGTCCTGCTCGCCGCGCTCCCGCCCGAGATCGTGACCGCGATCCACGCCCTGCCCGACCGGCTGGCGCTCATCGAGGTCGTGATGGACCTCGGCCGGCGACCCGAGGCGCGCTACCCGGACTCGGAGGTAGAGCTCCTCGAGCGCGAGGTCGCCGAGGCCGACATCCAGTACGTGGTCGACCACATCGGCAGCTTCGGCGACGACAACCGCGCGGGCATCGAGCGGACACTGCACCGCATCAGCGCCATCCGCAACCGCAACGGCAAGATCGTCGGGCTGACGTGCCGCATCGGCCGGGCGGTGTACGGGACGATCGAGATCATCGCCGACTTCGTCGAGACCGGGAAGTCGCTGCTGATCATGGGCCGGCCGGGCATCGGCAAGACCACGATGCTGCGCGAAGCGGCGCGCGTGCTCGCCGACGACCTCGATAAGCGGGTTGTGGTCGTCGACACCTCGAACGAGATCGCCGGCGACGGCGACATCCCGCATCCCGCGATCGGCAAGGCGCGGCGGATGCAGGTGCGCACGCCGTCGGCGCAGCACGAGGTCATGATCGAGGCGGTCGAGAACCACATGCCCCAGGTCATCGTCATCGACGAGATCGGGACGGAGCTCGAGGCCCATGCCGCGCGGACCATCGCCGAGCGCGGCGTGCAGCTGATCGGGACGGCGCATGGCAACACCCTCGACAACCTGATGCTGAACCCGACGCTGTCCGACCTGATCGGTGGGATCCAGAGCGTGACCCTCGGCGACGAGGAGGCGCGCCGGCGGCGGACCCAGAAGAGCGTGCTCGAGCGCAAGGCGCCGCCGACGTTCGACGTCGTCATCGAGATCCAGGACCGGGAGCGCGTGCTGGTCCACGGCGACGTCGCTGACACCGTCGATGCGTTGCTGCGCGGCGACCCGGTCGCGCCGGAGCTGCGCTGGCGCGATGAAGAGGGGGTGCACCGGTCGCAGTCCCGGCCGCGCCCATCGCCCCGGGAGCAGCTCGTGCCCGACCGGTTCTCGGGGCTCATCGGGCCGGGCGGTGGCGGCTGGCGGACCGAGCCGGGCTGGCGCGGCGACTCCGGCTTCCGTGGCTCGGGTGGCGGGCTTTTCCTCCAGGGAGGGGATCGCGGCGGCGCGCGGTCTCCCTTTCGACCCGGTACCTCCGGATCGTGGCGGCCGGGTCGATCGAGCCCGGCAACGCTGAGCCCGGCCGTGCCGGGGCCGGCCACGGGAGCGCGGGTCGAAGCTCCCTTCGTCGCCGGCGAGATCGCCGACCGCGGTCCGCTCGAGCGGGGCACGACGCCGGTCCCGGAGCCGCGGGCGCGCGACGCGCGGGAGCTGTCGCGGCAGCGCGAGTGGCGCGAGTCAGCCTCGAAGGCGATCGACGCGCTCAAGGCCGAGGAAGGCACGGGGCCCGTGAACGCCGCCGACCTCGACGCCGACGACGAGGCTCTGATGGACCGCGCCGTCGAGGCCGAGGTCGATGAGGCGGGCGCCACGCTGCACATCCCCGACGCCGACTCGCTGCCCACCCTGCGAGTGCTGCCCCAGGGCATCAGCCGGAAACGCCTCGAGCAGGCGATCCGCGAGCTCCAGCTGCCGGTGATCGTGGCGCGCGACGTCGACGAGGCGGACGTCGTCATGACGATTCGCAGCGAGTACAAGCAGAAGACGCCGATGGTCCGCGAGGCCGAGGAGCGGGCCATGCCCATCTACGTGTTGAAGACGAACACGATCCCGCAGATGCAGGCCTCGCTGACCTCCATCTTCGCGCTCGAGGTCGACCCGCGCGACGCCGCGCTGCGCGAGACCGAGGAGGCGATCGGCGTCGTCCTCGATCGAGCCGAGGCGGTCGAGCTATCGCCCCAGAACGCCTACGTCCGGCGGCTCCAGCACCAGATGGCCGAGCGGGCCAATCTCGTGTCTCGCTCCCGTGGCCGGGAGCCCTACCGTCGCGTGCGCCTGTACCCGGATCCCGCCAAGAGCCCCTGGCGCTGACCCGCGCCCGGTTGCCCGCGCGCCGGTCGACCGGCCCTCGGGGACCCGATTTGTTCACATTGGCTAAATCCTATGGCTGAATTCGCGTCGCCCGACCCACATGGCATGGCCATACTCGCTTTGGGCGCCCACATTCGCGGCGTCGTGCACAAGAACGACCGAAGCGGGAGGGTCGACCGACGATGAACGGCGGGGACACGGCCTGGATGCTCGTCGCCACTGCCCTGGTCATGGTCATGCTGCCCGGACTCGCGCTGTTCTACGGCGGCCTCGTCCGGCGCAAGAACGTTCTGTCCACGATCATGCACAGCTTCTTCGGCCTCGCCCTGGTGAGCGTCGTCTGGGTGCTCATCGGCTTCTCGCTCGCGTTCGGACATGACATCACCGGCCTCGGGCTGCTCGGTGGCCCCGAGTACGTCGGCTTCAGCAACGTCGGCCTCGACCCGAGCCCGACCTACGGAACCACGATCCCGTTCGTGCTCTTCGCCGGCTTCCAGCTGATGTTCGCGGCGATCACGCCGGCGTTGATCAGCGGCGCGTTCGCCGAGCGCAAGCGGTTCGCCAGCTTTCTCATCTTCACCGTGTTGTGGTCGCTCGTCGTCTACTCGCCGATCGCGCACTGGGTCTGGGCGACCGACGGCTGGCTGTACAAGCTCGGGGCACTCGACTTCGCGGGCGGCACGGTGGTCCATGCCTCGTCTGGCGTGTCGGCGCTCGTCGTCGCGCTGCTGATCGGCCGGCGAGCCGCAAACGGCGAGCGGATGGAGCCGCACGACATCCCGATGACCGTGCTCGGCGCGGGGCTGCTGTGGTTCGGCTGGTTCGGGTTCAACGCAGGCTCGGCGCTCACCGCGGGCGGTCTCGCGGCGAACGCCCTGGTCGTGACCAATACCGCCGCGGCTGCCGCGACGATCAGCTGGGTCCTGATCAGCTACGCCCACAGGCGCAAGGTCAGCGTCGTCGGGGCGGCGTGCGGGGCCGTCGCTGGCCTCGTGGCGATCACACCGGCGTCGGGCTACGTGACAGCCGGCGGAGCGCTCTTGATCGGCCTTGTGGTCGGCGGGCTGTGCTACGGCGCCACGCTGCTGCGCGAGCGGCTGCGCATCGACGATGCGCTCGACGTGTTCGCGGTCCACGGCGTCGGGGGCATGTTCGGGGCGATCGCCACCGGCGTGCTCGCGACCACTGCGATCAACGCCTTCCCCGGCCTTATCGACGGGAATCCGGGCCAGGTGGCGACCCAGGCCATCGCCGTCGGGGCGACG
>VBGT01000063.1 GCA_005889475.1 Chloroflexota bacterium | reverse complement strand
TGATCGTGCCCTGGCTGATCGAGTCACCGATGCCGGCGAGCGGGCCCATCAGCCCCGACTTGACGCCGTTGATGTCGTCGTCGTCGATCGGGGCGCCGTTCGCGCGCTGCTCCTCCATGGCAATGACCGCGCCATGGATGACGCCGCCGACGTTCGGCTCCGTGTTGAAGAACACCAGGTGCCGCTTGAGGGCGGCCTTGATGTCCTCCGGGTCCTTGTACAGCTTGCGGATGATCGGCGCCATGGCCTGGGCGAACGCCGTGCCCTGGAGCCGCTCGTAGTTGTAGTTCGAGTGGCTGAAGAACGTCCACAGCCAGAACGACCGTTGGACGTCGCTGCGTGAGAGGGCGACCTTGCGGGTGCCCTCCGTTGCACCCTGGCCGCTCCCCGGGTCCGGGCGTCCCATCGATTCGGCAGTCATCTCATGCCCTCCGTTCCATGGGGCGCGCGCCGAGGAGGGTGACGTAGACCCATGCAGCGGCGGCGCCCAGGATCGCGGTCGTGACGACCACGGTGCCCACGGCCGGAGCCGTGACGCCCGGCGAGGAAGTAGAACGGGATCGCGCCGCCGCGGAAGATGAACCGCATGTTCAACGCGATGCCGATCGCCGGGAGCAGGCCGCCGGCGACCTCGAAGCCCTTGAGGACCCACGGTGCGTTCGTGTTCAACCAGTTGATGCCGTCGCTCACCACGGCGCTGCCGAGGTAGACAGCCAGGAAGGCCGGAAAGAACGAGATCACGAAGAGGAAGATCTGTGGCAAGACCCAGTTGGCCCTGGCCACGCCACCGATGTCTCCCTGCTCCGCCGCGGCATCGGCGATGTGGGCGAAGAAGGAGTCGACGCTCATCCGGGTGAAGAAGATGATCGTGCCCAGCAGGCCGATCGCGACGCCGAGTGAGATCGCTGCCTCGGCACTCAGGCCGCCGGCCATCGCCAGCGCGGTGCCAACCCAACCGGCGACCGACGGGTCAGCGGGGATTGAGCCACCGGCCGAGATGAAGCCGATGTACAACAGATTGATCGCAGCACCGATCTGGGCGCCCTTCGCCGGGTCGCCGAAGATGATGCCGACGAAGAGCCCGGCGACCAGGGGCCGGTAGAGGCCGAAGAAGCCGCCGATGCCGAGCAGCCATGGGCTGTTCGATAGGTAGTAGCCGATGCCGACGAGCGCCGCCTGGAGGACGCCGGCCGTGACGGCTGGGGTCTCCTGTGCGAGCGCCGGCGTGGCGAAGACGAGTGCGGCGAAGACCCCCGTGCAGACGAGTGCGGCGACCTTCGCCGCTCGGCCGGGGTCGTGCCATCGAGTCATGTGGCGCACCTCCCGAACACCTCCATGGACCTCCCTTTACACCTTGACCGACGCGAACATCACGGGTCGGTCGTTCTCCACGATCCGCAGCTCGACGCGGGTGCCCAGCTCCTCCAGTCGACGCATCGCCTGCACCTCCTCCGGCGAGGCCGAGATGTTGCGATAGAGCGGCTTGCGCCCAGGTCCGGCGCCGATGCCGCCGACGTTGAGGAGCGGGAAGTCGACGCCGGCCTCGCGCATCCGCAGCGCCGTCACCGGCGAGCGCATGATCACGAAGACGGGCTCAGGGGCGGTGGCGAGCTCGCGGACCCGTTCCGTCCCAGCGGCCACGTCGTGCACCTCGACCGGGACGCCTGGGGGCGCCGCCAGCTCGAGGATCTCGCGCAGGAACTCGTCGCGGGCGGTCTTGTCGTCGACGATGACGATCCGCTTCGCGCCGAGCGCCCTGAGCCAGATGGCCACCACCTGGCCGTGGATGAGCCGATCGTCGACTCGGACGAGCCTCAGGGTCATCCCACCCTCCGCTGCGGGTTCTGCCTAGCTTCGCCGTGGGCTTCGGCGAGCCCGGGCCGCACACCTCCGGGTGCGGTCGGATGCCTGCCTCACGGGCTTCTCGACGCGGCGAGGCTCGACGCGTCGGTGAGGGCGCTTCGGCCCAGGGCGACGAGTCGTTCCACGGTCCCGGCATCGAGCGCGTCCGTGCACGTTGCCGCCTCGACGAGGACGGCGAGATTGACGCCCGAGATCACGGTCGCCGTGGGGAGCCCCCGGGCGACGACGAGTGCCACGTTGTGGGGCGTTCCACCGACGAGGTCGGTGAGGATGAGGAGGGGCCGATCGTCAGGGCAGGCCGCGGCCAGGCGCTCGCCGAACGACTCCGGCGAATCATCGGGCCGGAGCCCCACCGCCTGGAGATCCTCGATGTCGCCACCGATCAGCCGGGCGGCCGAGACGAAGGCGTCGGCAAGGTCGCCGTGCGCGGCCACAACGATCCGGAATGCCCGCATCGTCCTCCTCGACGAAGCCTGCACGACCGGGCCGGTTGGCTGCAAATACTTGCGGCCAATGTTTGCAGGCCACGCCTCTCGTGTTGTACCGTCCGGCTCTGGCCGGTGTCAAGTTTTCGGGAGCCGGAGGGGATGAGCAAGTCCGGGCCCCTGTCCGACCGGGAAGTCATGCGGCTGGTCGCGGAGCTGTACTACGAGCGCGACCTCGGCCAGCCCGAGGTTGCCGCGATGACCGGGTTCTCCGTCTCGAAGGTCAGCCGGCTGCTCAGCGCCGCCCGCGCCCAGGGCATCGTGCACATCACCGTCGAACCGGCGCCCGAGGAGCGACCGGTCGCCGCCGTGGAGCTCGGCGAACGGTTCGGGGTCACGGTCGAGATCACGCCCGGCCGCGAGCGGGACGAGGCGGCCGCCGCCCGCCTGTGCGGCCTCGGGGCGGTTGATCGCGTCCTGCCCCGCCTGCCCGAGACCGGTGCCGTGGGCATCGCCGCCGGCTACACGATGGCAGCGCTCGCCGCCGGTCTGCCGCCCCTCGAGCGCCCCGGGCTCACGATCGTGCCGCTGGTTGGCGGCTGGGACACGGAGAACCGCTTCCTCGACGGCAACCAGCTTGCCAGCCGCATCGCCGAGCGGGTCGGGGCGGAGTCCCGAACGCTTCTCGCGCCCGCGGTCCTGGACACCGCGGAGATGCGCCAGGCGCTCCTGCGCGATTCGACCGTGGCCGCGACGGCGTCGCAGTGGCGCCACCTGGCGCTTGCCCTGGTCGGCATCGGCGGCAGCCCACAGGCGCACCCGGGCTACCGCACCGTCATCGACCGGCTCGGCGACCGATCGCGCGACGACCTCCGATCCGACGGCGTGGCCGGCGACCTGGCCGGGCACTTCTTCCGCGCCGACGGCTCGTTCCTCGAGGACTGGAGCAACCGGACGCTCGCGATCCCGATCGCCGACCTCCGGGCTTCGCCCATGGTCGTTGCCGTGGCCGCCGGCGCCGGGAAGGCGGCACCAATCCTAGGCGCGCTGCGCACGGGTGTGATCGACGTGCTCGTGACCGACCTGCTGACGGCCGAAGCCGTGCTCGGGCTCGACAGTCGGCGCTGAGGGACGCCCTACCTGGCCGCGCTGGCGGTCAGGGCGCGGGGCGCGATCCCATCGACGCGCGGACCTCCGCGGCGGAGCCTGCCGCGACCGCCGAGGCGGCCAGCCGTTCGAGGTCGGCCATCAACCAGCGGCGCAGCTCGAAGCGGACCGCGTCGAGCCGGCCGGCGTCCATCGACAGGGCCCGGATCCCGAGGCCGGCGAGGATGAGCGACCCCAGCGGGTCGCCCGCGAGCTCGCCACACACCGCCACCTCGATGCCGGTCGTCCGCGCACCGGCGACCGTCGCCCGGATGGCGCGCAGCACCGCCGGGTGCAGCGCGTCGGCCGCGGCGGCGAGCTCCGGGTGGGTGCGGTCCATCGCGAGCACGTACTGGGTCAGGTCGTTGCTGCCGATGCTGAAGAAGTCGACCCGGCGCGCGAGCTCGGCCGCCATCAGTGCCGCGCTGGGCACCTCGATCATGATCCCGAGCTCGACGTACTGCGCCCGGGCAAGCCCGTCGCGATCGAGGCCCGCCAGTGCCTCCTCGAGCATTGCCCTGACCATCTCGACGTCCTCGACCGTCGCGACCATCGGGGCCATGAACCGGGGCATGGACCGCGCCTCGGCGCCGGCTCGCGCGATCGCCCGGACCTGGGTGAGGACGAGCGCGCGGTGCTCGTGGACCAGCCGGATGCCGCGCACGCCGAGGAACGGGTTCGGCTCGGGAGCGAGACGGAGGTAGGGCAGGGGCTTGTCGCCGCCCACGTCGATGAGCCGGAACACCACCGGCCGCTCTCCGAACGCATCCAGCACCTTCCGGTAGGCGGCGGCCTGCTCGTCCTCCGTGGGCGCGCTCCGCCGCCCGACGAACAGGAACTCGGTGCGGAAGAGGCCGACGCCCTCCGCGCCCGCCTCGAGCGCGCGAGCCGCGTCCTCGACCCGGCCGATGTTCGCGACCAGTGCGATCGATTGGCCGTCGGCCGTCTGACCGGGCTGGCCACGGAGGGCGCGCGCCTCCGCACCAGCGGCGTGGCGTCCCACCTCGGCAGCACGAAGCCGCCGGAGCTCGCCGTCGGAGGGCCGGAAGACGACCCGGCCCGCGTCGCCGTCGAGGGCCACCGTCACGGGCCCGGCGCCGTTACCCTCACTCACCGCCGCCATCAGGCCTCTGACGCCAACCACGGCCGGGATCCCGAGGCCGCGGGCGAGGATCGCTGCGTGGGAGGTCGCCGAGCCTCGCTCGAGCGCGACGCCGAGGAGCCGGCCGTCCGGGATCTCGGCTGCGACCGATGGCGGCAGGTCGTCGGCGACCGCGATGGATGGGCGGTCCGGCAGCTCGATGGTGCGCCCGCCCACGATCCGGGCGATCCGCGCGCCCACGTCACGGACGTCCGCGGCGCGCGCGGCCAGGGTCTCGTCGGGCAGGGCCGCGAGCGTGTCGGCGGTGGAGGCGGCGACCTCGTCGACGATCGATTCCAGGGCCACCGCTCGTTCGGAGTCGCTCGCCGCGCGGGTGATCTCGGCGGCGCGCGCGTCGATCGCGTCGAGCAGGAGCGGGTCGAGGGCCATCAACGCCTGCGCCTCGAAGATCCCCGCATCGGCGTCGCGCCCGCCGGTCCGGACCCGCGCCGCCAGCGCCATCAGCTCGCCCGAGGCGAGCTCCGCCGCGGCGCGAAGGTCGAGGACCGGACGTCGCCCGCCGGATCCGCCGCTGTGCCGCCAGATCGGGCCGACGGCGATCCCCGGCGCGGCACCGACGCCCGCGAGCTCCACCTCAGCGCACGCCGGCTTCGCCGGTGCCCGCCTCGCGCTCGCCCAGCCCCGCTTCGCTCTCGCCCAGGCCGGCCTCGACGAGCGCCCGCAGCGTGTCGGCGGCGGGTCCCTCGTCGGTCCCGTCCACGACGAGCCGGATCCGATGGCCGCGCTGCACGCCGAGCCCGAGGACGCCGATGATGCTCTTCGCGGTCACCGTGTCGCTGCCGGTCGTCACGTTGGCGACGCGGATGTCGCTCTGAAACGTGCACGCAGCTCGGACGAACGCGGCGGCGGGCCGGGCATGCAGCCCGGACGGGTTGTGCACCTGCAGCTCGAGTGACATCGCCACGGTCGCCGAGTATACGGACGGGCAACCGGCGGCCTGCGGGGTCGCGGGTCCGAGACGGCCACGGACCACGGGCTCAGGCCTCGGCGACGCTCTCCTGCGCCGGTGCCGGGTCCCCCACGGGTGCCGGCGCGTAGCCGTCGATCGTCGCCTCGACCAGCGGGCTGAACCGCATCATCGCCTCGAGGTCCTGGCGCCACACCCTGGCCACCTTGGTGAGGACCTCACGCCGCTCGACGGGATCAGTGATCTCTCGCGCGGTCGCCGGCAGGTCGGCCCGAAGGAACTGCTTGAGGTGGAAGGTGAAGCGCGGGTTCGCGCGGAGGTTGTGGAGCCACGCTCGGGTCCGACGGCTGGGCATGCCCGAGATGTACAGGTGGCCGTCGAAGCTGTGGAACACGATCTCGATCCGGCGCGGCACGCCGGTCCGCCGTCCGGTCGTGGTGATGTCGATCGTGTGGCCGTGGCGCAGGACCCGCCCGATCGCGGCGTCGAGCTCAGGCGTGCTCGGCGTCGTCGAACTGATGGGCTTGATCGTCGACTCGGTGGTCATCGCGGGCAATGGCTCCTGGCTGGTCATTAGTTGACTCGGCAACAATCATCGCACGCCCCATCGCGCGACACAAGACTCGGTTCGCAGTCCTCAACCGTCTCCGTTCGGGACGCCGACAGCCCGGGGCTACTGCGAGCCGCCCCGGCTCAGTGCCGCGACGATCTCGGCGTCGACGTACGGCGCGAGCGATCGACCGTAGGTTGCAGTCATGTGCGAGGCGTCGAAATAGGTCACGACCGAGCCGATGACGGCCGGACATTCCGTTGCGGTGCAGAAGTAGCGCGTCACGTCCATCGTGGAGATCCCCGGGAGCCCACGGTCCGTCGCGGCGGCGTAGAGCGGGTCCATCGACCTCCAGGTCTCCGGCGTGCCGCTGCAGGCCGAGTGGTTCCTGGGGTGCCGAGCGAGGCAATCGGGAACTGACTGGAGGGTCCTCCCTGGATAGGGCGAATCGCGCACGACCAGGACGTTCGTGCCTGCGGCGCTCCACCTCCTCAGGTATTTCGTGTAGCCGGCGTAGGCCGTCGCGGGTGTCGTGCTCCAGGTGTCGCCCTCCGTGGGGATGGACTGGCGCTCGACTGTGATCACGAGGTCGAAGGCCTTGCCCCGAGTCTGGTCGAGGGCCCAGTCACCGTAGTCGAGGCAGCCCGCGGTGTTCACAGACGAATAGAACTCCAGGGGGGCCTCAGTCGCGTTGCACTGCGACGCGAGGAATGTCGTGATCCTCCACCCGTGCCGCCTGGCCAGGACCTGGAGCGTCGGGAGCCACATTCCGGCGTGCGAGTTGCCGACCAGCGCGATCCGGACGGAGCCCTTTCCGTACTGACACGTCGTGCGGGTTGCGAACGGAGCGTAGATCCAGCAGCCATCGCGATAGGCGGCGGATCGATCGGTGCTCGCGACGATGGGGTCGGGCACCATCTGCGAAGCCTGGTCCTGGGGACACGCGTCAAATCCTCGGACGATTGCCGCTGCGCCGACGCACGAATCGCCGCCGGGCGTTGGGTCCTGAGGCTCTGTCGTCGACGTTGGTTCGATCGTCGACGTCGGTTCGATCGTCGACGTCGGTTCGATCGTCGATCCCGGGGCGATCGTCGACGTTGGTACGGGCGGCACCGTCAACTCCTCGCCTGGGACGATGGACAAGTCCGGAGCACTGGCAATGGCTGCGTCCAGGCGGAGCTGCGCCTCGACCAGCTGCGCGCTCCCGAGGACCGACACCAGGAGCATGCCGGCCACGGCGAATCGAAACGTCGGCACGAGCGGCTGGAACGAGGGCGCGAATCGGAACGGGTCCTCGACGTAGACCTTGGTGATCGTGGCGAGCCCGATGGTCGCACCGAGAATGACCAGCGAATCGAGGGGCGTGATCGTATCCACGACGTAGGGCGCCAGCGCGATGAGCGGCCAATGCCAGAGGTAGATCGAATACGAGGTGTCCCCGAGGTGCTGGATCGGACGCAGGCGCAACAGTCGCGTTGGGGAGCCCCTGCCTTCGGACGCCGCGAGGATGACGAGGGCGGTGCCGGCGACCGGGAGGATCGCGGCCACGCCCGGAAAGGGCGTCGCCGCGGTGAACGTCGCTCCGGCAACGAGCAGCATCGCCAGCCCGATCCATGCGACGCCGTCCACGACCCGAGCGGGCAGCCGCCATGAGCCGAGTGGCGGCAGCGTCGCGACGACGCCGCCCGCAGCCAGCTCCCAGACCCGCGTCGGGGTGATGAAGTACGCGCTCGCGGGTTCCGTGGCTGTCGCACTGACCGAGACGAAGAGCGAGATGCCCACGACCGAGAGCATCGCCACGCTCGTGACGAGCGACGGTCCGAGGCGCGACCTCCGCGCAAACCAGAAGATCGCGAGGATCAGGACCGGCCAGATTAGATAGAACTGCTCTTCGACCGACAGCGACCAGTAGTGCTGGACCGGCGTCGGGGCCTCGGCGGCACCGAGGTAGTCGACGGACCTCGCCGCCAGGGCCCAGTTCTCGACGTAGAACGCCGAGGCGATGATCTCGCCCGCGTTCGCCGCCCAGCGCGTATCGGGGGCGATGAGCCGACTTGCAACCGCGGTCACGGCGAGGACGAGGAACGCAGCCGGAAGGAGCCGCCTGATGCGGCGACCCCAGAAATCGAGCAGGTCCCTCGAGCGTCTCGGCGGATGCTGGAGCAGGTGCGCCGTGATCAGGAAACCCGAGATGACGAGGAACACGTCCACACCGACGAATCCGCCGCTCGCGCTGTCGGGCCAGAGGTGATAGGCGAGGACGAGGAGGACCGCGACAGCGCGCAGGCCCTGGATGTCGTGACGGAATGGGCCGTCGCTCACGCCCTGACGACGACCTCGGGTCCACGGAATCCAGTCACGGCTGCCGATGCTACGCCGGTAGCGCCAGCCCTCAGCCCTGCAAGCGCCGAGGCGGCCTTCAGACGCGCTTGCCCTGTGCCCGCATCGATGCCTTGTACGCCCGCTTGCCCGCCTGATATGAGGCGAGCGCCTCGGGCGTGTCGACGTCGCCGAGCGTTGGGTGCCTAGGCATGACCTCGGCCATGCCCGGGAGCGAGACGCCGAAGCGCTTGCCGAGGACCGCCAGCACAGTGCGCGCCTTCATCTCGCCGAACCCCGGCAGCTCGAGGAGTCGTGCCTGAAGGTCGCCCCCGTCCTTCGCCTCGCGCCAGATCCGCGAGGCGTCGCCGCCATAGCGCTCGACGATGAACGCACACAGCGCCTGGACCTTTGCCGCCATCGAGCCCGGGAAGCGGTGGAGCGCGGGCCGCTCGCGGAAGACGCGGTCGAGCTCGGCGGGGTCCGTCGCGGCGATGCGCCGGGCGTCGAGGTGGCCCAGCCGGCGGCGGAGGTCCCACGGCCCCGAGAACGCCTTCTGGACGGTCACCTGCTGGTCGAGCGCGAAGCCGATGAGGAGCGCGAGCGGCTCGCTCGCGAGGAGCTCATCGGCCTCGTCGTTGCCGGTGTACGGGAGTCGGGCGGGCATCGATGGCGCCTCCGTGCGCGAGTCGCGAAGGCCCGGAATGGTATCGCCTTGCAATGCCCCTGAAATGCTCCCGCTTGCCGTCGAGCGGTAGGATTCGGGGCAACGGAGGTCTGCTCGCTTGACGGATCGACGCCGCTCCCCGGCTCCAGAGTCCGGACGCAGGAAGGGGATCCCTGAGGTCCCTGACCTGGCGAGAACCGCGGACGATTCCGGCGGCGCGAGCAACCTCGCCACCGTGCCCCGCGCGGGCAACCTGAGCTCCGACACCCGCGCTGGCAGACAGGGGTGATTCGGGGACCCGCGAAGGCGGCCCTGGGTCACCTGCAAACAGAACCGGGAATGCAACAAGGGACCCGCGCTCGTGGTGAGCGCGGGTCTCGGTTTTCAGGACGCTCGGGCTGGGAGGCGGCGCGCCTCGCCGGCGGGACGGGCGTCCCCGGCGAGGCGCTCACCCAGGGCGATCACCGCCTGCCCGGCTCGCTGCCGGAGCGTCGGCGTCTCGCTCCCGTCGCGGGCGAGGCGGGCCATCTCCACCTCGTGGTACTCCCGCGCGATTCGGTCGTTGGCGAGCCAGAGCTGGAGCTCGGCATCGGCGTGGCGCATTGTTGGTCTCCTTCCCCGTAGAGCTATTCGAGAACGATGCGGACGCCGTCTCCGTCGGCGTCCTGGACGTCGAGGATCGGCCCATGCGCACCCGACGTGACGGCCTCCTCGACATCCGCGATCTGCTGGCTGGACAGGCCCGGGACTCGCGACAGCGCGAACCGGCCGAGCGAGATCGGCACGCGGAGGTCGACGATCCGGCGTCCGCCCTCGCGGACCTCGACGCGGGCGAATCGGGCGTTCCCGGCTCCCTGGCCACCGCCCTGCCCCTGCGCCTCTCCATCGCTGCCCGAGGCCGCCGCGTCGCGTTGCGTGCCCTGCGCGGCTTTCGCCTCGAGGGCATCCAGGATCGGGGCCGCCTCCTCGGCGGTCAGGCGGCCCGTGGCAACGAGCTCGAGGACGCGCTTCAGTGGGTCGGTCATCGGAGCACCTCGTCGAGCTCGCGCAGCTGATCGGTCGCCTCGGCGACGCTGATGTCGCCGCGCTCGAGGGCGCGGAGCACCTCGAGCCGCTTCTCCTCATCGCCCGGCGACGAGTCGTCGGCGCCCTCGCCGGCGCCATCGACCGGGAGCTCGGCGCTGCCCCTGGTGGCCGCGATCGCCGCGACTGGCGTCGACTCGACCGTGGTCGGCTCGACCGGCGTCGCGGCATCCCTCGGCTCGACGACGTGGAAGTCGCCCGACACGGATCGGAACGTCAGCGTTGGTCCGGGCCGGCCGACGACGAGGACCTTCCGACCGGGTAGCGACTCGCGCTTGCTCGGCACGTCGCTCGACAGGTCGCCGGTGATCGATTCCGCCTCGACACGGAAACCGGCGCGGCCGACGATGGTCACGTCGCCGCTGATCGAGCGCATCGCGAACGGGCCATTGCCCGCGAGCGTCGCGTCGAGCCGGATGTCGCCGCTGGTCGTGCCCAGGTCGAGCCGCCGGATCGTCGACACGCGCACACGCACGTCGCCCGACACCGACTTTGCGGTCAGGTCGAGCGGCGCGCTGCCCTCGACCTCGATCTCGCCCGACACCGTCTCGACGTCGAGCCCGCCGGCCAGCCGGCTGAGCTTGACCTCGCCGGAGGCGGTGCGGAAGCGTTTCTCGCCACTGAGATCGCTCGCGACGATGTCCGCGCTCTGCGTCTCGACCACGACGGTTGCCCCATGCGGCACCTCGATCGCGAGCTCGGCACCCGAGCTGTGGCTGAACATCCGCCGCCCGATGCTGAGGCCCTCGACCTGGCGGAGCTCGAAGGCGCCGTCGCCGACCTCGACGTCGAAGAGGTCCGACAGCGGCCGATCATCCAATGAGCGGACGCGGACCATGTCGCCCTCGACCCCGCGAATGGCGACGTCGCCCAAGGCCTGGCGGAGCGTGAACCGGCCGCGGGGGCCGATCGCCTGCTCGAGCGTCGCGGATCCAGTGATCTTCGTCATCGATCGGTCCTCCCGAGGGAACGGATGGCCGTCGCCGCTTCGTCCGCGCCGATCTCGCGTCGCGCGAGGCGCTCGAGGATCTGCTGGCGGGCCGCGGCTGCGTCCGTGGTGGTGGTCGTGGTGCCGGAGCCGGCAGCTGCGTCGTCAGCCGCCTCCTCGCCGTCGCGTGGCCCGAAGCCGAGCGCGCGCACGAGCGCCTCGACGCGGGAGCGGACGGTGGGGTACGAGATGCCGAGCTCCCGCTCCATGTCACGGAGGTTGCCCCGCGAGCGGAGGAAGCTCTCGAGCAGGGCCAGCTGCTCCTTCGTCAGTCGGCCGAACCGCCCG
>VBGT01000062.1 GCA_005889475.1 Chloroflexota bacterium | reverse complement strand
CGCGACGATCTCGCCGGCCGTTGCGGCCTCGATGACGTCGTCGGTGTAGAGCGCGCCCTGGGTCGAGACGTCGTCGATCAGCGCCTGCCCGGCGAGGGGCTTGGCGCGGATGCTCGCCCGGCGGTACCACGACGCGCGCTGCCAGAACCGCTTGGCGGCCGCGTCCGCGTCCTCCTGGGTGGCCTCGAGCCGGTCATCGTCGGCGAGCCACTCGGCGTCGCTCGGGCTCGCCGGGTAGTCGGCCCGGATGTCCGATCGATTGAACGCTTCCGTGGCGGGCCAGAGCGTCTTCGTGCCGAAGCCAAGGGCTTCGCGCTGGTAACCCGTGAGACCCCCGCCCGCGCCGTTCGACCCGGACCCCGAGAAGACCGTCAGGATCGTGACGTTCTGGCCGAGCTCGCGGAGGCTTGCGATCAGCCCGCCGCACGACAGGGCGGCGTCGTCAGGGTGGGGAGCTACGAAGACGTGGGCCATCGACGGCCGAGTATATAGACGGCCCCTGGCTCAACGGCTGGAATCAAGCTCCTCGCGAAGGGCCCCAAGTGCCTCGAGCTCCTCCTCTTCGTTGGCGCGCTTGCCGCCGAGCTGCGCTAGCTCCGGGGTCATTGCGTGGCGCGGAATCTGATGCCCATCCGTGAATATGTTGGCCATCCTCCGTTACCCGAGACGGTTCGGTGATTCACGGATAGGCATCGCTTTCTGCCACAGCGGATTGACTGCGACCGATCCGCGTTCGAATCGCGTCGGCTACGGCTCGCGCGGGTCGGGTTCGCTCCAGCCGCCCTCGCCGACGAGGGGCACGAAGATCACCGCCCCGTCCGACCATTCCCGCCAGTCGGCCGGCCCGTGACGCTCGACGACGACCAGGTCCTGCTGGTAGCGCGGCCCGACCGGGATCACCAGCCGCGCCCCCACCGCGAGCTGTTCGCGGAGCGCGTCGGGGATCGACGGCGCGCCCGCGGTGACGACGATCCCGTCCCACGGCGCGCCCTCGGGCTCGCCCGTACTCCCATCGCCGACCCGCACGTCGACGCCCTCGATGCCGAGCTCGCGGAGCCGCTCGCGTGCCGCCTCGGCGAGGTCGGGCAGCCGCTCGATCGAGGTCACCTTCGCGCCGAGCCTCGCCAGCACCGCCGCCTGGTAGCCCGAACCGGTGCCGATCTCGAGGATCCGGTCGCCCGGCTCGACCTGGAGGAGCTCGGTCATGCGCGCGACCATGTATGGCTGGCTGATCGTCTGGCCGGCATCGATTGGCAGGGCTCGATCGTCGTAGGCGAGCGACGTCGGGACGCCGGGCACGAACAGCTCCCGGGGCGTCGTGGCCATCACCTGGAGCACGCGCTGATCCCGGATCCCTCGGCGCTCGAGCTGCTGCGTGACCATCTCCGCCCGAGCGCGCGCTGTTCGCGCGGCGTCAGCGACGGTTCGCGCTTCCTCGTCCCCCTGTCCGCCTCGACGCACCCACGATCGACGACCGACTTTCAGTCGCACGCAGCGAGGATACGCCCGGGAATCCGCGGCAGACACCGCCCTACGGTGCGGCGCTCGCCCCCGTTGACGGCGGAGGCGAAGCGACCGGCGATGCCGACGGCGCGGGGTTGCCGCTCGCGGGGCTGCCGCTCGCGCCCGGGCTGCCGCTCGGACCGGCACCGCCGCTGGGCTCCGCGGTGGCCGGTGGCGCGGACTTGACCGGCGTGAACGCGCCCTGGTGGCCGAAGCCCATTGCGTACACGAAGATCAGCACGAACACCAGGATCGTGGCGACGACGAACACGCTCGACGCCGGGTCCTTGATGCGCAGCGCCGGGTCGATCGGGAAGGTCGTTCGGGCGGCCTTCGAGCCGCGGCGGTCGCGCTCCGCGGCGCGGTCCTGAGCGCGCGCTCGCGCTTCCTGCGCGCGCGCCCTCGCCTCCTCGGCGCGGGCACGCGCACTCGTGCGAGCAGCCGGGGCAGCGGCAGCAGCCGCGGCCTCTTCCTCGGCGGCCTCCTCCTCGGCCACCTCGGCCTCTTCCTCGGCTTCCCGCGCGTCGGCCGACGCCTCCTCGAATCGCGCCTCTTCCGCCGCAGCCGCCGCTGCCGATACACCGCCGACAGCCGGTTCGGCAACGACGCCGGACTCGGACTCGGCCGTGCGTTCATCCTCGGCCGCGCGGTCGTCCTCGGCCCCGCCCTCGGCCTCGGTTACAGCCTCCTCCTCGGCCACGGCCGTTGCCGTTTCGAGCTCGGCCTCGGTCAGGTCCGGCGCAGCCTCGGCCGCCTCGGCGGCCGTCGACCCCTCGAGGTCGTCCTCCGGCGGGGTCGACGTCGTCTGGTCGAGATCGTCGCCGGGCGCGTCGTTCGGTCGTTCCGTCATCGCAGGGGTGAGGTCTCCAGGGGGCTCGACACGGGTGGGCCGTGGCCGGAACGGGCCGTGGCGCAGTGTACGCGAAGGCTCTCAGGCATCGCGGACGGCCGGGACGAACAGGCCGGCCAGGCCGGCGACCACCGTGACCAGGCCGAAGGCACCGATGACTGGTCCAGCGCCGAATTGCTCGGCGAGGATCCCGCCGACGCCCATCGCCAGCGTCATCGACCCGAACACCACCGAGAACCGGAGCCCGAGGACGCGACCCATCATGTCCGGCGGCGTCCGGCGCTGGAGGAGGGTCTGGCTGGGGATCACGAAGGCGAGGTTGCCGACGCCGCTGCCGAACGCGATCCCGACCGCAACCGGCACACTCATCGTCAGCGGCAGCAGGGCGACGGCCAGGCCGGTCAGCACGTAGCCCCCGATCACCATCCTGCCCAGCGCGACGCGGCTGCCGATGAGCCCGATCAGGAACCCGCCGATCAGGTTGCCGGCCCCGATCGCGCCCTCGAGATAGCCGTACGCCTCGCGATCGCTGATCGATCCGAGGTTGAGGTTGTTCGCGGCGTAGATCGGTGTCAGGACAAGGAAGATGCCGAGCATGAACTGGCCGGCGGTCGCCTGGATCGTGTTGGCCAGGAGTACCTTGTCGCCCCGGAGGAAGCGCCAGCCCTCGCGTAGCTCGCCGCCGAACGACCGCATGGCCGCCACCAGCCCTCCCGCCGCCGCACCGGCCGCCTCGCCGGCCGCCGACGCCACGGCTCGCGTCGCCGGCGCGACGGCGATCGACGCGATCAGCAGCGCCGACGCGATGTACGTCACCGAGTCGACCCAGAACGCGAGCGGCAGCTGGCTCCGGAGCAGGGTCACGAACAGGCCCGCGATCACGTAGCCGACGATGTCCGCGAACGTCTCGCCCACCCACAGCGCCGAGTTCGCCGGGACGAGGTCCTCCGCGGCCACGATCCGCGGCAGGATCGCGCCCTTGGCCGGCCGGAAGAAGATCGAGACCGTGGTCACGAGGAACACGAGCGGGTAGGCGTAGGCGAGGTTGGTCACCGCCGCGATCGGGATCAGCAGGACGAGCGCCGCACGGAGCAGGTCGCTGACGATCATCACCTCGCGGTGGTCCCAGCGGTCGACCAGGCCGCCCGCGATCGGCCCGAAGAGCAGGTTTGGCAGCGTCGCCACGAAGAACACCCCGGCGACCGCGAGCGGCGAGTGGGTGGCGTCGATGAACACGAACGCCAGCGCAATCTGGTGGATCCGGTCGCCCATGGCCGAGATGAGCTGGCCGGTCCACAAGGCGCTGAACGAGCTGTCGAGCGCGAGGCGGACATAGGGATGGCGGCGGACCCGGGCGATGACCGTGGGGATTGCCGGCAGGGGAATCCAGCGCGCGCTGCCGAGCGTTCCCTCTGACCCGATCGAGATGCCGCCGAGCATCGACGGGCGGTCGAGCGACGCCGCCTGGACGAGCCCGCCCTCCGAGACGGGCGGCAGGGGAGGGACGCGCGTCTCGATGAGCTCGAGGTCGGCGACCGGGGGGAGGTCGACCTCCGGCCATTCCGGGCGGACCGCCTCCGGGCCAAGCTCGCCGAGCCGGCGCCGGAGGGCTGCGAGGGCCGCCTCCTCGAACTCCATCGGATGGCGGACCGTGACCGCGAAGAGGAAGAACCCGAGCCCGGCGGTCAGGAGCAGGTCGCCGATGCTGGCGACGTTGCGCAGGAAGGGGATCGGGATGGGGATGAGGTCGCCGAGGGGCCCGGCCTGGGACAGGAAGTCGGGCGGGATGCCGCCGGCGGCGGCCGTGCCCACGATGCGGTGGAACGCCGTGCCGAGCTCGGTCGGGGAGAGCCCCGCGGCGACGATGCTCGGCTCCCAGACGGGCATGTACCCGCCGTTCGTCACGATCGCCGTCGCGTTGAGCAGGATGCCCACGAACGCGAGGGGCAGGCCCGGCTGCTCGCGGTTGGCCCACAGGGCGATGAGCAGGAGCACGAACCCGCTGAAGAACAGCGGCAGGCGGAGCTGGTCGACGAACGGGACGCCGGCCTCGATCGCGAACTGGGTCGCGTACCGGATGACGAGGCCGAGGAAGAGCAACCACACGAGGCGCAGCCGGACGTCGGCGAGGTTGATGATCCGCCCGCCCGCGAGCAACCCGCCGAGGAGGCCGACGACCAGGCTGATGATCAGCACGGCGTCACGACCCGGCCCCGTTCGTCATGGTGCGCATTGTCCCGAACCCGACGTGCCCGCTGCTCGCCGGAGCGGGCGGCGCCCGCCTGGAGTGGCCCGGCATCGGCCGGAAGGGTGCGGGCGAGGTGGCCCCCGCGACCACCTCGCCCTGGGGTATTCAGACCGGGTCGGCCGCAGGCGAGCCGGGCGCCGGCCCATCGATCGGACGCGCGGCACGCGTCCCGTGCTGGCCCAGGAGCGGGATCGATCGCAGGTCGGGCCGGCCAGGCTCGTGCGCGTCCTCGGCCCAGGTGGTCTTCACGAACGCGTCGACGATCTCGGGATCGAACTGGACGCCGGCGAACTTCCGCAGCTCGGCGAGCGCCTGGTCGACCGACAGCGCCTTGCGGTAGGGCCGATCGGCCGTCATCGCCTCGAACGCGTCGGCGACGTGCAGGATCCGCGCGAGCCTCGGGATCTCGTCGCCCATCAGCCGGTCCGGGTAGCCCGAGCCGTTGTACCACTCGTGGTGATGCCGGATCACCGGCAGCTCGGGCGCCAGCCGATCCACCGGCCCGATGATCTGCGCGCCCAGGACCGGATGGGCATTCATCGTGATCCGCTCCTCGCGGGTCAGCTTGCCCTGCTTCAACAGGACGCTGTCGGGCACGCCGATCTTACCCACGTCATGGAGCAGCCCGCCCCACTCGAGCGCCTCCAGCTCGCCCGCCGACACCCGCATCTGCCGCCCGATGTCAACCGAGATCGAGCGCACCCGCTGCGAGTGCTTGCTCGTGAACGGATCCCGCTTGTCCACCGCCTCCGCCAGCGCCCCGATCGTCTGCGTGAACATCTCGCGCATCTCGACGAACCGCTGATACGCGACGCGTGTCGTCGCGAGGGGCAAACCAAAGAGCAGTGCCGTCCACCAGCCGGCCCCCGGGAGCTCGTACATCCGGGCCATCAACCATCCGAGCGGTGCGAGGGTAAGGAGGTTTGCCCAGATACCGGACGTCTCAGCACGAGTGAGAAACTCTCTGATTGGTCGCCTAGCTCGGAAGAGCACGATTAGGGAGACGAACACCAGGTTCAGGAGGAAGTAGATCAGCGTTCCGAACAGGGTTGCGGCGAGTTCCTGGGGCGGGCTATCGCCGGTACCCTTGAGGACCAAGATTGCCCAGCCGCCAAGGATTGCGGGCAGGATCAGCGCGGCGTGGTTCGCGAGTACTCCGTACCAAACGACCCGGCCGCGGAGTTCTCGAAGGTCGGTGGTGCCAAATACGGCAACCCAGCCAGCCGCGGTTGGTCCACCGAGCAAGGCCGCCGCCATCACCGGCGCGGTGGATACCGCGACGTGCACCCCGTCCGTCAGTCGCACCGGCGCCGCGGAAGCGACGAAGGTGACCACGGTCCAGAACGCAATCCCGGCTAGCTTTTCGACAAAGCTCGCGGCGGTCGGATCGCCATCGAATTGGATGGCAATTGCGTCGCCGACGCGAATCTCAAGGCTCGTGGTCACGAGCGCAACCAGCGCCGCACCCACGAGCCACGTGAGATATACCGCGAGACGCCTTGACAAGATGCTTCCTCGAACCTGGTCTCAGCACCCTGAACTGTAGCGTTCTAACGTTCGGGTGCCGTAGGGCCCTTCGGTACTAGAAGCCCTTGAGAGAAGCGCCTCCGGCAAGTGCGATTGCTGCGACGGTCGACAGTGTCACCGCCAGCCGCAGGATTCGTGTCTTCACCGTATCCTCCGGCCTAATAACCCTTCAGATCGCTTTCGGGAGCCACGCTCGTCCTCCTTGCGGTCTCCGTATCCCTCCTCAGAGACACGAAAACCGACCAGACACTAGGTCGGTCGGTTGCACTACTCGCTCAGCTCCACCCTAAGTGCCCATTTCAGGTGGAGCCTCAGCGCGTCCGAGCGCTATGAGATTGATGCCCTAGTACCGAAGTACTAGCAAGCGGGCGGGACTATAGGTAGACCGTTCTGCACGGGTCAATACGCATGTGTACCTATCCACACCTACCCTCAGATGTCAGTGAAGGTCGGAGGCTCAATTCCGAGATCGCGCATCGCCCGCGCATAACTCTCATATCGCTCGGCGGCTGCCGCGTGGGCACCGGTGTGGCGGTAGAGCCGGACGAGAGCGACTTGTATTTCCTCAGCTTCGGGATCTACCTCAGCAGCCCGTTCGGCGAGGAATGTGCCGCGGTCGAAATGGCCCGAGTCGAGGTCCCTCAGTACGGCCTGCTCGATCACGCGCAGGTATGACGCGTGCAGGGCGTCACGGTAGGACGCAGACCATTCCTCGTACGCGAAATCGAGCGCGAATCGTCCCCTGTACTCGGTCGCCAGGGCGGTGGCTCCTTCAGGCGTGGGATCGCCCGGCATTGATCGGATGATCTCGAGGCACCTGCGACTCCGGCAGTCAATCAGCTCAGGATCGAGCCATATCGTCTCGCCATCCTGGCCGACGTAGCCCGGGGACGTCTCGTCTGCAAAAGAAGGCTCGAACACGCGCCGAAGGAAGTAAACCGTTTGATTCAGCGAATTCAGGGCTGATGACGGGTCATGCTCGGGCCAGAGGTCGTCTAGGACCTCCTCGCGCGTCAGGGCGAAACCCGACTTGGATAGAAGAAGGCATAAGAGAGCAAGGACCTTGCGCCTCACCTCCCCGCCTTCAACCACGCGCGTTCCCACATGAATCCGAACCCGACCGAGATCCTCGACCAGTACGCGCTCGGCCAGACGACGGGACAGGCTCAATGCGATGCGAGGGGCGAGTCGATCTCTTAGGCGCTTGCTCGCATCGCTGAGAAGTTGGATGTCCTCCACCTCTCCGATTCGTCCGAGGACCCGGGCAGCAGATGCGGCACGGGGGGTACTGCCTTCGAGAACTGCTCGGCGGGTCGATGCCCTCCATCGCCATGGACGACGTTCAGCCTCATTGATCACTTCCTCAAAGGCAGTCGCGCTCAGATCTGGCGCGCGCCGCAACACGGCCTCGGCGAGCATGCTCAGAGAGACCGGGCTTGTTCGGGCCACCGAAATCACAGCGCTCGATGGGTCGAGTTCTCGGTCTGCGAGGCCCTGGAGGGCGGTTCCAAATTGCTCCCAAATCGCCGCCCCTTGGGCCGCGGCCAATGCTGTGCCACGGCGGATGAAATCACTTGCCTCGCGGCTTTCGGCGAGCGCCTGAACGAGTCCATTGACGAGCAGGCGTTGCGCTTCAAATGCAACAGCGGTTCGGGGTTGTCCGAGCTGTAGGCGCTCCACATCTCTCGTCGCGCCGACTACGTCTCCGTCGCGAGCCTCCAGGAGCACCTTCGCGTACAGAGCCTGCTCGCCGTTGTCTGTCGATGGTTCTACGTCTCTACCAAGCTGATCGATTGCCAGCCAACCCAAGTTGCCGTCACCTAATAGAGCCTCGATCTGACCGGCCTCGAGAGCAACCTCGAGGGCTTGTCCCGGAAGCGCGCTCTGTGACGCAGCCCTCAGTTCCGCTCGAGCTCCTGTCATGTTGCCGAGGTAGGCGAGCGCAAAGGCTCGGGCCAGGCGAGCCGTCGTTAGCTCCATGCCAGTTAACTCGGCAACGGCACCATCCGCAGATGCGAGGGCTAACTCTGGACGGCCAGCCGCAACATAGAGGTATGCGAGATTGAGAAGTGCGACGCCAAGGTAGTGAGACTCGCCTCGCTCTCGAAGTCCCCGAGCGAGAACTTCGAGCTCCGCGGCGGCGTTGGAAACCGACCCTGACAGAGAGGTCTCGTGGATTCGGAGATATGCCCTGCCGATCGCCGCCATCGCCTCTTGGTTGGAACCAGCGAGAAGTCGGCCTGCTTCGAGGGCACTGTCGAGTTTGCCAGCAAGGCTCCGTGCGGCAACGAGGTTGACGAGCACCGCGCTCGATTCGGGAGCCATGGTCCAGGCGCGTTCCGCTAGGTCGAGGCTTTCGTTGATCGCTGCTCCTTGCTGCGCCATGCGTGACCGGAGGACCAGGCCAACCGCATCGGGAAGCCCGCCCGGGGTCAGCAGGGTGGCCAGCTCTTGG
>VBGT01000005.1:85474-105636 GCA_005889475.1 Chloroflexota bacterium | reverse complement strand
GTGGTCTCGCGCGATCTCCGGGTAGTACGACTCGGTCAGGTGGACGCGGAACGCGTCGTCATCGAGCGGCTGTTGTCGGAGGAGCGAGTGGCAGTGGTTGTCGACGATCGGGATCGAGCCGAGATCGAGCGCCACGGCTGGGGCGTCGATCAGTACTTGAAGAAGTGCTGGTCGAGCTCGAAGGCCTCGTCCTTCTCGGCGTACGCCGCCGCCTCCGCGTGGCGAACCTTGAGGTACTCGGTCGCGAGGCCCTTGCCCAGCGCGTTCATCAGGACCTCGTCCCGTTCCAGCTCGTCCAGCGCCTCCTTCGACGTCGTCGGGAACCGCCGGATGCCACGCCTCTCCCGCTCGTCGTCCGAGAGGTTGCCGGGATCCTCGTCCACGGGGGGGCCCGGATCGAGACCGCGTTGGATTCCATCGAGCGCCGCGGCAATCACGCCGCCGAGCGCGATGTACGGATTGGCGCTGTTGTCGCTCGCCTTGAGCTCCAGGTTCGTGGATCCGGCTTCGTCATCCCAGTAGCGACTCGGGACGCGGACGGCCGCCTCGCGGTTCTCGATCCCCCACGCCGTGTAGGCCGAGCTCCAGAAGTGCGGCTGGAGCCGGCGGAACGAGTTGGTGCTGGGGGTCGTGAGGCCGAGCAGGCCCGGCATATGCTCGAGGAGGCCGCCGACCGCGTGCCGTCCGAGCTCGCTGAGACCGCCGACGGCGCCGGGATCGGAGTCGGCGAGCACGTTGCTCGAATGGTCGGTGTTCCAGATGCTCCAGTGGAGATGGGCACCGCTGCCGGCCTGGTCGGCCCAGGGCTTGGGCGCCAGGGACGCCACCATCCCGTGCTGGGCGGCCACGCCCCGGACCGTCTGCCGGTACGTGACCTGGTTGTCGGCCGCACGGAGCGCCGGCGCGTGCCGGATCGAGAGCTCCTGCTGGCCCCAGCCCAGCTCGGGGTGCGACAGCTCGACGGTGAGCCCCTGATCGGTGAGCGCGGCGATGATGTCCTGGATCACCGGCTCGGTCGATTCCATCCCGATCCCGCTGAAGCACAGGCTTCGGTCGACCGGGACGAATCCGTCGTCCCGCCGGTAGGCGAGGAAAAACTCGTTCTCGAACGCCGCGTCGAATGCGAGTCCCTGGGCGCCTGCGGCGGCGACCATCCGCTGCAGGAAGTGGCGCGGATCGAGGGCCCACGGCTGATGGTCGAGCTCGACCATGTTCGCGATCATCTGGCCGCTGCGCGGCGCGTAGGGCAGGATCACGAAGGTGTCCGGATCCGGAACGAGACGGATCTCGCCCACCGGGCCGTACGTCGCGTCCGGGGCGAGGGAGTCGAGGCTCGTGAAGGACTGCATGCCCTTCACGAGCCCGATCCCGCTCGTGATCCGACGAGCCAGCGCGCCGACATGGGTGCTCTTGCCTCGGATCACGCCGCCGTTGTCGCAGTACAGGAACCGGACGAGCTGGATCCCCTGCTCTTCGGCGGTCCGGACGATCTCCTCTGGCGTCATTGGCTAGGGGGCAGGGACCTTGTCGGGGACGACCTCGGCCCCGAGGGTGAACTTGCCACCCTTCACGGCGATGACCGTGACGCCCTTCTGCGGGACGTGGGTATCCGCCGAGAACGTGATCTTGCCCGTGATCCCCGGGAAGTCCTTGGTCGCCTCGATCGCAGCCTTGACTGCGGCCGAGTCCGTGCTGCCGGCGCGCTTGATGGCGTCGACCATCAGGTAGACCGTGTCATACCCGAGGGCGGCAAAGGCGTTCTCCGGGTCATGTCCGTACTCGGTCTTGTAGGCGGCCATGAACTTCTTGATGGCGTCGGTGCCGCCAGTTGCATCCATGAGCGCGTGGGTCGTGAAGAACACGTTGTCGGCGGCGGCGCCGGCGACGGTGAGAAGGTCCGGGGTGTCATAACCGTCGCCCCCGACGATCGGGCCCGTGATCCCGGCGTCGCGGAATTGCTTCACGAGCGGGCCGATGTTGTACGGCATCGCGGCGACGTAGTAGAAGTCCGGCTGCGGGTTGAGCGCCTTGATCTTCGTGATCTGGGCGGAGAAGTCGGTCGCCTTGTCGTCGTACGAATCCTCGAGCGCGATCGTCCCGCCGAGCTCCGTGAATCGCGTCTTGAAGTACCCACCGAGGAGCGTCGTGTACTCGACGCCCTTGTCCCAGAGGAAGTAGGCGTTGTGGCCGAACGTCTTGAACGAGTACTCGGCGCCAACGGCCGCCTGTCGGGATCTTCGGGGAGGTCGCGCCGATCGTGATGAATGGGACCTTGGCGGCCTGGAACGTCGGGCCGGAGGCGATCACGGAGTCGGTGTCCGTGTAGCCGATCATCACCGGGACATGGTCCTGCTCGACGAACTGCTTCGCGGTCTGCGCCGCGACGGTGCTGATGTACTGGCTGTCGTGGACGATGAAGTCGATCTGCGACCCGTTTACGCCGCCGGCCGCGTTGATCTCCTTGACCGCGAGCTTCGCGCCGTTCGCCGCAGGGACGTCGAGCGCCGACTCGTCGCCGGTCAGGGCGAAGCCGCCCCCGATCTTGATGGTTCCGCCGGCGCCGGTTGTGGGCTGGCCGGTGGCCCCTCCCCCACCCGGGCTCGCGGTGGGCGAGCTGCACGCGGCGACCAGAAGAATCGCGCTCGCAAGCGCGACGGTGGTGCGGGTCATTGCTCCTCCTCCAAATCACGGGGCCCGCGTGTCGTTCCCCGAGCGCGAGTCCTTGAGCGCGAAGCCGCAAATGTAGCCTGTCCGAGCAGTTCTGCCACCACCGACGTCACGGCCGAGAGATGGAGAAAACCCGAGATGAACCCAGAAGACTTTCCTGCCCCACGCGAGGGATTCGTCGTGGCCCACTTCCTCGTCGTCTCGGACCAGGACCGGTCGCGGGCGTTCTACCAGTCACTGTTCGACGGGCTCGTCCTTTTCGAGCGCGACCCGGTGATCATGAAGGTCGCGAACTCGTGGCTGATCTTGAACGAGGGCGGCGGCCCGACCGACGACAAGCCGACCGTCACACTGACGACGCCGCCGGACCCGAACCGCACGAGCGCCTTCCTGAACATCCGGGTCGCCGACATCTCGCAGGTGTACCGGGAGTGGTCGGCCAAGGGCGCCGAGTTCCTCACCGAGCCGAAGGACCACGGCCGCGAGATCCGGGCCTACGTCCGCGACCCCGACGGGCATCTGATCGAGGTCGGCCAGTTCGTGCCGAACCCCGCCTGACGTCCGCCTGAGCCGGGAGCCGATCAGCCGCTAGCTCCACCCTGGGCGACGGACGGGTCGACTCGCCGGGCGGGCCAGCCCACGCAGGCCCAGCGCCGCGAAGCCGGCGAGGAGGCCGGCAAGCGGCAGCAGCGCGCGGACACCCGGCGCGAACTCGAGCTGGAACAGCCCATCGAGGCTGAGCGCGCCGGCGCCGACCAGCCCGATCGCCATCGACGCCGCGCCGAGCACGAACGGGAACTCGAAGCCGCCGTTGGTGCTGAAGAATCCCTTCGGCAGGTGCGCCACCACGCTGATGACGATCGCCTGCGCCACCAGCACGGCGGCAGCGAGCGGCGTCACGAAGCCGAGCGCCAGGGCGAGCCCGGCCACGAGCTCGCCGCCGATCGCGGCCGCGGCAAACAGGGCGGGCGGATGGAACCCCATGCCGTGCACGGCTTTCAGCCAGCCGGCCGGACCTGCCCCACCCCACCAGCCGAAGGCCTTCTGCGCGCCATGGGCGGCGAACGTCAGGCCAACGGCGAGCCGGAGGATGAGGAGCGCGAGATCGAAGGTCGTCATCGGAGCACCTGTTAGCGACGCGCCGGGCCGCGCTCGATCGAGGCTACCCGCCGCCTCGTTTCGCATGGGACGGCAGAAGCCGTCCCGGGATCACATCCCCCTTGCCACGCGACCGAGTTGGCGCTCAGGGCGCGATGTTGTGGTTCAGGCGGAAGACGTTGGTCGGGTCCCAGGCGCGCTTCAGCTCTCGGAGCCGCTGGAGCTTCTCGTCGCCGTAGCTGGCGCGGGTGACCTCCGGCCCGGCGTCGGAGAGCTCGTTGATGTAGCGGCCCGGGAGGAGGTCGGGCTCGACGATCGCCATCGCCTGGCGCGTCCATTCGGCGTTCGCGTCGTCGAGCGCCGGGTCGGACCAGGAGGTATCCGGGGCGACGTCGAACGGCGAGGTTCGCCCTGAGTAGGCCATGGCGTCGTCCGGGACGCGGCCGATCGCGCCGCCCAGGGTCGTCACGGAGATGCTGCTCTCGCCGGGCACGTGCTCGACGTGCGCGACGAATGCATCCAGGACCGAGGGCGAACAGTCCGCGATGTTGCCGCCGAGGATGAACGCGCGCGAGCCCCAGGCGAGGCTGAGGTCGCTCGAGCGCTGGACGTCGACGTAGCGCTCGCTCGTGGGCGTGACCGATGCGGGTTTCGGGCCCCTGAGCAGCGGCGCGATGTCGCGCTCCGCGTCCTCCCCTGCCCCGCTGTGGTTGTAGGCGATCACAACGATCGGCCGGCCGGCGACAGTGTCCGGGTAGTCCGCGGCGGGTTCGGCGAGGGCGACGGTGAAGATCGCCGCGACGGTGTCGGGCGCCGCGGCAGCGAACTCGCGAAAGACCGCCCACAGCTCGTGGATGTCGCTCGCCGGGTGGACGTGGACCCCGCGGTGGAGCGTTCCAGAGAACGGGTGAAGCTCGAGCTCCAGGCTCGTCGCGACACCGAA
Organism: Chloroflexota bacterium; assembly: GCA_005889475.1. Classification (GTDB taxonomy): domain Bacteria; phylum Chloroflexota; class Limnocylindria; order Limnocylindrales; family CSP1-4; genus UBA5189. Next base: position 100,928 of record VBGT01000005.1, on the reverse strand, counting down.
GTTTGCGCCCGCTCCGCGGAGGCCCCAGAACAGCTCTGGCTGCTCGTCCGCGCTCGCCCGCACGACGTGCCCGTCGGCGGTCACGAGCTCAACCGCGCGGAGGCTGTCGATCGTCAGCCCGAACCGCCGCTGGAGGCGACCGATGCCGCCGCCGAGCGTCAGCCCCGCCACGCCCGTGTGGCCGACCACGCCGACCGGGCAGACGAGGCCGTGCTCCTGCGCGGCGACGTCGAGCTGGCCAAGGAGTGCCCCGCCACCCGTCCGGGCGAGGCGCCGCGCCGGGTCGACCCTGACCTCGTTCATCAGCCCGAGGTCGATGACGAGGCCGCCGTCGGTCGTCGAGTGCCCGAGCCCGCTGTGGCCGCCGCCGCGGATCGCGATCTCGAGGTCGCGCTCGCGCCCGAACCGGACCGCGGCAATGACGTCGTCCACGTTCGTCGGCCGAACCACGAGCGCCGGCCGGCGATCGAACATCGCGTTCCAGACTCTGCGCGCATCGTCGTACCCCGGCGCCTCGGGCGGCACGACCTCACCCGCGAAAGAGCGGCGAAGTCCGTTGAGGTGGGCAGCCGTGAGCGTGGCGGGTTGCGAGACAGTCACGTGTTGAGGCTACCCGACAGGCTGGTCTCGGTCGCCGCGAAGATGGCCAGGCCACCGACGGTCTCGATGGTGACGTTTCTGAACGATCTTCGAAGGATCTCGGCGATGCCCTCCTCGGTGTCGTCGAGGTTGTCGAACGCGCCGCGCCGGTTGAACGCCGTCAGGAACGCACGACCCATCCGGGTGTGCCGGGCGGATCTCCCGAGGACCGTCGCGCCGAAGAAGGTGCCGCGGGGAGCAAGGACGTTGGCGACGTTGGCCACGGCAACGGCCTTGCGCTCGAGCGGGCCGGGGAGGCAGTGCAGCACCGCGTTCATCGCGGCCGAGTCGAACGGCCCTGCCACGGGGAGCGGCTTCAGCACGTCGGCCTCGACTGCGGTGACCTCGAGGTCGTGAAGCCGGCGGGTCACGTGTCGGAGCACGTTCGGGTTCGGGTCGAGGACGGTCACCCTGCTGCCGGCTGGAAGGCCCGCATGCTCGATGAAGTAGCCGGTGCCCGGTCCGACGTCGAGGTGATTCGGACGGATGTGTTGCCGGTACATACGGATGCCCTCCTCGGCAGGGCAGCGCCACACGTACCGCGAGATCGGCCCGAGAACGAGCGGGTCGTAGAGCCGCAGCAGCAGCTCGTTGTAGTCGCTCTGTCCGCGATATGCCGGGTCGTTCCGATCCATCGCCCATAGATTGATCCTTTCGGGGGTGGCGCAGCATCGTTCTCGTGATCGGGGTCCAGCGAACGAGCCCGAGGCGAGGGAGCCTGAGTGCAGCGAGAGCTCGTGGACAGGGCGAAGCGGGGTGACGAGGAAGCCTTCGACGCCCTCGCCCGCCAGGTCGGCGATCGCTGCATGGCGATCGCGTCCTGGATCCTGCGCGACGCCGATCTCGCCGAGGATGCCGTGCAGGCCGCGCTCGTGCGGGCGTGGCGGGAGCTGAGAACCCTCCGAGACGCCGATCGGTTCGAAGCGTGGCTCCACCGGATCCTCACCAACGAGTGCTACGCCGAGGCGCGGCGTCGAACGCGTTGGTCGGCCAGGATCCGGCTGCTGCCCGTCGCCGATTCCGTCGATGCGGGCGGCGTCCTCACGGTCAACGACCGCGACCAGCTCGAGCGCGCGTTCCGCCGGCTGACTCTCGAGCAGCGGTCCGTGCTCGTGTTCCACCACGTTGTCGGCCTGCCGTTGCCCGAGCTCGCGGGGCGACTCGGGATCCCGCTCGGGACGGCCAAGTCTCGACTTCGTCTCGCCACCTCGGCACTGCGGGCGAGCCTCGAGGCCGACGACCGGACGAGCACCACCGAGGAGCGATTCGCATGACCGCATCTCGAGACCCAGACGCCCGGATCGCCGCCTTCTTCGAGTCGAGTCAGCCGGACCTGCCGGATCGCACGTTCAACGTGGTCCGTCGCGACATCCATCGAACGCGACAGCTGGTCGTGATTGGCCCGTGGCGGGAGCCCACGTCTTTCGGCAACGGGGCGTTCGTGGCTGCCACAGCCGCCGTGGTGGCGGTCGCGATCGTCCTCTTGAACCTTCGACCGATCGTCGGCCCGGGAGGCGTGCCCAGCCCCGCGCCGACCCCGACGGTCGCTCCATCGCCGGCGGTCTCGTCCACCGCGGCCGCCTCACCGACCGGGCCGACGGTGTTCACGTCGCCGATGTATGGCTACACGGTCACCATCCCGGCGGGCTGGCTTGCTGCGCCGGCACTCCTGCGGTGGGACGGCATCAAACAGCCAGGGCCGGATGCGGAGGCGGACAAGTTCGCTGGCCCGGAGCAGCTCACTGCCTGGGCGTTCGCCGGGCCATTCAGCGGCGACCTGGCCGCGTTCGTTACGGATCGCATCACCGCCAACGCTCGAGACCACTCGGACACATGTCCACGCGCGACCCCCGAGATCAACGAACCGCTCCCGATCGGCGGCCAGGCGTGGGTGCTCCTCGGCTGGAACTGCGGGGCCCTGATCAACAACGCCGTCACGGTTCGCGCCGGTGTCGCCTATGAGTTCGCCTATCGCGACCTCGGCATCGAGGCCGCGACCGATCCCGCCGACCGCGCGCTCTTCCAATCGATCCTCAACTCGGTCGAGCTGCCCAACTGAGCCAACTGCCCAACCAGTCACCAGGGAGGTCTCGTCGTGTCCAGAAGCCTCGTCTTGTCCTTCGTCACGCTCGTCGCTGTGTCCGCGTGTTCGGGATCGAGCGGCAATCCGTCGTCGACCCCGGCGAGCGTGGCTGCCACGGTGGGCGCGAGCCCGGCAGCATCGATGGCCGTTGCCACCCCGAGTGCGAATCCGACCGCGTCCGCGGCAACGGCGCCGGTGAGCTTCACCTCGCTGCTGTACGGCTACAGCGTCACTCTGCCCGCCGGCTGGAACGTCGGGGCGGCGATGCTCCATTGGGATGGGGCGTCAGCGCCTGGTCATGACGACGGCAGTGTCGATAAGTTCGTCAGCCCATCGACGGTGTCTGCCTGGGGGTTCGCCGGGCCGGTCAAAGTCAACCTCGATCAGTTCGTCAAGGACAACATCGCCTGGACCGTGCGCGATCACGGCGACACCTGCCCGGCGACGGCGCCTGAAACGACCGAGCCGATCCAGATCGGTGGCCAGGCCGGCGTGCTGCTCTCCTGGAACTGCGGAATTCTCATCAACGAGGCGCTCACCATCCGCAATGACACGGGGTTCGTGTTCGTCATGCGCGACACCGGGGTCCAGGCGGCGACAGACCCCGATGACCGCGCGATCTTCGAGACCCTCCTCGACTCCGTGAAATTCCCGACCTGATTCGTCGCGCGGTGGGCACTTGACATGCAGGAACTACCCTCGGCCCATGGGATCGAAAAGGGAGTCGGGCCCTGACCCGGACGAGATCACGAGCTGGATCACCACCACCTATCCCGAGACGGTCATCGCGCAGGCGATGGGCGCGACCTTCTTCTCGCTCGATGACAAGCACTGGCCGAACTTCGTGACGATCGTCACGACCGACGAGCACGACATGGGCACGCCCTCGAACCTCGCCCGCGAGGGCGTATTCCGGCTGAACATCGGCGTCGGGCGGGAGACGTTCCAGCGCCTCGTCGGATCGATGCGGGATCCCGACTACGCTGCGGTCGACCAGGTCCTCCCCCATCCCGTTTACGCCGGGCAGCGCTGGTTGGCCATCCTCAACCCGAGGCGACAGACGTTCGACGAGACCGTGAAGCCGCTCATCGCCGAGGCCCACGAGCGCCTCGCGAGGCCGCGTCGGCGCCCAGCCGCGATGGACGGCCGATGACCACCCTCGTGTACTTGATGAACGTTTCGCTCGACGGCTATGCCGCGGCAACGGATGGCGGGCTCGACTGGACGACCATCAACGAGGACGTTCATTCCTGGTTCAACGAAGAGACGCGTCGAGCGAACGCCTTCCTATATGGACGCCGGCTCTACGAGCTGATGGCCGCCTACTGGCCGACGGCTGAGTCGGACCCGGCGGCGACACCGGCGATGCTCGAGTTCGCGCCCCTCTGGCGCGACACGCCGAAGGTGGTCTTCTCGTCGACGCTGGAGTCCGTGGCCTGGAACGGCCGGCTCGTTCGCGGAGATCCGGTGGACGAGCTGGCGAGAATCGCCGCCGAGTTCCCGGGCGAGGTCAGCGTCGGCGGCCCGACGCTCGCCGCGCCGTTCATCGAGCGCCGGCTCGTCGACGAGTACAGGCTCATGGTCCACCCGGTGCTACTCGGCAGCGGCTTGCCGTTCTTCCCGCGCCTGGAGCGCCCGCTCGGCCTCGAGCTCATCGAAACGCGACCGTTCGATGGCGGCGTGGTTCTCCTCGCGTACCGCGCGAGACGCTGAGCGGCCTCAAACAGTGAGGTTCTGCATGATCAGGATCAAGGCCGGCGACAAGACGACGAGCAGCGTTGCCGGGATCGTGAAGAAGGTGACCACGAGGGCCTCGACGAGGCGTGATCTCGCGTCCCAGATGACGACGACCCCGATCAGCATCCAGACCAGCGCGATGGCGTCCATGACGACCCCGAGCGGGATCCCCAGCCAATCTGGCGGCTTGGCGAATATCGGATCGGAGAAGCTCGGCAAGGCCACCGAGGCGATGATGAGCACCCACAGCGGCGTGAATGCTGCGATCCGCACTGGAATGCGGGATGACTGCGTTGCGATCGTCATAGGGCTGCGACAGCTGCCTCCAGCTGTGTCGTGGCCGCGGCATGGTCCGCTGTCGAGTCGAACCAGATCGGCTGGCCGACGACCAGCTCCACGTCGCCCCGAATCGCGGATGGCAGCCGGCGGCTGTCGATGATCGACATCTTGTGGATCTTGAGCTTGACCGGCACGATCGGCGAGCCGCCCTCGACGGCGATCAGTCCGGCGCCTGCCTTGAACGGCTGCAACGGGCCACCTACGGTCAGCTTGCCCTCGGGGTAGATGAGGATGTTGTAGCCCTTGTCCATGCGCGAGCCGAGGAGCTCCAGGCTCTTGCGCACGCCGCCTTCGCGCTGGAGCGGGAAGGCATTGGCGATGATCGACGCCAGGGCGCCCTGGATCGGGTTGTCGTAGATCGTGTCGGCGGCGGCGGCCACCGACAGCTTCCACCGGAACGACAGGGGCAGGCGGGTCAGGATGATCCCGTTGTCGAGGTGCAGGCAGTGGTTCGGCGTCAGGAGGTACGGGCCGTCCTCCTCCCGGAGCTGCTCGAGGCCGGTCACGCGGACCCGGTAGAACAAGTGGACGAACGGGTAGATCAGGAGCACCTGGATCCCGAGACCGAGCGCTCGGACCAGGGGCGAGAGCGGCCAGCGCCAGGCCCCGACGACGCGCTTCGCGTCGCGAGCGGCCTCGACGAGGGCGATCAGCTCGCCGACGGTCGTATCCGGCTGGAGCAGATCGTCGTCGACGAAGACGCCCGTCTCCTCCTCGATGACCCCGAGCAGCTCGACCCGCTGGAGCGAGTCGAGATCGAGATCGGTCGACAGCCGAGCCGTCGGCTGAACGGTCGAGGCCTCCACGTTCGCGAGGCCGGCGACGATGACCGTGATCGGATCGATGTCGTGGTCGAGCGGATCGCGCCTGAGCTTTGACGCCGCCGCGGGAATCGGCGCCGAGGCGGGTCGCTCGAGGTCGTCCAGGCGGGCGAGGATGTCGGGCTTCCGAATCTTGAGCGTCGTCGTGCGCGGCAGGTCCGGGTCCGGCCAGACCGTCGACCCGCGGATCTGTTGATGGGGTGCGAGCTTGGCGTTCGCATCCCTGACGATGGCCTCCTCGTCGGCTGGATCCTCGACGAGCAGCACGGCATGGACCCTCAGGGCCGCGCCGAGCGGCCAGCCGACGACCGCGGCGTCCTTCACCCGCGGGTCGTCCTTGAGGATCGCCTCCACGTCCTCGGCGTAGACCTTCTGGCCGTCGGGCAGGGCGAGCATGTCCTTCTTCCGGCCGCGGAAGGTCAGCATCCCGTCCCTGGTGAACGCGCCGAGGTCGCCGGTGTGGTACCAGCCCTCGGCGTCGATGGCCGCCGCCGTGGCCTCTGGATTCTTCCAGTAGCCGGCGAACCGGCCGGGCCCGCGGGCGAGAATCTCGCCGTCCTCGGCGATCCGGACCTCGACGCCCGGGATCGGCTCGCCGACGGTGCCGATGACGTTGCGGTGCGGCCGGGTGAAGCTGACGACCGGCCCCATCTCGGTCGCCCCGTAGCCCTGCAGGACATCGACGCCCATGTCCGTCCACCGTCCGGCGATCTCGACATCGAGGGCCGATGCCCCAACGCCGATCGTGTGCAGCTTGCCGCCGAACTGGCTCAGCACGGAGCGGAACAGGAGGCGCTTGATCGGTTTGGGCGCCCGGCGCGCCAATGCGTGCAGTCGCTCGAACGTCGCGCGCCGGCCGGCCTGGTCCACCTTGCGCTCGATGGCGCCGTTGAGCAGGCGCAGGCCCTGCGGCACGATCAGGAGGACGGTCACGCCGAAGTCGCGGAATGTCCGGATCAGCACCGCCGGCTGGCGGCTGACGGGATAGACCACACTGGCGCCGACCACCAGCGGCGCCATGAACCCGAGCACCTGCTCGTACAGATGTGACAGGGGCAGGACGGACAGGAGCCGATCCTTCGGACCGAACTGCAGCACCTCCATCATCGTCGTCGCGCTGACCAGCAGGTTCCGGTGGCTGAGCATCGCGCCCTTCGGCTCGCCGGTGGTGCCGCTGGTGAACACGATCTCCGCGAGGTCGTCAGGATCGACTTTTGTCGGCTCGATGGGCGTCGCTCGCCGGGCCAGGTCCGGCAGGGACTCGACGAACAGGATGGGCAGCCCGAGCTCGCGCGCCGACGCCTCCGTCTGGGCGCTCGCGATCACCAGCTTCGCCCCGGTCTGGGCCACGATCTTGGTCCCGAAGTCGACCGTGTGCCGGACGTCCAGGGGTACGGACACGGCACCGAGGTGGGCGATCGAGAAGAACGCGATCCCCCACTCCGGCCGGTTGACCGCCCACAGGATGACCCGGTCCCCCTCGCCGACGCCGGCGTCATGGATCACGCGCGCGGCCTGGGGCACGATGCGACCGAGATCGCGGTAGCGCCACGTCCGCGTCCGGAAGAACGGCCGGATCATGAGCGCGGGCCGGCGATCGAAGCGTTCCGCGCCGGTCCGGACGAGATCGACCAGGGTGTCCATATGGGCGCCTCTGTGCAGGGTCAGCCGACTTCGCGGGCCAACCTCGCGAGGGTCTCCGCCGCCCCCTCCTCGAGGGCGGTGAAGTGGCTGAACACTACCGTTTTGACGTCCAGCTCGGCGAGCCGTTTCACGCTGCGACGCGCTGCGGCGTAGTCGTCGCTGTACAGGCGGCTCGCGAACGACACGCGCCCGAACCGCCGCTGGAGCACGTCACCCACGAACAGGATCCGGTCGCGCTCCCCGTACAGGCAGACGCTGCCGGGCGTGTGGCCCGGCGTATGGACGACCCGCAGTCCACCCAGCATGGGCAGCACGTCACCGTCCTCGATCGGATGAAAGTGCGGCGGCTCCGGCGTCATCGCCGCGAAGACGTGACCCCGTGACGGTTGGCGGACGACGTCTCGCCACGTGATCTTGAGGCGCTCCGCATCGGCGGGGTGGATCAGGATGTCCGCGCCGCCGGCGGCGAGGTCGCGAGCCCCGCCGGCGTGATCCGGATGGCCGTGCGTGATGACCACGCGGCGGAGCGTTGCGGGGTCTCGTCCGTTCGCCGCGATCCCCCGTTGGATCCCGGGCACCGATCCGGCGTAGCCGCAGTCGATCAGCGACAGCTCCGGCTCGAGCACCAGGTGGGCCTTGACCCTCTCCAGCTGGAGCTCGACGACGTCGCGTGACATCGAACTCATCGTGGCATCAGCGCAGGATCTCGACCACGTCGCCGTCCTGGACGGGGTGATCGCGCCCGACATGCTGGCCCTCGAATCGGGCTGACGGACCCCACACTCGGGCGCCACTGAACATCGCGCCGAGGTGGTGATGAACCCAGTCGGCGACGCCCGCGACGGTCGAGCCGGGTTCGAGCGCGAGCGGTTCCGGGTTGGTCTCGCCCATCGATCGCAGTCGAACCCGGATGAGCCCCGTCAGGCGCCAGGCGGCCTCGCGGAAGGCATCGAGCGAGGCCTCGTCGATGACCGACACGGGGATGACCTCGAGGTCGGGGAACGCGGCACGAAGCCGCAGAAGGCTCTCCTTCCCAGCCTCGTCGGCCCGCGTTGCCGCGAGGAACGCCGGCTTGTCGATGCCGGCGAGCTCGACCTCGGCACGGACGGCGCGGAGCTCGGCCGGGTCGGCGTCGGGCCGTGCGCAGTAGACGATCGCGTCCGCCGATCTGAGGACACCCAGCAAAGCCCGTCCCCCACCCCGGTCATCGGAGGCGCCGGCGAGCAGCCCGGGAATCTCGACGAGCTGGACGAGCACGCCGCCGATGCGCGTGAGCGCCGGTATGGGGCGCAGGGTCGTGAACGGGTAGTCGCCGGTCTTGATCTGGATCTCGGACAGGGCTTGCAGGATCGACGATTTGCCGACGTTGGGCGGGCCGACGAGCGCGATCTGCGCGGCGCCTTCGCGCCGCACAGCGATCGAGTCGCGGTGGACCGCGCTTGACCGAATCCGGGTTTCCTCGATCTCCGACGTCAGCCATTTCCGAAGGTCGGCATACGGCCCGTTGCGGTAATCGGGTAGCTCTTCGAGCAGCTCCCGGACCGCGCGGATCCGCTCCCTGCCCTCTTTGCCTATGAGTCGTCGTTTCGCCACCTGGGCGAAGGTTCGATGCGGCATCGGCATGTCGATCTCCTGACGATCACGCGGGACGGCATGGCGCACGCAGCCCTCGCTGCGGCAGCGGCATGCGTCTGTCCCGCCCCTTCCCCTGACGCTGGTTGTGGAAGGGGCCGATCAGCCGTTCGGCTTGGAGATCGTGGCGGCCCATTCGTCCATCGGACGCCGGGCCAGAGGCTCGTTCATGGCGCCGACAATGTACAGCCCGGCTAGCGGTTCAGGTGAGGGCCTTTTCCATGGCGGCGCCGGCGATGCTCGTGCCGTCCGGCATTGGGATGTCGACGCGCTCGAGGACGTGGAAGCCATACGCCTCGTAGAGCGGCAGGCCGGGCAGCGTCGACATCAGCGCCAGCCGAGTGAAGCCCTCGGCGACGGCAGCCGCTTCGCAGGCCTCGAGAATCCGCCTGCCGAGGCCGCGGCGCGTCCAGTCGGGACGGGTGAACATTGCCCGAATTCGGGCGGGCTCGGTCGCCGGGTCGAGCAACCGCGCATCCTGGTCGCCCTCGCCCGATCCGGTGTAGAGCTTGTCGCGACGGCTCCAGCCACCGCAAGCGACGAGCTCATGGTCGATCTCGGCGACGAAATACGTTTGGTCCTCGAGCAGCTTCCGGTCGACCGACGCGATGTACCGGACCGCCGCCCTCGTCTGCCGGGCGTCATACGTCGCCGGGAAGAGACCCTCGGTCGCGAGCTTCATGAGCGCGTCGATCGCCTCCGCCTCATCGAGTGCTGCGAGCCGAAGGCTGGGTTCCATCAGAACGTCGTCTCGGGGGTGTGCGCCTGACCGTTTCTGGGCATCCGCCGGAGGTTAGCGCGGGTTCGCGATCGCCTCGGGCTGTGACAAGGCCAGCGTGGAAGCGTCTACGACCGGATGGCCGACCGAACGAACGAGGTCGTGCCGAACTTCCCGGGAGGGACCTCGATGAAGCGCCTGGCATTCCTCGTGGTGGTCGCGCTCTGCAGCCTGGGGCTCGCGGCGCCGGTCCTGGCGGCGGCGCCGACCAACAACACGTACGCGACGCGGCAAGTGATCACCGCATTGCCGTTCAGCGACACGCTCGATACGTCGGAAGCGACGACCGACGCGCTGGACGCCGAGGCCAATCAGTGCGGCGCCCCGTTCACGGACGCGAGCGTCTGGTACGAGTTCGTGCCCGATGCCGACGCCCAGATCGTCATCGATACGCAGGGCTCCGACTACGCGACCGGCATCTTCGTGCTGACGGGGAGCCCGGGCAGCTTCACGCTGCAGGCCTGTGGTGCAGGAGGCGTCATCGTGGGGGCCAGCGCCGGCGTCACCCTCACGATCCTCGTCCTGGACTACGACGGCGTGGGGAACGGCGGCAACCTCGAGCTCACGGCTTCGCTCGCGCCGCCGCCCCCGGTGATCGACCTCACGGTCGATCCGAGCGGGAGCTTCAACTCGCGAACCGGGCTGGCCACGGTCCGCGGCACGGTCACCTGCACCACGGGGGTTGAGGGCGGCAAGAGCTTCCTGAGCGTCCAGCTGACCCAGACCGTCGGGCGCTTCAAGGTCAGCGGTGAGGGAGGGACTGATTTCGCCTGTGACGGAACAGCCCACGCCTGGGCGGTCGAGGTCGGCGCCGCCAATGGCAAGTTCGCTGGCGGCAGGGCGACGGTGCGGGCGTTCGCCTTCGCCTGCGGCTTTGACTGCGGCGAGGACTCCGTGGAGCGGACCATCACCCTGAAGAAGTAGCGCGAGGCCACGCCAGCACGGGGCCGTCCCATCGGGGCGGTCCCGTCTCTTTGCGCTCCGAGTGAGGTTCTAGTCCAGGCGCCAGAAGGGTCCGGTCAGCCCGAGCCGATCGAGGATCGCCTGGTTCTGCTCCCTCGTGTGCGGGCGCCATTCCGGCGCCAGCCGATCGCCCCACCAGGCCTGCGCCAGCTCTGCGAGCTTCGTGATCGGGATCGTGGCGCCGCCTGGTCGCCCGGCGAGCCAGCGATCGACGTGTGCTTCCGACCGGAAGACGAGCATGGTGCCTCAGGTGTACCCGATGTCATCCCACCACGCGGCAGCCGGCACCAGGACGTGGAAGACGTGGTCCTTGTCCTTGGGCCGTCCGTTGTGGACTTCGATGCGGAGCGGCTCGTGGCAGTCGGCGCACTCGGTCTCGATCACGCTGTCGACATGCAGCGCGGCGCCGATCCCGAATGCATCCCAGCCGCAGTTGGCATGCCAGCGCCGCGCGTCTGCTTCGACGACAAACGACGTCGGCACCGCGGAGAAGGGGTTCGCCATCCGGATGTCGCCGGCCTCGTCGAGGACGAGGGCATGGGCGTCGTGGAGGCGCCGCCACGCGGCCCGAATCTCGTCTTCGGGCTGGCCGAGGGTGCGGGCGACCTCCGCCGCCATCGGGGCGTGACCGAGCTCGACGAAGTGACCGTAGGTCGCGTTCCGGATCTCGATGTCGCGCTCGTCCATGGCGTCACGATCGTAAACTCCCAGCGTGACCGACGCGAGCACGATTTCCGCCCCAGGCGGGCGGCTGATGCAACTCCTCTCGGCGCGTGGCGGTGTCGACCCCGGTGCGCCGACGATGGTCCTCCAGCATCGCGAGGCGCTGATCTGGACCCTCGGCAAGGCGGCCGCACTCGAGCAGCTGGTGATGTGCCAATACCTGTATGCCGCGTTCTCGATGAAGGACCGCGAGGACGAGGGCCTGAGCCAGATCCAGCTCGAGGCGACGCGGCGCTGGCGGCGCGAGCTCATCCACATCGCGGAGCAGGAGATGCTCCATCTCGCGCTCGTGCAGAACCTGCTGACCGCGGTCGGTGCCGGCTCCGCCTTCGAGCGCCCGAACTTCCCGCTGCCGCCGCACGCCTACCCGGCCGGCATCAAGATCGAGCTCTTGCCGTTCAACGAGACGTCGCTGCGGCACCTGATCTACCTCGAGCGCCCGGAGGGCCTCGACATGGCCGACCAGGATGCGCTGGCGGCTGTAGGGCGGGCGGCTCCCCTGCCCCGCGCCGCCGAGGACGAGATCGGGCCGCGGCTGCAGGACTTCGAGACGATCGGCACGCTGTATCGCGCGATCGAGCTCGGTTTCGATCGGCTCGCCGAGCGGCTGGGCGAGGAGCGGCTCTTCCTCGGTCCGAGGTCGGCGCAGGCCGTCGTCGGCCACTTCCCCCTGCCGAATCTCGCCGCCGTGACCGACCTCGCCGGCGCGCACGCGGCGATCGACACGATCGTCGAGCAGGGCGAGGGTGCACGCGGCGAGTGGCGCGAGGCCCACTTCGGCCGCCTCGTCACGATCCTCGACGAGTTCTTCGACGTCCGTGATGCCGACCCGGGCTTCGAGCCCTCACGACCCGTGCTCGCCGCGTGTGTCCGCGAGCGCGAGGACGGCGTCCCCGTGCCGATCATCACCGACCCGTTCACGAGCCGCTGCGTCGATCTGCTGAACGCGGTCTACGAGGTGATCCTGCAGCTGCTCGCGCGCTACTTCGCCCACACCGACGAGACCGAGGACCACCTCGCGGTCCTGGCCGAGGTCAGCGTCGGGCTCATGAAGAACGTCGTGAAGCCGCTCGGCGGACTGGTCACTCGCCTACCCGTCGGGCCGGAGCACCCTGGCGCCACCGCGGGCCCGACGTTCGAGCTGTTCTATGGGGTCGACTACCTGCTCCCCCACCGCGACGCGGCGTGGGCGGTCATGGAGGAGCGCATTCGCGTGCTCGCGGAGCTCGCGACGAATTGCCGCGATTCCTGCGCGCCGCTGTACCTGCCTGCTCTGACGAAGATCACGGATGCGCTGACCGACCTCGCCGATCAGCTCGCCGAGGCCCGCTGAGAGGCCCGGCGCGGCCAGCTCCCCGGCGCCTGCTCGAGAAAAGGCGCTTGCAATGCCGGAATCGGCGATCGGTGGGAGAATCGAGTGATCCCACGAAGGTGCCGCGAGACGCGGTGCACCAGCGATTCCAGAAGGGGGATGCCATGACCGCAATGGCAATCGCAACCGCCAGGAAACCCATCTGGGTGGACCTCTCGACCAACGACGCCCCGGCGTCGCGCGAGTTCTATTCGAAGCTCTTCGGCTGGACGGTCGATGTCAACCCCGATCCGCAATACGGCGGCTACGGGCGAGCGACGATCGACCGCAAGGATGTCGCCGGCATCAGCCCGACACAGACTCCTGACCAGCCCACCGCATGGTCCTTCTACATCGGCACGGACGACGCCGTCGCCACGACTCGAACCGTCAAGGATGCCGGCGGCAAGGTCGCCATGGAGCCATTCGACGTCGGCGATCAGGGCAAGATGGCCGTCTTTCAGGATCCGACCGGCGCGTTCATCTCGGTGTGGCAGCCCACGCAGATGGGCGGCTTCCAGACCGATGCCCCGAACTCGTTCGGTTGGGCCGAGCTCAACGCTCGAGGCATCGAGCGCGCGCTGCCGTTCTACCAGCAGGTGTTTGGCTGGACGACGAAGCGCTCGGCCGTTCCGAACGGACCGGACTACTTCGAGTTCCTGGTCGACGGCGATAGCGTCGCCGGCGCGACCGAGATGAATCCGATGGTGCCTGCCGGGACGCCGAGCTACTGGCTCGTCTACTTCGGGGTCGACAACGTCAAGTCGATCTTCGACAAGGCTGTCGGGCTCGGCGCACGCGAGCTCATGACGCCGCAGAGCTACCCCGGTGGCGAGTTCGCGATCGTGACCGACCCGCAGGGCGCCGCGTTCGGCCTGTTCACGTCGGGTTCCCGCTAAGGCTGACGCTCGTCGCAGTCGCGTTCTTAAGCCCGGCGTCGGTGGTACCGACGCCGGGCTCTTGATTCAGGCTGTCGAAGACCTACTCGAACTGGATCGAGTCGACGATCTTCTGGAGCTGCCGGGCCGGCTCCGGCCCGGCGCCCTTGAACGTCTCGCCGTCCATCCAGACTGGCGTCCCGTTGACATCGATGATCCACACGCGATACGTGGAGCCGAGCGCGGTGGCGTAGCGGGCGAAGCCGGGCGTGGGCGCGTACCAGAGGTTGAATCTCTGGGGGTCGCAGCCGATGTCGTCGGGGATGCTGATGACAACGAGCTTCGCCGGGTGCCCGCCGACGGTCACGTCCGACGGTCCGCTCACGAGGTCTGTGCCGGGCACGGAAGCGACGGCATCGGCGAGCGCGGCCGTCGACACACCGACAGAAGGGCCCCTCACAGCGGCGCACGGGTCGATGAAGACGCCGACCGGCGTATCGGTCCAGAAGATGAAGCTGGCGCCCTCGGGGCCGATGTCCGGCGATCTGTCGACGCCGAACGAGCCATTGCTGATCCAACCGGACGTCGAGACGTTGAACGAGACAGTCAAGCCTTCGAGGACCATGGAGTGCCGTCCGATCGTCAGCGCCCCCGCCGGTGGAAACGCCGCGGCGGTCGGTGACGGGGTCGGCGCCAGGGTCGGCGGGGGCGTTGCGACCCCGGGCCCGCCGACGCCAGTCCGCGGCACCAGGTTGAATGCCGCGAACGCGACCACCACCACCGCGGCGGCCGCGATCGCGAGCTTTGTATAGGTGTTCATGTCGGCGAACCTCCGAGCCGGCCAGATCAGCCGGTCCTGTGGGGTCGCGTCCAGGCGGGCGAGGACGTCGTCGACGATCTCGACCGGGAAGTCGTACTCGTCCGTCCGGAGCCACGACCGGACGATGCGCGTGACGTCACGTTCGGTGCTCATTGGGCAGCCTCCCGTACCGACGGCCGCAGGTCGGCCTCGAGGGCCGCTCGCAGCGCGCACATCGCGTGGTGAAGTCGTGAGTGCGCCGTCCCGACCGGGATGCCGACGATGTCGGCGACCCGATCGAGCGGCAGGTCGAGATAGTGGTGGAGCACCACCACCGCTCGATGATCGATCGAGAGGCGGCGGAAGCCGGCTTCCAGCTGGTCGCGATCGACGATCGAGCTCAAGCCATCGTCGACGACCGGCATGTCCATCGGCAGCAGCCGGAGATTGGGCGCCCAGCGACGCTCCTTCTGCCCCTCGGCGTAGCAGGCGCGCACGAGGAGCCGATACGACCAGGCCTCGAAGCGGGCCGGGTCGCTCAGGCGGGGAAGGGCTCGCCAGGTCGACAGCAGCGCCTGCTGTGTCGCGTCCTGGGCGAGGTCGCGGTCGCGCAGGATCCGGCGCGCCACCGCGAAGAACCGAGATGCGGCCTCGGTGGCCAGGATGCCAAATGCATCCTTGTCACCGTGCTGGGCTCGGACCACGAGATCGGTATCCATCCCTCTCCACCCGGACGGCACCGAAGATCTCGGTGCTCGTCACGGGGAATGTGGGTCCCCCGAGCCCGAACTTGTCAATCCTCGGGCCACGACCGCCCGTGCGTGGAATCCCGCAACGGAACCGGTGACGCTCCCTGCGATGATGCCGCGGTGGAACACCGAGAGAGCCGCGACCAAGCCACCGACGCGATCCGACTCGGGATCGTCGACGATCACCCGGCCATCGCGCTGGCGATCCAGGCCGCCGCGAGTGCGTCACCCAATGTCGGCTCGGCCGATGATCGAGCGATCCGAGTCGTGGGCACGGCGCGGACGCCCGAGGACGGGATCGGCCTCGTGTCGGGCACA
>VBGT01000005.1:0-85457 GCA_005889475.1 Chloroflexota bacterium | reverse complement strand
TCCAGCTCCGCTCGGGTACCGACGGCCTGCTCGTGATCGAGGCCGCGGTTGCGGCGGGCTGTCGAGCGATCGTCCTGACCTCGTTCGATCGGTCTTCGCTGATGCGGGCGGCTTTTGAGCGGGGCGCCTCGGGCTTCCTCGACAAGGGCGCCGAGGCGGACGTGATCCTCGATGCCGTTCGCACGGTGGCGAGCGGCGGCACGGCCTTCTCTGCCGTTACCCTGGATGCGGCGCGATACGGTCCGCGGCCGCCCTCGGATCGCGAGATCTCGGTCCTCGAGGAGCTGCATCGAGGCCTGACGAGCGAGGAGATCGGCACGCGGCTCGGGATCTCGCCGCGAACGGTCGAGAGCCACCTGCGGCGCCTGTTCGATCGATATGCCGTCGTTTCTCGCACCGAGCTCGCCGTCCTCGCGCTCTGCGAGGGCTGGATCCAGGGCGGACCGGTCGCGACGTCCGTGACTGCGGTCGCCGTCGTCCTCCGCGGCGTGGACCTCCTGTCCGGATCGTCCGGCGCAGACCGATCCTCGAGCGACCTGGTGCCGCTGCTCGTCGCCGGCGCGGCACTCTGTAGCGCAGGCCTGCTCCGAGTGCGCTCCCGGACATGGGCATGGGTGGCGCTGGTCGTGGCCGCCGGCCTCGCGGCGCTCGAGGTGGTCGGCGTCGTTCGGGGCTGGCAGGCACTCGCCTCGCCCGGCGCCTGGCCCTGGCTCGTCGTCGTCGCCGAGGCTGCTCTCCTCGCGGCCTCGTCGGTCGCTGCGATCTACGTGACCGACCCGAGACCAGGGCATGCTGCGGCATGGCGCCTCGTTCGACGCATCGTCGTCGTCCCGGCGTTCGCGGCCCTGGTCGTCGTCGCCGGATGGGCGGTCGTTGGCTCGTTCAGTGCGGCGGCGCCACCGACGGCCGGCATCGACCCGCTTCGGCTGAGCGGCCGGCTGTGTGCGGCGTTCGTTGCTGTCAGCGCCCTGGCCGGTTGCCTGCGCGACCTGCTGGGTCCGGTGCGTCGTGCGCGGCGCCGGGCGACGACGTTGCGTGAGCTCCCGCGGGCGCTCGGTGACGAGCTGCTCCCGAACGCCGCCGCGATGCGGCGTCGAGGGCGGGAGGCCGAGCAGGCACGACTGGCCGCCGACCTCCATGCGCTGGTCCTGCCCGACCTTCGGCGCGCCGCCGCAGCCGCGGAGGCTTCGGGTTCGGGCGGGGCGACGGTCGCCGCAGGACTGCGCGACGTCGTCGACGACGTGGAGCGACTGATCCATGTTCGGCAGTCGATCGTGCTCGAGGAGTACGGCCTCGTGGCGGCCCTCGAGTGGCTGGCCGAGCGGACGCAGCAGCGCGACTCGATCCAGGTCGATATCGATCTCGACGGCGCGCGCGTGGACGAGCCGAACGGCATCCCGAGTCCGGTCGCGCGAGCGGCGTTCCGCATCGCCCTCCTCGCCCTCGACAACGTCGTTCGACACGCCGGCGCGTCCCACGTGAGCCTGGACCTCACGGTGGCTGACGGCATGCTGCGCCTTGCGATCGAAGACGACGGCCGAGGCGTGGACGCCCGCGGCGACCGCGCCGGGCCGGCCGAGGCACGCGGAATCAGGGACATGGAGCTGGAGGCGTCGGACGTGGGTGGCGTGCTGCGCGTCCAGCGGCTCGAGCGCGGCACCGGCGTCGAGCTCACCTGGTCCGACCACGGTCACGCACTGAAGGGTTCGCGATCCGTCGCGCCGACAGGCACGCTAGGCTTGCATCGACAGGGTGGGCCGACCACCCTCCCACCTGGATCGAGGTCTGATTGACGAAACAATCCGAGTTTGCGCGGCGTCGCCGCGCCGCCGAGAACGAGCGAATCGTCGAGATCGAGCGCGCCTGGCGGGGCAGCATCCCGACCGAGGTCGCAGCGCAGTTCGACGAGCAGGTCCGCGCCGCGAAGGCCCGCGGCCCACTCCCACCCCAACCCGACATGGCACCGGGAACGGTCCCCAACCCGCCCCGGCCCGGCCGCGAGCCGAAGCCGCCCAAGGCCGACAACCGACCTCGGCGGGGTCGCTAGCCCGTGCGGCGCAAGCGGGTCACGTACCCCAAGCCAGCCAAGGGAACACCGGCCGCGGGCTCCGAGGACGCTCGGGCAGCGGCGGCCGCGGCCCGCACCGTGTCGATCAAGCTCGACGCGATGACCGGGCGGCCGGAGATCCGCCAGGGCGGCCGGGTCCAGATCGCGAGCGGCCTGTACGAAGGTGAGCTCGCCGTCGTCGAGTCGGTCGTCGGTGGCGTCATCCCCGCCGCGGTGGTCCGAACGGACGCCGGACGCAGCCGTCGCGTCAGGGCGGTCGACCTGATCCCGCAGCCCGGGCTCGGCTCCGGCAAGAGCTAGGTCGAACCCCGCGAGGTCCGCTCCCCGGTCAGGGGAGGACGATGACCTTGCCCCGCGCCCGGCCGTCGTCGACCCACCGGAGCGCGTCGACGACCTCCGTCAGTGGGAAGCGCCGATCGATCGCCGGCCTGACGGCGCCCGCCGCCATGAGCTGGGTCACCGTGGCGACGTCCTGCGGGTTGAACGGCTTCCACCAGATGAGCAGGCCCATGTGCTTGTCGGTGACGCGAGACACGACCAGGCCGAGCAGCACCGCGGCGAAGATCGTCCTCGCGGTTCCTCCCAGCGTGACATAGACGCCGCCGGGGCTCAGAGCCCGCCGGATCGCCAGGACCGAGTGGTGGGAGTCGGTGTCGAGGATCCAGTCGTAGTGCTCGCCCATCTTGGTGTAGTCGGTCGTCGTGTAGTCGATGACGTGGTCGGCACCGAGCGAGCGCACGAAGTCGAGCTTCTCGGTCCGAGCGACGCCGGTGACCTCCGCGCCCTTTGCCTTCGCGATCTGGACGGCGAATGGCCCCACGTTCCCGCTGGCGCCGTCGATCAGGACGCGATCGCCTGCCTTGATCGTCCGGCCATCGCGCAACCGGAGCCCCTGCACGGCGAGGACGGCAGAGTGCGGGAGGGTCGCCGCCTCCTCGAAGGTCATCCCGACCGGGATCGGCAGGAACGCCTTCTCTCGCGCGCAAACGTACTCGGCGAAGGCTCCGTTTCGATACAGGAAGAGGTCGGCAAAGACGCGGTCGCCGGCCTTGAACCTCGTGACGTTGGGGCCGACCGCCTCGATCTCGCCGGCGACATCAAGCCCCAGTCCCGGGGCTCGCGGCCCGCGGAGACCCATGAACAACCGGGCAAAGGCAGGTTTCGGGCCAAGCGCATCGAGATCCGCTCGGTTGACCGACGCCGCCCGCACGCGAACGAGCACCTGGTCGTCGTTGGGTCGCAGCCGGTCGACCTCGCGCACCTCGACGACGTCGACCGAGCCGTATCGATCGCGGACCGCAGCTTTCAACGCTCCTCCTCGCGTGCCAATCGCCATTGGATCGCGCCGGCGGCCGGACGGCAACCCTGCCAGCCGCACGGACCCGGGTGGGGCTAGCCCCACTCGAAGACGCCCGGTGCCCGGCTGGGCACTCCCCTCCCCTCGCGCGATCTTGGTCACGGGCACGGATGGACCGTGCGATCGTTCTAGTGGAGGGATGGACAGCTGATGGCGATCAATCGCCGATTTCTTTACGCAGGGCTGTTCCTGGTGGCCCTCGGCGGTGTGCTGGTCGCGGTCGACCTCGCCGCCGTCGATACGGCGACGGTGAGTAGCATCCTGCGCCTCTGGCCGCTGGCGATCATCGCCATCGGGGCCGGGATCGTGCTGCGTCGGAGCCGGTACGCGCTCGTCGCAGGCGTGCTCGCGGCCATGGTGCCCGGGCTGGTGCTCGGCGGCGGGCTCGCGGTGGCCCCGCGCTACGCGGTCGAGTGCGGCGAGCATGGCGCGCAGTCGAACTCCGAGACGCAGCGCGGCACCTTCAGCGGTCCGGCGACCGTCGAGCTCGAGGCGAATTGCGGGTCACTCGCGATCGGGACACAGGCAGGCAGCGCCTGGCAGCTCACGACGTCGGATACGGCGGGACGTGTGCCGATCGTGACCGCAGCCGAGCGCACGCTCCAGGTCATTTCCAACGGCCCCGGTGACTGGGATCTGGGCGACACGGGCCGCGACTCGTGGACGCTCGCGCTGCCGACGACCGAGCTCGAGCGAATGGCAATGACCGTCAACGCCGGGCGAGCCTCGATCGCGCTGCCGGGTGCAACCGTCAGCTCGCTTGTGGTTACCGGCAATGCCGCCGACGTTTTCATG
The DNA here is from genome assembly GCA_005889475.1 of Chloroflexota bacterium. GTDB lineage: Bacteria > Chloroflexota > Limnocylindria > Limnocylindrales > CSP1-4 > UBA5189. Next base: position 81,237 of record VBGT01000005.1, on the reverse strand, counting down.
GATATCACCGAGGCGACGATCTCGGACCTCGACGCCCGGCTGAATCTCGGCCGATTGTCGATCCGACTGCCGGCACATGGCATGTCCGGCGCGATTCGAGTTGGGGGTGGTCAGGTGCTGCTCTGCGTCCCGTTCGGCCTCGGGATGCACGTCGAGTTCACCGGTACGCCCCGTGAAGTCCGGGTCAACGGGCTCCTGACCGACGGCTCGATCTGGGAGAACGAGGGGTACGCCTCGGCGGCCTCCAAAGCCGACCTCCGGGTCCGAGTCAACTTCGGCACTGTCGCGATCAATCCGATTGGAGGATGCAAGTGAACCGCCGTCTGTACCGCTGTCGCGAGAATCGCGTCATCGCCGGTGTCGCCTCGGGCGTCGCCGAGTTCTTCGGGCTCGACCCCACCCTCGTCCGCGTGGTCTGGTTCCTGTCGATCTTCTTCGGCGGGGTGACCCTCCTCCTGTACATCGGCCTGGCGATCATCGTGCCGCTCGAACCGCTGTCGGCTGAAGCGGCCGCTGCAGCTGCGACCGGCGCTTCCGCCGTGCCCGAGGGCCACCGCCACAAGGCGGGAGGGAGCGGGCGCTGGACGACGTTCATCGGGATCGTGTTGCTCCTGTTCGGTGGTCTCGCCCTCGTCGGCGCCCTCCTGCCGGACGTAGCGTCGTGGCGCTACCTGTGGCCGCTGTTCATCATCGGTATCGGCGCGGTCCTGGTCTTCGGCGCGATGCGCCGCGAGTCGACTCCGACCGTGACCCTGCCACCACAGGAGCCGACTGACACGTGATGGGTGCCGCAGTCCTGGTCACGGGGCTGCTGCTGATCGTGGCCGGGCTCATCTCGGCCCGGATCCCCGGCGGGGCGTCGTTCGCCCGGCCGGGGATCTCCACGTCTCCGGGCGATCCCGCGGGCGGCGTGTTCGGCTTCGCCCGCCGAGGGTCCAATCCGATTCGCGCCTTCGTGCTCTCGCCGATCCATCCGGCGACCTGGCACGCGAACGGCGCGATCCTCCTCGGCCTGTTCGTCGGATTTCTGGGCGCGGGCGTCGTCCTGTCGCTCGCATCGGCCGGCCTGTCGGTCCTGCTGGCGGGCATCGGCGTCGTGCTCGTCGCGGCGGCGATCGAAGGCTCGCGAGTCGTTGCCCGGATCGAACGCTGGCGCGTGTTCGCCGGTGAGCCGGTCCGCCCGCCTGCGCACGCCTATCGGCCACTTCGGGGCGGGGGCATCGTCGGCGTGCTGCGCGCCGAGTTCATGGACGAGAGCCGCTGGCGCGATGTGGTCTACACGGCGATCAACCTGCCGCTGACGGTGATCGAGTTCGTCGTCGTCTTCGCGCTCTGGTCGATCACGATGTTCCTCCTGACGAGCCCGATCTGGTACGACGCCGCGGGTGCGTCGCCGCTGGATCTCGGACCGCTTTCCGGCCACGACGTGCCGGCCGTGGCGTTCCGCGGCCTCGCGGGCCTTGCGCTGCTGCCGGTCGCAGCGTCGCTGTCGCAGCTGGTGATCGCACTCCATCGCGGTGTCGTGGCCGGCCTCCTGTGCACGTCCGAGGCGCGCGAGCTGCGCCGCCAGGTCGAGGTCCTGCGCAAGAGCCGGTCGGACGTGCTCGACGTGGAAGCCAGTGAGCTCCATCGGATCGAGCGCGATCTGCACGACGGCGCCCAGCAGCGCCTGGTCGCGCTGACGATCGATCTCGGCCTGGCGAGCGAGCGCCTCGATGCCGATCCCGCGGCCGCGAAGCAGCTCATCCTCGAGGGCCAGGAGCAGGCGCGCGAGGCGCTTGCCGAGATCCGCCAGCTCGTTCGGGGCATCGCCCCCGCGATCCTGCTCGACCGCGGGCTCGTGTCCGCGCTCGAGTCGATCATCGGCCGCGGCCCCGTCCCAACGGTGCTCGTCAGCGAGCTGGCCACGGGAGCGAGATTCGCGCCGCCAGTGGAGCGCGCGGCGTATTTCGTCGTGTCGGAGGCCCTCGCGAACGTGGCGAAGCATTCGGGCGCAAAGCGCTGCGAGGTCCACTGCCGCCTCGAAGCGGGGCCCGACGCGGGCGCGACTCGACTCGTCATCGAGGTCTGGGACGACGGCGCCGGCGGCGCCCGACTGGAACCCGATGGCGGCCTGGCGGGTCTCGCCAGCCGCATCGCGGGCGTGGACGGGACGTTCAGCCTGACCAGCCCTGCCGGCGGCCCCACGGCCATCCGCGCCGAGATTCCGGTCGGCTGACGCGACCTACGACCCGAGGTAGGCCAGGACCGCGAGCACGCGCCGGTGGTCGTTCGGCGACTCGGGCAGCTCGAGCTTGCCGAAGATGTTGCTGATGTGCTTCTCGGCGGCGCCCTCGGTGATGCTCAGCTGGTCGGCGATGCCGATGTTCGTCCGGCCCTCGGCCATCGCCGCGAGGACCTCGCGCTCCCGCGGCGTCAGTGTCACCAGCGGATCGTCCGCCCGATTGCGGGCCATCAGCTGCGCCACGACCTCCGGATCGAGCGCCGTGCCGCCCTTCGCCACCCGTCGCAGGCCATCCATGAACTCGCGGATGTCGCCGACCCGATCCTTGAGCAGGTAGCCCACGCCGCCGGCGCGATCCGCGAGGAGCTCCGTGGCGTACTGCCGCTCGACGTACTGGCTGAGCACCAGGATCGGCGTGCCCGGCACCCGCCGGCGCGCCTCGATCGCCGCCCGCAACCCCTCGTCGCGCTGCGTCGGCGGCATGCGCACGTCCACGACGGACACGTCCGGCCGATGGGTCTCGACGGCTCGCACGAACGCCTCGCCGTCGCCGACCTTGGCCACCACGGTCCCGCCGGACTCCTCGATCAGGCGCGCGATCCCCTCGCGAATCAGCGCCGAGTCCTCGGCGATGACGACGCGAAGTGGCTTGTCGGTCACGGGCAGATCATGCACCGACCGATCCCGCCTAGACTCGCCGCATGACCCTCGAGCACCAGGACGACGATCACGGTCACGACCACGACCACCACGATCACGAGCACGTCGACTACCCGGAGGCCGTCACCCGGTTCCGCGCCCAGAAGGACGAGTACTTCCGCGGCGCGCACGACAGCCCGATCCCGCACGATCGGCGGCACGACTTCCCGGGGCTCCCCTACTTCCCGGTCGACGAATCGCTTCGGTTCGAGGGCCTCAAGCTCGAGCCGTACGCCGGCGCAGAGCCCGCGAGCTTCCAGATCCCGACCTCGGACGGCAAGCTCCGACCCGCGATCCGGGCCGGCGTGTTCAAGTTCGATGTGGGCGGCACCACCCACGCCCTGACCGGCTATGCGTTCGAGTCGGGCTCGTCCGAATCGGTGTTCGTGCCGTTCCTGGACCTGACGAGCGGGCGCGAGACGTACGGCGCGGGTCGCTACCTCGACCTGTTCCCGGAAGGTGACGGCACCTATGCCCTCGACTTCAACCTCGCGTACCACCCGTCGTGCGTCTACGACGCCCGCTTCTCCTGTCCCCTGACCCCTGCCGAGAACCGGCTCCCGGTCCGGGTCGAAGCGGGCGAACGCCTCGAACCGGAGGGCTGAGATGAACTTCAACAGCATCCTGATCGGCTCGGAGCACCCCGAGCGCCTCGCCGCGTACTACACGAAGCTGTTCGGGGCGCCGCTCTACACCGACAGTGGCTACACCGGCTGGCGCCTCGGCTCGGGCTCGGTCAACGTCGGGCCCCACAGCGAGGTGCACGGCACCAACGACCAGCCCGGCCGGCTCATCTGGAACATCGAATCGGACGACGTGCAGGCCGACTTCGACCGGTTCAAGGCCGCCGGAGCCATCGTGGTGCGCGAGCCGTACACGTTCGAGGAGGCGCCGGGCTCGTGGATCGCCACGCTGGCCGACCCCGACGACAACTACTTCCAGCTCCAAACCCCGATGGAGCCGCCGCAGGGCTGACGCGCCGCCATGCCGACGCATCGGTTGACTGCGAAGCTCGCCGAGCGAGGGTCCACTTCCTAACCCTGGGGCGCTTCGCCTCCCCCTTCCTCCTCCGCGGCGGCGGCGGCAGCAGCCTCGGCCTCGGCCTCGATCGCGCGCCGGCTCCGGTGGCTGACCTCGACGATCCGCGCCTCGCCGCCGCGATCCTTCCAGCGCGTCTGTAGCTCGATGTGCTCCGCCTCGCTGGTCACTTCGAGTACCGCGACGTAGGCGGCCCCGCCGCCGGTGCTCTCCACGGAGGCCACGACCGCCTCCCGAGCGGGTAGCGGAAGCAGCGCCACGGTTTCACCGGGGCTGCGACGCAGCTCGTCGCTGAGCATCTCGATGATGCTGCCGACGTCACCCGCGACGAGGGCGTTGCAGACCGCCTTCGCGCGCTGGCGGACCTCGTCCTCTGTCACGGGAAGGTGAAGCACTCCATCAGGTCGCCGATCTCGGGCCTGCCGTCCCGTGGCGGCGCCGGCGGCCCAACGCTCGCGCCCGGCCCCGCGGCCTGGTAATTGCCGCCGACGGGCGTGCCATCGTCGAACTGATGGTTCACCGAGGCGAGCGTCGGCAGGCCGAAGTTGCGCTCGAGGAACTTCAGGATCGATGCGAACTCGTACAGCGTCGGCTCGAGGTTCCCGGTCGCCCACGGCGAGATGACCCAGGTCGGGATCCGGATGCCCAGCCCGAACGCGTCGAGCTGCGGCGGCGGCACGTGGTCGAAGTACCCGCCGTGCTCGTCGTACGTGATGATGTAGGCCGAGCTGTTCCAGATGGGCGATTCTCGCAGCGCGTTGACGCACTCGGCCTGGATGTTCATGCCGATGGAGACGTCGGCCGGCGGGTGCTCGTCCCAGCCGCGGGCGTAGCTCGGGATCATGAACGAGACCTGCGGCAGCCGGCCCTTCCGACAGTCGTTGAGGTAGCCGCCCTTGCTGCCGTTGGTGCGCTGGTCCTTCGCGAAGTTCTTCCAGAACACGGCGACGTTGTCGGTGTTGCCATAGGGGACGCTGTCCATCCCGAGGTTGTAGATCTTCCAGGTCACGCCGGCCGCGTCCAACAGGTCCAGGATCATCGGGTAGTCGAAGATCCCGTAGCCCCACAGGCCGTTGGTCGTGATCCCGCCGGACGTGCCCGCCATCAGGTAGAAGCGATTGGGCCACGTCGGCCCGAGCAGGGCGCAGAAGAAGTTCGCGCAGAGCGTCGAGTTGTCGAACAGGGAGTAGTAGAAGGGCAGCTCGGCGGCGGTGTAGTAGCCCATCGCCCAGATGCCGGAATGGGTCATGAACCCGTCCATCGCGCCGCCGTCGCGCTGGCCATGGACCGAGTCCCAGTCGTGGGGTATGTCGGGTGTCTGGAGGTCGAAGAAGCGATACGGCGGCTGCGGATTCGTCTCACCCGGTTGCGGGTTTGGATTCGGCTGGCTGAAGCCCGCTGGCGGCCCGAGGTTCGCTGCCTGGACCTGTGGCGCGTACCCGAAGTAGTGGTCGAACGAGCGGTTCTCCTGCATCGCGATCACGACGTGCTCGATCGGTGTCTCGGCCGCTCTCGCGCGTCTGGGCTGGATCGCTGTCGTCCACAGGCCCCCACCGGCCACGGCGGCTCCGGCCGCGATCGAGCCCTTGAGGAACGTTCGGCGAGTCAGCCCCGTTCGGGGGCGACGCAGCTCGGACAATGGAGGCTCCTCCCGCTCGGCGGAAGCACCAGGCGCCCTGGTCGCCGTAGTGCGAGCCAAGCCTAGGCCGGGCTACGTTGCCGTTCCGTCGTCGCCGCGTGAAACCTCGCGGGAAAGTCCTTGCAGTCGCATGTCACGGCTGGCAGCCGTGGCTCAGCTTCCGCTCGTCGACCTCGCGAAGCGTTCGCCCGGCAGCGTGACGAAGGTCCGCGGCGCGCCGGCGAGAGGGACCGCCGCATGCGACGCAGCAGCGCGATGCGCGGCCGGCGCGGTGGCGGGCCGGGGCGCATGCCCTGCGTGCCGCCGCGGGCCATCCTGGCGAACGGCTGCTCGAACTGGATTCCGCCGCGGCGCCGATCGGCGCAGATGGCCTCCGCTCGATCGCCCGCCGCGAATCAGCTCGCGGATCGGCTCTGCCCTCAGGCGCCGATCCGGCTCGAAGCCGGGCACCGTCTCCCAGGGAATCGGGCCACGGAGGAGTCGCTCGATGTCGGCGAGCAGATCGGCCTCGTCGATGCAGACCAGTGAGATGGCATCGCCGGCCATCCCGGCGCGGCCGGTCCGGCCGATGCGGTGGACGTAGTCCTCGGGCACCGTCGGCAGCTCGAAGTTGACGACGTGGGGCAGGCCGTCGATGTCGAGACCGCGGGCAGCGACCTCGGTGGCGACGAGGATGGCCGCGCGGCCTTCCTTGAAGTCGTCGAGGGCGCGGATGCGCTGGCCCTGCGACTTGTTGCCGTGGATCGCGACCGCGTCGATTCCGTCACTGTCGAGCTGCTCGGCCAACCGGTTGGCAAGGTGCTTCGTGCGCGTGAACACGAGCGCGCGATCGATTCGCCCGCTCCGGATGAGATAGCTCAGCAGCTCCCGCTTCCGACCTCGATCCACCGGGTAGACGACCTGGCGGACGAGCTCGATCGGCGCATTCCGGCGCGCGACCTGAACCTGTGCCGCGTCGTGCATCAGCGTCGCCGCCAGCGCGCGCACGTCGTCCGAGAAGGTTGCCGAGAAGAGCAGGTTCTGCCGGCGCGGCGGCAGCAGGGCGATGATCCTGCGGATGTCGCGGATGAAGCCCATGTCGAGCATCCGGTCCGCTTCGTCGAGCACCAGGATCTCGACCGATCGAAGGTCGATCTTGCCCTGCTCCTGGATGTCGAGCAGCCGGCCGGGCGTCGCGACGACGATCTCCGGCCCGCCCTGGATCGCCTTGAACTGGGCTTCGTACCCGACGCCGCCATAGATCGTCGCCGATCGGACCGGCCGCTCGCGGCCGTAGGTCTTCACGAACTCCTCGGCCTGGAGCGCCAGCTCCCGCGTCGGCGTCAGCACGAGACAGCGGATCGGGAGGCCGCTGGCGATCTGGGGACGAGGCGCAAAGGACCGCCTGCGCGTGTGCGCCTCGCGAATGGGATGCCGGGGCGTCGGCCGATTCTCGTGAAGGAGCTGGAGGATCGGCAGCACGAACGCTGCCGTCTTGCCGGTACCGGTCTGTGCGCCCGCGAGGACGTCGCGCCGGGCGAGCACGTGGGGGATGGCCTCGGCCTGGACGGGCGTCGGCTCGGTGTAGCCCTCGCGCGCGACGGCGCGAAGGAGCTCGGGCGCGAGCCCGAGGCTGTCGAATGACATGCGGAGATTGCTCCTGACTGACGGCCCACCCGCTGCGTTCTGCAGCTGGGACCGGTCAGGGCGTATCGATTGGGTCGAAATGGGGGTGGTGGTGAGACCGGGGCGCTGACCGGAGCGCCGCTACCGCATCTAGGTCATCCACCGTAACAGGTTTTCCACAATCTGACCATCTGTTCGATCTGCGCCCGGCGAGGTCAGCTGAAGACGAGATTCTTCGGCAGGCCCCGGCTTCACCCGCAGCGCGTCGCGGAGGCGTGGCCGAGGTGGCACCTCAGGCGCCGAAGCGGCCTCGGTGCTCGACCGGGATTAGGGGTTTTTCGCCGCGGACCTTGAGCTCCTGCACCGCCCAAGTGTTGCCGTCGGGGTCGGCGAAGCCGAAGAAGGTGCCGCCGTCGCGCTCGTCGAACTTCATGATGTCGCTCACCGCCACCCCCCGATCGAGCAGCTCCTGCCGCGCCGCCTGGGCATCGGCGACGACCAGCTGGAGGCCCTTGATCGTGCCCGGCGTCATCTCGCGCTGGGAGGGCAGATCGCCAAAGACGATCGAGCAGCCCGAGCCGTTGGGCGTGAGCTGCACGACGTGCATCTGCTCGTTCTTCGTGTCGTGGTCGAGGTGGAACCCGACCTGGTCCCGATAGAACGCGATCGAGCGATCGATGTCGCTGACGGGCAGGATGACGACTTCGAGGGTCCAGTCCATGCCGGGATGATGCCAGCGTTGGGAGGGCCTCGTCAGAATCGTCAGCCGACCGGGAGTGCGTCCCCCGCGAAGGCGCGCTCGAGCTCGGCGACCTCGATCTTGGTCATCTTGAGCATGGCTTCCATGGCTCGCTTCGCCGCGGCGCGGTCGGAGTTGTTGACCATCTCCGTCAGCTGCCTCGGGATCACCTGCCACGACAGGCCGAAGCGATCCTTGAGCCAGCCGCAGACGCTCGGCTCACCGCCGTTCTCGATCAGCGCCTGCCAGAACCGATCGACCTCGGCCTGGTCATCGCAGTCGATCGACATCGAGATGGCCTCGCTGAACTTGAAGTCCGGCCCGCCGTTGAGGCCGATGAACGAGCGGCCTCCGATCGTGAAGTTGACCGTGAGGACCGAGCCCTCCGGGCCGCTCGGCGTGTCTGCCGGCGAGCGGTCCACGCTGTCGATGCGGCTGTTCGGGAATAGCGACGTGTAGAAGCGGGCGGCCTCCTCAGCTTGGCCGTCGAACCACAGGCACGGTGTGATCTTGTCCACGGCTGGACCTCCATTTGGTTGCGAGCAGCCACCGTAGCCACCACGAGCCGGCGCGCGGGCAACGCCACCGCAACGTCGCCTTGCGTGTACATCTCGGCGGCATCGCACGCGCCGCCGGCCCGATGACGCGGCGCCCCAGTGGAGGCGCCCGCCGCTGAGCCCCTAGACCTTGACCGGCTCCATCATCTGCACAAACGGCTTGCGCCACGCCGGCGCTTCGAACGGATTGGCGAAGTACTCGGTCACCTTCGCAATCTTGCCGTCACGCATCTCGCCGATCCCGACATAGCTGACCGGCACGCCATCGCCGTAGTCGATCGTCCCCTCGATGACGTAGATATCGCCACCGCCGAGCATCCGCTTGTAGCTGAACTTCGGACTGGTGCCGGACATCTCCGGGTAGTTCTCTCCGACCTGGACCGCTGCGTCCTTGGTGAGCCGCTCCCCGGACTGGGGCCACTCCTCGACGAAGTCGTCCGTGGCCCATTGCCGGGTTAGCTCACCGATCTGGCGGAAGTCTCCGGTCCGGAGGACCCGTTCGAACTCTGCCGCAAGTGCCATGTTGTCACCCATCGTGACGTCCTCCAATCTCGGCGGCAGCGCTCGGGCCGGTCATCCGACGGCGGTGAGCCGCAACACCGGAATGATGCGCCCGCCGACCTTCGCTGGATAGTCGCCAAAGCGGGGCAGGGCCTCGACGTGCCCTGCCCACAGGCGCTCACGATCGTCGCCTTCGGTGATCGTCGCCTTGGCATCCCGCGCCGTTGCGCCGACGTCGAACGTCACGCGAGGGTTGACCTGGATGTTCCTGACCCAACTGGGATCCGTCGGCCTGCCGTTGTTCGTCCCGGCAACGATGTAGTCGTCGCCGTCGCGCGTATAGCTGAGGATCGCGCGTCGTGGCTCGCCCGTCTTCGCGCCGGTCGTGTGCAGGACGAGGAGATTCTCCCCCGCCAGCGGGCCAGAGCTCGGCCGCCCGCCATTCGCGCGCAGGTCGGCGATCATGTTGTCTTCCCAGGCATTGGCGCTTGCGGTGGGCATCGTCCGGACCTCCGGTGTGAGCGTGGGTGGTTGAGTCCGCAACTATAGGCGCATCGGTCCGGTGATTACCCACAGAGATGAGTCGAGGGCGTTCTGGCCCCAACCGGTCGGAATTATTCCCCTGGCTTATGAAAGTGGCGCGTTCATCGCCTGCGGGTATGAAACCGCGTCGAATGGCCGGAATTGGACCGCAGTCATCGCTGTGGATGATAGCGGTGGCCAACACGGCCGCCGCATGGGGGCCTGCGGACCTGTCCGACCGTCAAACCGGGGCACTGAATGGGAGCTCCACATGCTTCCGATCCACACCGCTTGACATCCGCAGCCTAGGTTGCTTCAATAACCAAACGGTTCCATAACACGGACGTTATGGACCGTCCATTCACAGGGAGACGTGAGGCGGATGACGGTGGACCAGCTCAGCACGGTGTTCGGGGCGCTCGCGGACCCAACCCGCCGGGCAATCCTCGCGCGCCTGGCCGAGGGCGATCTCGCCGTCCGGGACCTCGCCGCTCCCTTCCCCGTGTCGCAGCCGGCGATCTCGCGGCACCTGAAGGTGCTCGAGGGCGCAGGCCTGATCTCTCGCAGCCGGCGCGCAACCGCTCGGCTGAGCCACCTCGAGGCCGAGCCGCTCCGTGAGGCCACCGCCTGGCTCGCGCGATACCAGGCGTACTGGGACGAGCGGTTCGAGCAGCTCGACGAGCTGCTGGCCGAGCTGCAACGGCGACCAGAGCCGGCCGCCGCCGGCACGCCAACCAAGGTGAAGAAGGCCCGGAAGGCCGAGAAGAAGGAAGGAAGGACTCAACGATGAGCAAGACCACGATCACCGCCCCGGCGGGTGTGCCCTTCGTCGACATGGAGCGGGAGTTCGTTGCGCCGGCTGCGCTGGTGCATCGGGCGTACCTGGAGCCCGAGCTCGTCACGCAGTGGCTCGGCCCGCGCAAGTACGAGATGGTCCTCGACAAGTGGGATGCCAGGGCCGGCGGCCAGTACCGCTACGTCCATCGGAACGCGGACGGCGAGTTCGGCTTCCACGGCGTGTTCCACAGCATGGATATCGACAACCTGGTCCAGACCTTCGAGTTCGAGGGCGTCCCTGGCCACGTCTCCCTGGACCAGCTCGTGATCGAGGATCTGGGCGGCGGGCGGAGCCGGATCAAGAGCCACTCCGTGTTCCAGTCCGTGGCCGACCGCGACGCGATGGTCGAGGCGGGCATGGGCGATGGCGTCGAGGATGGCTACGACCGCCTCGACGAGCTCCTCGAGAAGCTCCAGCAGCCGGTCGGCGCCGCGCGCTGACAAAGCATCTCGCGCGCTCCTGCGCCCCGCCCGGGCAACCGGGCGGGGCGCATCCGATTCCAGGGGTCGGGTTTCTCGGTGAGCCTGTTCCTTCCGAGGCGGAATCGGCGTATCGTGCGCGCCGATGGTTGAGTACGGTGGCGGGATCTCGCACGGGCCGGCGGGGCAGGTCGGCGGGGGCGGTGGCGCCGGGTCATCCGGTGCCGGGGTCCACGTCGACTTCTTCGGCTCGATCGGAAACACGATCCACGACGTCACCAACACCGTGCTCGCGCAGCCACCCGAGATCCTCGCGATCGGGATCGTGCTGTTCTTCCTGGGTCTCATCGTCCTGAAGCGCGCGTTCTAGGCAGCGCAACCGCCGGTGGCCGGCGGGCCCTCCCGACAGGGCTGGCTCTCAGACGATCTTCAGCGAATCCGGCCAGCGTGCGGCAGGTCGATCCCGCCGAGGAGGTTCCGATGTCCGCCCAGCCCCACCTGCTGATTCCACGGACGTTCGAAGGCCGTCCGCTCCCCCACCCCGACGAGCCGGTCTTCGACCAGGGCCTGGCCTTCGACGTCGAGACCCTGCTCAACCGGCGCCAGGTGCTCCGGGCGATGGGCTATGGCGCCGTCGGCGCCGGGCTCTTCTCGCTGGTGGGCTGCGCTCCTGCGATCCCGAGCGCGACGCCCGGCGCGACCAGCGGCACCTCGGCGGCGACGTCGGGCACCGGCGTCGCCGAGTGCGCGACGATCCCCGAGGAGACCGCTGGGCCATTCCCGGGCGACGGCACGAACGGGCCGGACGTGCTCAACCAGAGCGGTGTCGTGCGCGCGGACATCCGGTCGAGCTTCGGCTCGTCGACGACCCTGGCCAGCGGCGTGCCCCTCACGATCCGGCTCGCAATCCTCGACATTGCGCAGAGCTGTGCCCCGATCGACGGCGCGGCCGTCTACCTGTGGCACTGCGACCAGGCCGGCCGGTACTCCCTCTACTCATCGAGCGCGCAGAGCGAGAACTACCTGCGCGGCGTCCAGGCTGCCGGCGCGGACGGGATCGTCACCTTCACCAGCATCTTCCCGGCGTGCTACTCGGGCCGCTGGCCGCACATCCATTTCGAGGTCTACCCGAGCCTCGAGAAGGCGACCAATGCGGGCAACAAGATCGCGACGTCGCAGGTCGCCCTGCCCGAGGACATCTGCAACCAGGTCTACGCCACGTCCGGCTACGAGCAGAGCGTGCAGAACCTCGCCGGTGTCAGCCTCGCGCGGGACAACGTCTTCGGCGACGACGGCGGCGTCCACGAGCTCGGCGCGATCAGCGGGGCGATCGCCGGTGGCCTCGCCGTCGACCTCTCGGTGCCGGTCCAGGCCTGAGCCGGTGGCGCCTGCGGGCGCTTGAGCGGTCTCAGGCGCGACCGCGGGCCAGGTCGATCAGCCGGCCGAGCACGCGCTCACCGTCGGCGCGCAGCCCGTTGTGCTCGTACTCATTGGTGATCCATGGCCGGAGCCCGCGGATCTGGCTCGCCGTCTCCTCCGCGAACCGGCGCTCGACGTACAGGTCGTTGACGTAGATCGTCGCGGCGACCGGCACCTCGTTGTGGGCGAGCTGCGCCGCGTCGTACAGCTTCGGCCAGGGATGCTCGGCGAGGAGCTCGGCCGCGTCGCGATGGGAGCGCAGCTCGCCGTAGTCCTGCCACATCCAGCGGAAGACGTGCTCGGCCGTGAAGTACCGCTCCGAGGCGACCTCGTCGGGCAAGAGCCGCTCGGCTGACCAGCGCGTCGGCACGCCGTCGGCGTATGACGACTCGTGCAGGGTCGCGTAGATCGGGTTCCGGCCGAACCGGTTCGTGTCCTCCGCGTCGGCCAGGAACGCCCTCGACGCGAACGGCAGCTCCAGGACGTGGTGGATGAGCTCGAAGCCGGCGCTGTCGCCGAGCTTGTTGCCCATCTGCAGGAAGCGGCGCGAGGTGAGTCGGTCGCCGGACGGGAGCCGGATGTCCTCGTCGTCGAGCCGGCCCAGGATGTCCCGGAGCCGCTGCCGGTCATCTGGATAGCGCTCGAAGTACGCGTGGTTCCTCTCGATGAGACGGACGTACGTGGCCGAGTAGATGTCGTCGACCGGCCGCGCGATCGGCGACAGGCCGCCGGTGAGGAACGCCTCGCGCAGGCCTCCCGGAAAGAACGACAGGTAGGTCATCGTGCAGAAGCCGCCGAAACTCTGGCCGAGGATGCTCCAGCGGTCGACGCCCAGCTCCTGGCGGATCAGCTCGGCATCGCGGACGATCGCGTCGGCGCGCATGTGGGTCATGTACGCGGCCTGCTCCGCGGGGGTCGCGCCGGGGATGTCGCCGACCGGCGTGCTCCGGCCCGTCCCGCGCTGGTCGATGAGCAGGACGCGGTAATCGGCGATCGCTCGCTTCTGCCAGCCCGATGGCGGGGCCGTCGGTCGGGTCGCTTCGCCGCCGGGACCGCCCTGCTGGAAGATCAGGTATGGGCGATCGAGGCCATCGGGCGCGGCGAGCTCGCGGCTGAAGACGGTGATCCTCTCGCCGTCGGGCCGAGCATGGTCGAGGGGCACCTGGTGCTCGCGCTCGGTCAGCACCCCGCCGGGAACGTGATACGTGACGGGCGTCATCGGACCCTGCCCTCCTTGAGCGCCGCGATCGACTTGTCGATGCGCCGGCTGCGGGTCTCCGGCGTCTTCGCGCCTGCGACCTGGCTGGTGTGCCACGATTTGTTCGAGTAGGACAGCGCGTCGAACGTGCGCCGTGCGTCAGGTTCGGCATCGAGCGCCGCTGCCAGGTCGGGCGGGATCGTGACCTCTCGCGGCGCCGTGTCGAGCTCGAGCTGGACCTCGACCTCGTCATCCGCCGTGACTCCCGCGGGACCGCGGTTCTCGGCGCTGACGCCGATCATGTACCGCCCCTGGAGCACGGCGATCGAGCTTCGGTACGTGTAGCCGTTGATCGTGACCTTCACGGGCGGCCGCTTGCCGGCACCCAGCGCATCGACCGCATCCGCGGGTACCTCGAAGCCCATCGCCGTCTTGCCGGCCTGGAGGATCGTCGTCCTGAAGCGCACGGAAGCGCTCACGGCGAGGATTCCGGCAGCGGCCGGCCGATTCGGTGTGGAACGTGGCCGTCGGGCCGCTTGCACGGTACGCCCGGCGTGAGAGCTGCCGCGCCCTCCTCCGTCGGCGGCTCGTCGCCAGTTGCGGGAATGGTGTGCAGGAAGCGGAGGGCGAAGAGGGCGACCGCGATCGCGACAGCGACGCTGATCACGGCGGCGAACTGCATCCCGGCGACGAAGGCCACGCGGGCGGCGTTGAGCAGCGCCTCGCCCTGCGCGGCCGGCAGCTGGGCGGCGACGTCGCGAGCGCCGCCGAGCGTGTCGCGAGCCGCGGCAGCGGCCGCGGCCGGGATCGAGGCGGGTAGGGACTCCGGAAGACGGGACCGATAGATGACGATGCCGACGGTCCCGAGGAGGGCGAGCCCGAGCGCGCCGCCGAGCTCGAAGAATGTCTCGGACATGCCCGCGGCCGCACCCGCCCGCTCCGGTGGCGCGGTGCTCACGATCAGGTCGGTCGTGAGCCCGAAGATCGGCGCCAGGCCGAGTGACACGACGAGCGACGCGACGACGACGATGGCGAGGCCGCTCGACGTCGAGGTCGTCACCTGGCTGAGGATCACCAGGCCCACGGCCGCCACGGCCAACCCGCCGCTGATGAGGTGGGCCGGCTTGACCCGTCGGACGATCCGCGGCCCGAGATTCGACGCGACGATGAACCCGATGGCCTCGGGGAGCGACCACAGGCCCGCGGCCAACGGGGACAGGCCGAGGACGAGCTGGAGGTACTGCGCTACGAAGAGGAAGTAGCCGATGGCGACGAATACCGTGAGCAGGCTGACGACGAGCGATGCGCTGAACGTCGGGATGCGGAACAGCCGGAGGTCGAACATCGGGTCGCTCGCGCCCAGCTGACGGCGCACCCAGGCCGCTCCCACCACGAGGCCGATCGCCAGCGCCGCGATCGAGAGCGGGCTCGGGCCGTCCTGGGCGGTGAGCTTCAGCCCGAGGATCAGCGACAGCACGGCGACCAGGGACATCGCCGATCCGATGAGGTCCAGCCGCCCCGCGTTGGGGGCGCGGTACTCGGGCAGCACCCGCGGCCCGAGCACGAGCAGGACCGCCATCACCGGCACCGCGAGCAGGAACACCGAGCCCCACCAGAAGTGCTCGAGGAGCACGCCGCCGAGAACCGGGCCGATCGCGCTCCCGGCAGAGAACGCGGACACCCAGACGCCGATCGCGGTCGCACGCTGCTTTGGGTCCTCGAACATCGCGAAGATGAGCGACAGCGTCGAGGGCGCGATGGTCGCGCCGGCGATGCCGAGCAGGGCCCGGCTGGCGATCAGCATCGTTGGGCTGGTCGAGAATGCGGCCAGGATCGAGACGCCGCCGAAGGCGGCCGCTCCGACGAGCAGGAGGCGGCGCCGGCCGATGCGGTCACCGAGCGTGCCCATCGTGATCAGGAAGCCGGCGACCATGAACCCGTAGACGTCGATGATCCAGAGCAGCTCGACGCTGGTCGGGCGCAGATGAGCGCTGATCGCGGGCACGGCGAGATGCAGGACCGTGAGGTCCATCACGTAGAGCAGGCAGGCGAGCGCGAGGACCCCGAGTCCGAGCCACTCGCGGCGTCCGGCGCGTCGGGGCGCCTGGGCGTCTGTCACGGGCAGGTCATCCGGCGGGCATCGTACCGTCCGCCCCGCGATCGCGGGGCACGGCACCCCGTCGGGGATCAATCGCCGGCGGTGCCCTCAGGAATGGAACGCCTCGAGCGCCGCGCGCTCCCGCTCGACGGCACGCTCGTCGCCCTTCGACAGGTCCTCGAACGGGTCGAGGGCGATCCGTCCATCCACGAGCGACCACGCGCCGGCCGCTCGCCCATCGACCAGGTAGACGCCAACCGAGAACGGGTTCTTCGTGGAGAACACGCGCGGCCGGTGGGCCTCGGGCAGCAGCCCGGTCCGACGGGCGTGGACGAGCAGGTTCGCGTCCCAATGCGGCAGGAAGCGGACGGGCGCCTCGATGGTCTCGTCCGGAAGCGGCCCGTCCTCGAGGTCGACCAGCTCGCTCCCTCGCTCGTCGCGATAGGTCGCGAGGGCGAGACCCTCCCCTGCCCGCTTCGCGTCGGCGAGGCTCACGCCGGCCCACGAGCCCACGTCCTTCCACGTCGCCGGCCCGAACGCTCGCAGGTACGCACGGACCAGGTGCTCGAGGCCCTCCGCTTCGGTGCTGTCGTTCGGACCAACCCAGTCCTCGGCGAGGGCGAGACGGTCCGCACGGCGCCGCTCCCAGGTCCCCGACGGCGGCACCCGGACGAGGTCGACCCAGAGGCCGAGCGTGCCGACGAAGCCCTTCGCCAGGTCACCCAGCTCCTTGACGGTCTTCGGGCCGTCGCGGAGGGCATCGCGCAGCCGCTCGGCGTTCGTGCTCACTGTTCGCTCGGGCGGGAGCGCCCCGATCCGAGCCACCCATTCCTGCCGGGACCGGCGGATGCCGTTCGCGAACAGCCAGTACTCGCGACGCGTGACGACGTGGATTGTCGTGCGCATGAGCGACGCCTGGACGAGGCTCCGGTCCTCGAGCGCCCGGGTCAGGTCGTCACGCTCGAACCCGGCGACCCGCGTCCACAGCCCGACGTACCCCGACGGTGCGTACTGCGTCTGCAGCCCACCCACCTGCTCGACCGCGTCGACGATCGAGCCCGTCGATCGCTCGAGCAGCAGCTGCCGCGCGAGAAGCGCTCGATTCAGCGCGCGCTGGGAGAGTGTGGATCTCAGTCGAGCGCTGCCAGGAAGCGGAAGACCGGAGCGGCCGCGGCGTACCCCTCGGCGAGACGATCCGGAAGGTCCGGCGAGAGGACCTCGTCGTCGCTGAGGCGCCGCCCAAACACGACGTCCTTCCACAGGAACATCCGGGCGAGCGGGTGGTCCTGCGGATATCCCGGTGGGAAGCGCTTCAGCTCTTCGTGGGGGTGAGCATCGTCGAACCAGGCGACGAACGTCTTGTCCTCGAGCGCGTCGCGGACCCGGTCGGGATCGTCGCGCACGGTATTGCGAAAGGCGTCAAGGCGCGGCTTCTCCATCTGCCACATGCCGCCACCGACGAACATCTCGCCCGGCTGGAAGTGGAAGTAGCCACCGTTGCCGTGGACGCGCTCGTCATGGCCGCCGCCGGCCTCCGTTCCGGGCGCATCCTCGACCCACGGGAACGAGGCGCCCAGGTGGCTCTTGTACGGTGACTTGTCCTTGCTGAAGCGGGTGTCCCGATAGATCCGGAACGGCGAGCGCTTCGGATCGGCGAGCATGGGCACGCCGCGGGCCTCGAGGCGCTCCGCGAGGGCGGCGACCATTGCCTCGAACGGCTCCTTGAGCAGCCGCTCGTACTCCGCTTTGCGGGGCTGGAACCAGGCCCGGTCGTTGTTCACGGCCAGGTCTGCCAGGAACTGGATCGCCGCCGGCGAGAAGCCGGCGAAGGGTGGTGCGGCAATGGCCATCGAGGGGTCCTCCGATCGCGCCGAGTCTATCGCCGGGTCGCCTACCCGGCGGTTTGCTCGGGCCGCAATGGCCTCAGCTGAAGTCGCGACGGCCTCGGAAGGATTCGATGACGAAGGGCCGGGAGGGCTCGTAGATCGCGACGCGAAGGCCGCCGGGCGTGCGGAAGGTGGTCGCCGGCCCGGGCGGCAGCTCGATCGACCGGTCCGGGTGCCAGCCGCGTGCCTCGAGCTCATCCCTCGTCGCCGACAGATCGTCCACCGCGTACATGTGGATCGGCCGATCGCCCTCGAGGTGGTCGGTCAGCAGGATCGCCGGCGGGCTGCCGAACGACACCATCGCCACGCGGGTCCCGCCATCCTCGATCGCGAAGCCGAGCTCGGCGCCGAGGACCTCGACGAAGTAGCGCGCATCGGCCGCCACGTCGGTGCTCGGCGTGTACAGGAAGTCCAGGCTGACCAGCGTCATCGGTCCCCGCCTCCGTCGGGTAGGCTGAGGGTAGAGCAGCAGAGACCGTGGCCGGCCGGCGCCGGCCTGCGTTTGGAGGAGCGACATGACCGAGCGAGTCGCGTTGCTGGTCGGGACGCGGAAGGGCCTGTTCGTGCTCGACGGCGACGCCGACCGGAAGACGTGGGATGTCCGCGGACCGCTGTGCGATGGCTGGCCGATCCACGATGCGATCGTGGATCCGGCGACCGGGGCGGTGCTCGCGGCGGGCGGCAGCAACTGGTACGGCCCCGCGGTCTGGCGCAGCGATGACCTTGGCGCCACGTGGTCGCACTCGAGCGAGGGCCTGACGTACGGCGACGACGGCCCGAAGATCGCGACGGTCTGGAACGTGACCGCCGGGCCGGACGCGGTATACGCGGGCGTCGAGCCGGCCGGGCTGTTCCGGAGCGGCGACGGGGCCGTGACGTGGCAACACGTCGAGGGCCTGACCAACCACCCGACGCGCCCCGAGTGGCAACCCGGCAATGGCGGGCTGTGCCTTCACTCGATCGTCCCCCACCCCACCGATACCGACCGGGTCTGGGTCGGCATCTCGGCCGTCGGTGCGTTCGAGACGCGCGACGGCGGCGCCACGTGGGAGCTCCGGAACAAGGGTGTCCGCGCCGACTTCGACCCGAATCCGGAGCCCGAGTTCGGCCAGTGCGTGCACAAGCTGGTCATGGCCGCCGACGGTGGCGAGCTCCTGTACCAGCAGAACCACTGCGGCGTGTACCGCTCGGCGAACGGCGGCCGGCAGTGGGAGGAGATCACGAAGGGACTGCCGACCCAGTTCGGCTTCCCGATGGCCGCCCACCCGCGCGACCCGAAGACGGTCTGGACGATCCCCTTGAGCGAGCCCGACCAGGGCCGGTTCATGCCCGATGGGCACGCCGGTGTGTACCGCACGAACGACGGCGGCGACACCTGGAAGCGCAGCGATGCCGGCCTGCCGAAGGAGCATGCCTGGGTCGCCGTCCTGCGCGAGGCGATGGCCGTCGATCGGCTGAACCCGGTGGGCGTCTACTTCGGGACGAGCACCGGCCAGCTGTACGGCAGCCGCGACGAGGGCAAGACATGGTCGATCGTCGCCGACAACCTGCCGGCGATCTGGTCGGTCGAGGCGGCAGTCGTCGACTGAGCGTGGCCGACGTCCACCTGCCGCGGTCCCTGGTCGCCCTGTTCCCGGGCGCGCCCCGTCGGGTCGAGGCGCATGGTGACACCGTCGCGGAGGTGATCGCGGATCTCGACGCCCAGGTTCCGGGCATTCGCAACCGGCTCCTCGACGCCGGGCCCAGCATCCGCACCCATATCAACGTCTTCGTGAGCGGCGAACGAGCGACCCTCACGACCCCGGTGCCACCGGGCGCGGTGGTCCATGTCATCCCGGCGGTGTCCGGCGGCTGAGCGATTGGAGGAGGGCCGACGCATGGAAGATCGTTTCGTCCCGGCTGCGCCGGCGGAGGCCCGGCCGATCGACACCCGCGGCGGCGACGACCGAGGCGGATCGAGCACGCTCGCCATGGACGACCCGCGCGCCCTGCAGATCCTCACGACGGAGCACTGGAGCCTGCTGACCGCCCGATCGCTGGTCTACAACGAGGCCTTCGCCCGTGGCGGCATGTTCCTGACGTTCCTCTCGGCCACGCTCCTGGTGCTCGGCCTCATCTCGACGGCCACCGGGTTCAGCGACTCCTTCCTCTCGGTCGCCGCGATCCTGCTGACCCTGGACCTGTTCATCGGGCTCGCGAGCCTGGGTCGGATCAATGGCGCGAGCAACGAGGACATCCGCTACCTGCAGGGCATGAACCGCCTCCGGCACGCGTACCACGAGATGGTTCCGGAGCTCGATCGGTACTTCATCACTGCCCACCATGACGACATGAGGTCGACTCCAGCGCTATGGACCGACAAACATGAGCGAGTTCCGCGGAATTCTCCACGGCTTCACCACCATGCCCGGGATGGTCGCCGTGATCTGCAGCGCGGTGCTCGCCGGCTTGCTCGCCATCGTCGTGCTCCTGGCGACCCACGACCCGGGCGTTGCCGGGCTCGCCGGCTTGATCAGCTTCATCCTGAGTCTCGTGATCGGGATCGTCATCTCGATGCGCGAGATCAAGCGCTTCCTGTCGTCATTCGAGGCGCTGTTCCCGGCGCCGGGCGCGAAGCCGCCCACGGGCTGAGAAGCCGGAAGCTAACCGGCACTCGCCGGGCCCTTTGTCCCGAGCGCTGGCTCAGCGGACCTCGAGCTCGATCGGCACAGCGCGGCTTGCCGTGTCAGTGACCGGGCAGTGGTCGAGCGCCCATCGTGCCAGCGCGGTCCGGGCATCGGTGCCGAGCTTGGTGCCGCTGATGCGTACCACGACCTTCATCGACAGCGCGCCGGCGGCGATCCTATCGTCGAGCCCGAGGATGCCCCGGTCATCGGATTCACTGTCGACCACGACTTCGACGTCGCCCGGCCTGAGCTCGACCCCGAGGGTGGCGGCTCGGATCCCGATCAGCGAGGCGACGCACGAGGCCGCGGCGGCGCGGAAGAACCAACCCGGCGATGGGACGGAAGCCTCGCCGCCGATGCCCCGCGGCATGTCGGTCGCGAGCTGCTCGCCGGCGGGCCCGGCGACCTCGACCCGGAGGCCGGCGCCGAGCCGCGCCGTCGCCGCCGAGTCGCGGTAGCGCGCCTCGTCGGGGTGCTCCGTGAGGTAGGCGCCGGCCCTGGCGACGGCGTCGCCGATGTCGCTCACTCGCAGATCATAGGGAGGTGGACGCCGGCCCGGCCCGATCGGCGCCCGGGCCCCGACGGTTCCGCGCCGACTCTCTCCGGGGTCGAGCGCTCGATACTCGCAGGGGCCGGGCCGGCTGGTCTTTCACGCTATGCCCTGGGCCATTGCGGTCGTGCCGGCGCCGCATCGTGGCGAATCGCAGCCACGCCATCGGCGCCATGGCAGTCTCGTCGCGGGCGGCGGGCGCCGCATCACGACGTCATGTCGCCGCCGGTCGTGCGGGCCTGGCGCGACACTGGGCGGATCAGGCCCAGCCGAGCTCCCGGGAGAGCTGTCGCGCGGGCCCGATCGCGTAGCCGCGAGCGGCCCAGAACTCGCTGGCGCCCTCGTTCTCGTCGCGGACCATCACGTTGACCTTCGGGCAGCCGAGGTCGCTCAGGCCGGCCTCGACCTGGCCGACGAGCCGGGACGCGACGCCGCGCCGCCGATGGCTCTCGGCGGTGGCGACGTGGTAGATCCAGCCGCGACGTCCGTCCCACGCCCCGAGCGCGGAGCCGACGATCCGGCCGCCCTCGGTCGCGACCAGCACCAGGCCGGGGTTCCGCCGCGCGAGCCGGGCGAGGCTCCTGTCGTCGTCGCCGATCGAATTGAAGCCAACGGACCGCCACAGCGCGCGCAGCGCGTCGCCATCGACCGTGCGGAGCTCCCGGATCACCATCTCCCGCCCGGTCGGCCGCGGCGGAGCCTTGCGCGCCTTGCCGGCACGCGCGCCCTTCGCTCGCTCCGGCGCGCCGCCGGAGGCGCGAGCGGTCGCATCCTTCGCCGATGCCTGCTTTGCGGCGCGGCGCTCACCGAGATCCGAGATCGGCCGCGGGCCGGAACGGGCCGCCCCGATCGCGCCGCGAGCTTCGTCCAGCGTGGCGAAGGGACCGCGCGCCAGGGGCAGGCCGAGCTCGTTCGTCTGCTCGCTGTCGAGGAGGAGCCAGCCGGTCGCCGACTGCTCGATCGTGAATCGGCTGTCTGTTGTGCGATACGTGCCCGCTCGCTCGCGGTTCAGCTTCTCCTCGTCGGCCACGCCCGAAGCCTACCCGAGGCCGTTGACGCCGGCGCCGGCACCACCGACGATCGCACCATGTCCGAGGGCTTCGACGAACGACCGCGCCAGCCGAACGGCGAGATCGACGCACGGGAAGCGGCTCGGATTCGTCGACGCGACCGGGATGCCGAGGCCGAGGCCAGGGCGCTGCTGCGCCCGGGCATGGGCAAGGTCTTCAAGCAGATCCAGGATGCGCAGGGGAAGGCCGCGAACCAGCCGGTGAAGCGGCGACGCGCCGGTCCACGGGCCTAGGCGAGCGGCAGGGCGAACCCGAACTCGGAGCCACCACCCTCGCGCGGTGCGGCCCAGACACGACCGCCGAGGCTCTCGACGACCCGCTTGCACGCGGCCAGCCCGATCCCGAGGCCGGCCGAGTGGCTTCGCGCCGACTCGGATCGGTAGAAGGCGGTGAAGAGCTGCTCCATGTCAGTGCCGTCGAGCCCGATGCCCCGATCGAGCACGAGCAACTGGGCCTCCGCCTCGGTCGCCTGGATGACAACCTCGATCGGCGACCTGGCAGGGCTGTACTTGACGGCGTTGGTCAGGAGGTTCTCGAGGATGAGGTCGAGGTACGGCCGGTCCGCCTCGACGATGAGGTGGCGCGGCTCACTCCTTAGCTCGATCGAGCGATCGGGATGGCGTCGCTCGAACGAGTCGAGCATCATCCGGGCGACGTGGGCCAGGACCTGCGGCTCGGGATCGGGGTGGATGCCGGACTCGAGGCGGGTGAGCAGGAGCAGGTTCTCGACCACCCCCAGCAGGCGCTCCGCCTCGCCGGCGATGTCGGACACCATCGATTCCCGGTCCGATTCAGCGAGCCGGTCGCCCCTGTCGCGAAGGAGGCGGGCGTTGCCGAAGATGGTCGTCACCGGCGTCCGCAGCTCGTGGGAAACGAGGCCCAGGAACTCGTCCTTCACCGCGTTCGAGGCGCGCAGCGCCTCCGCGCTGGCGCGCAGCGAGTCCTCGACACGGATCCGATCGGTGATGTCGACGAGGATGTTGACCGCGCCAATCACGGTCCCGTCAGGGTCACGGAGCACCGTCGGGTAGGGCGTGAACGCGACGCGCGAGCCGTCGGGCCGCTCCGCGATCGCCTCGACGCCACGCAGCTCGCGACCCTCGCGCAACGCGACCGCCATCGGGCACTCGTCGTGGGCCATCGGCGAGCCGTCCGGGTGGAACAGCTTGTACGAGCCGCACCACAGCTCGCCGAGCTCTGGTTTCCGACCCCAGAAGAGTGCCGCGGCATCGTTGAAGAACGTCAGCCGGCCCTCGCGATCGGTGGTATAGACGGCGACGTCGAGCGCCTCGAGCATCTGCCGCGAGTCCCGCTCGGCGGCCCTCCAGCCCGTGTGCTGTTGGATGGCGATCGGTGCGGCGGTCGAGGCGTTGAGCGCGCGAACAGCCATGACACTCCGGGTCGACGGAATCAGTCCCTGCGAGGCAGTATCGCCGTGGGTGCCGCGGAGAGCGAGGGTTCAGCCCCCGTTGCAAGACCTCTGCACGGTTCGGTGGCAGCCCCGCTACCCTGCTGCGATGTCCGCCGATCGATCGGGGGTGCTCACGGTCTGCTGTCCACGCCCTCCCAGCGTCGATCGACCACGAGGTGGATGACGGTCGGCCGGTCGGCGACGAGCGCCTGCCGGAGCGCCGGCTCGAACGAGGCGTCGTCCTCGACCCGCACCCCCCGCGCCCCGAGCGCACGCGCCGCGGCGGCGAAGTCGATCGGCCCGAGGTCGGTGGCGACGGCGGCCGCGCCCGGCCGCCTGTCCTGATAGCTCCGGATCATGCCGTAGCGCTGGTTGTCGAAGGCGAGCACGACCGTCCGCAGGCCGCTCCGCACCGCGGTCTCGACTTCGGCCAGGGTCATGCCCAGCCCGCCGTCGCCGACGAGCGCGACGACCGCGCGATCGCGATGGACGAGCCCGGCCGCGATCGCCGCGGGCAGGCCATAGCCCATTGCCCCCGATGTCGAGCCGAGGAAGGTTCCCGGCCGGCGGAAGCGGAACCCGCGCGCCGCCCAGGTGCCGAAGCTGCCGGCGTCGGTCGTGACGATCGCGTCGTCGGGGAGGAGCTGGCGGAGCGTTGTGACGACCTTGCCGGGATGCACGCCGGGGCCGCTCCACTCGTGGCCATCGATGACCGTGGCGGCCTCCCACGCCGCGCGATCCTCGGCGTTCGTCCCTGCCCGGGCATCGGTGCTGGCCGCGTCGAGCACGCCCCGCGTCTCGAGCCGCGCGACGGCCGCGCGCAGGAACAGCCGCGCATCGGAGGTGACCGTCAGCTGCGGAACCGGGAGCTCTGCCGACAGGCTCGCCGGCGCGATGTCGACGTACGCCCAGCGCGTGCCGGCTGCAGGGATCGACCAGCCGAACGTCGTGATCTCGCCCAGCCGGCAGCCGATCACGAGCATCGCGTCGGCGGCCTCGAGGCGTGCCCGGACGGTCGGGGGCGATCCGTAGCCGGTCATGCCCAGGTACAGGGGATGGTCGTTCGAGATCACGTCACCGCGGCGCCACGACGCGATCACCGGCACGCGCAGGAGCTCAGCCAGCCGGACGAGGTCATTGGACGTTCGCGCGCGCAGCACGCCGGCGCCGGCGAGGATGACCGGCCGCTGCGCGCCGGCAAGGAGCCGGAGAACCTGTCCGACCTGCTCCTCGGTGGGCCGGGGTGGCGGGACCCGCGCGAGATGCGGGCCCATCCCGGCAGGGACCTGCTCGTCGAGCAGGTCCTCGGCGATCGAGAGCACGACCGGGCCGGGCCGGCCGTTCAGCGCCTTGTCCACGGCATCGACCGCGGCCTGTACGGCGGACTCGACGTCCGCCGGCTCGGCCGACCACTTGGCGAGCCGGCCGATCGTGTCCGCGACGTCGATCTCCTGGAAGCCCTCTCGGCCGCGCGAGCGACGCTCGACCTGGCCGACGAACGCGAACATCGGGCTCGAGTCGGAGTACGCGGTATGGATGCCGATCGCGAGGTTCGAGCCGCCGACGGCACGCGTGCCGAGGCAGGCCGCGGGGCGTCCGGTCAGCTGGGCGTGCGCCTCGGCCATGAACGAGGCGGCGCCCTCGTGCCGTGTCGCGACGACGTTGATGCCAACGGCCTCGAGGCCCTCGAGGAGGCCAAGGAAGCTCTCGCCGGGCACGGTGAACGCCCAGCGGACGCCGGCTCGGCGGATCGCGTCGGCGAACATGCGACCGACGGTCATCGGCTCGGCAGGCGCGGCAGCACCTTCGGCCGGCGCGGCAGCACCTTCGGCAAGCCCGGCGCCGGCCTCTGCGGGTTCGGCAGCTGCGTCCGCGGGCGCCTCCGAGTAGTCCGGGCCGAGCGTCTCGAGCGCCGGTTCGACCTCGGCCGGCTCTGAGGGCCCCGACTCGGCGGGTGGCGCGTCCTCGACGTCGGCTCCTGAAACGTCGGGTGCTGCCAGCTCGGCGATCGTCGCAGCTGCGGCCTCGGCGCCCGTGGGGTCGGCCACGGCGGTCACCCCGAGGAGGGCGTCGTGGTCCGGTTCCGGTGCGGGCGGCGTCGGCGCCTCGACGGCCGGCTCTGGGTCCGGCTCGGCCACCGCCTCGAGTCCTTCCGTCTCCTGGTCCCGCGTCTCGTCGACGGTCATTGGAGCGGACCCGGCACGGAGGTCAGGACGAGGCTGATGACGACCATGATCACGACGAAGAGCACCAGCAGGCGCGCGACGACGGCGGATCGCATCGGGCGCCTCAGCGGTAGTTCTGGAACTGGAGCTCGACGACCTCGTCGAGCCCGCGCAGCCGCGCGATCACGCGCTGGAGGTCGTCCTTGCTCTTGCCCGAGACCCGGACGGCGTCACCCTGGATCTGCGACTTGACCTTGGGGAACTCGTCGCGGATGAGCTTCGTGACCTTCTTGGCGAGGTCGTCGGGGAGCCCTCGGCGTAGCACGATCCGCTGGCGCACCTTGTTCCCGCCGGCCTGCTCGACCGGTCCCCAGTCGAAGATCTTCAGCGACAGGCCGCGCCGGACGGCCTTCGACTGGATGAGGTCCTTGACCGCGGTCGCTCGGAACTCGTCGTCGGTGACGAGGACCAGCTCGTCCTTGCCCTGCTCCAGGTCGACCGTGGCGCCCCGGAAGTCGTAACGCTGGAGCGTCTCGCGCCGGACCTGGTCCAATGCGTTGCGGAGCTCCTGGGCGTCGAACTCGCTGACGACGTCGAACGAGACCTCGCCACTCATCCCCTCGTGCCTCCCTGGGCCGGCGCGGCGTGCTGCCCACACCGGAGCTGCGGAATTGTCGGCGCCAGTATGCCTGTTCGGGTCCCGCCCGGATATGCGGTGGGTTACCGATCCCCGGCGAGCGCCTCGAGCAGGAGCTCGGCGATCCGGTAGCTCCGACCGCCGCCCATCACCAGCACGGCGTCCCCGTCGCGGACGTTGGCGGCAAGCCACGCCGCGGTCTCCTCGACCGAGCCCGGCGCCTT
This sequence comes from Chloroflexota bacterium, assembly GCA_005889475.1. GTDB lineage: Bacteria > Chloroflexota > Limnocylindria > Limnocylindrales > CSP1-4 > UBA5189. The sequence goes on along the minus strand of VBGT01000005.1, from coordinate 55,132 downwards.
CGCGGCGATACCCGGGCGGCTCCGTCGGACCGCGGCCGCAAGCGCGACCGACGACGTGACCGTCGTGTCGAGGTCGCGGCCCGCCCAGATGTCGGCAACCGCGACCGCGTCGGCCTCGGCAAGCGCATCCGCGAAGTCGCCGAACATGGCTGCGGTCCGGTGGAAGGTCAGCGGCTCGTAGACCGCCCAAAGCCGCCGCTCCGGTTCGCGCTGGCGGAGGGCGGCGATCGTCGCGCGGATCGCGGTCGGGTGATGGCCATAGTCGTCGTAGACGACAACCCCGCCGACCTCGCCTTTGCGCTCGAGGCGCCGCCCGATGCCCGGGAAGCTCGCGAGGCCCGACAACAGCCGATCGCCGATCGCCGCATCCCGTGAACCCCGCGCCGCCAGCGCCAGGGCGGTCGCGAGCGCCACCAGGGCATTTGCAGCGTTGTGGTCCCCCGCGGCCGACAGGTGAACCCGCGGAGTCGCGGCGGCGATCCCGTCGATTTCGAGCACGGTCCCGTCGGGCGTCCGCTCGACCGCCTCGCCGGCGATCCGGGCGTCCATCAGCAGCTCCGATGGCTCCGAGCCGCCAGCGGACGCCGGCTCGGCGCCGACCAGCAGTGTCCCGATCATGGCACCGAACCTCGACGCGTCGCCCTGCAGTCCACCGAGCAGCTCGACAACCCCCGAGTCGGCCAGGTTCGCGACGACGGTCGCGGCCGGGACTCGGCGCAGCCAGCGCGCGAAGGTGTCGATGACGGCGGCTCGATCCCGGAAGACGTCCGGGTGGTCCCATTCGATCGTCGTGAGCGCGACGACGTCAGGGAAGTACGAGTCGAAGTTGCCGGCGTACTCGTCGGCTTCGACGACGAAGGCCTTCCCCGCCCCGATTCTGGCCGTGGCGGGGATGCCACCGGTCAGCGAAGCAGGCAGCAGGGCGCCCACGAACGCGGACGGGTCGAGTCCGGCCTCCGCAAGGATCCAGGTGAGCCAGCCAGCCGTGGTGCTCTTGCCGTGGGTGCCTGCGACCGCCAGGAGCTCCCGGCCGTCCGCGGCATCCGCCACCAGCTGCTGCCACGGCTCGAGCGGGACGCCCGCGCGAGCGGCTGCGAGCAGCTCGGGGTGGTCCGGCGAGATCGCGGTCAGGGCCTTGGTCACGGACAGCCGATCCGGCCGCGCGGCCGCGACGTGGGCCGGGTCATGGGTCCACGCCATCCGGATGCCCACGGCCTCGAGCGCCACGGTGTAGGGCGACGGCCCCCCGGAGTCGCAGCCGGTCACGACGGCGCCGGCGGCGCGAGCGTGCAACGCAGCGGCGGAGGCGCCGGCACCCGCGATCCCGACCACGTGGATCCGCTCCCCGGGGCGGATGGGTCGCGCGGGGCGTGCCGGCGCGAGGCCTGCGCCGAGCTCGGCCGGCGTGCGGGTCACGGCGGCGAGCCGCGCGTGGCCTCGGCGCGCTCGATGAGCCACTCCAGCGCGGCCTGCGTGCCCGCCTCGCGGTTCGCGGCGCGATCCCCGCCGAAGGCGAACCGCCGCACGTCCGCGCCGGCGGCATCGGCCAGGCCCACGTAGGTGAGGCCCACCGGCTTCTCGTCGCTCCCGCCGTCTGGTCCGGCGATGCCCGTGACGGCGACCGCGAGGGTCGCCTCGAACCGCGCCTGTGCCCCGATCGCCATGGCCTTCGCGACCTGCGCGCTCACGGCGCCGTGCGCGGCGAGGGTCGCGGGAGGAACGCCGAGGAGCGACTCCTTGGCCGCGTTGGAGTACGACACCACGCCGCCAACGAAGTAGCCCGAGGAGCCGGGCACTGCGGTGATCGTGGAGGCGACGAGGCCGCCGGTGCACGATTCGGCGAGCGCGACCGTGATGCCGCGGCCGAGGCAGATGCCCTGGAGTCGCTCGGCGAGCGCGACGAGGCCTTCGGCCACGCCTACGTCCGCTGCGTCTTGACCGGTGGATCGGGCGGCTTGAACAGCCAGGTCTCGGGGACCCCGGACTTGCCCAGCACGCCGAGGCTCACGCCGTTGAGGGCGAAGTGGGTGCTGCCCGACGATCCCGTGCGGACCTCGACGGACGTCGTGCCGTGGAACGTGATCGTCTTGCCCGCGGCGAAGACGCGCCCACTCTGGGGACCGACGAGCTCGCCGTCGACCCAGACCTTGACCCACGCCGGGTTGCCCCGGATGGCGACGACGAGGTTGACCCCGCTGTACGCGACGACGATGTTCCGCGTCTGCGTCGCGGTCTGGCCCTGCGCGGACGTGGCCGTGACGGTGATCGCCCAGCGCCCGGCGGTCAGCTCGAGCGGCGCGAACTCGAATGAGCCGTCCTCGGCGACGTTCATCGTCGTGCCCTTGGCCGGCTCGGCGCTGGCTCCGGGAGCCGGGGCCCCCGGGGCGGCGCCGAGGAACGTGGCTGTCGCCATCACGGTCTGGGCATTGGTGGTCGTGCCTTCCACGGCGATCGCGCCGTTGCCGTACGTCGTGCCCTCGACCGGCTGGGTGACCGTCAGCGTCGGCGCCTGGAAGACCAGGAACGGCACGGTGATCACGACGGTCCGCGGCGTCTCCGCCTCCTTGCCCGTCTCGGGGTTCACCGCGCTGATCTCGAACCGGTTCTGCCCCCTGCGAAGGTCGACCTGGATCGCCCAGGTCCCGTCGGATTGGGCCGTGGTCCGGTACGGCTGCTCCTGGCCGGGCGTGAGGATCGAGATCGTCGCGCCGGCCGTCGACGTGCCCGCGAGCCGGTACGACGTCTTTGACTCCTCGACGTCGATCACCGCCTGGGCGGGATTCGTCACGGCCAGGTCCGGCGGGCGCGAATAGCGCAGGAGCTGGGAGGAGAGGTAAATGAAGAACAGCACCACGCCCGCGGTGAGGAGCGCCGCGACCACCACCGACGGCGAGAAGTTGAGCGGCCGCGCCGGCTCGGCGAGGGGCCGCGGCGGGACGATCGCCGGCTCGGGCGCCGTCGCCTCGCCACGCTCGCGGCGCCACTGGCGCAGCACGTCCTCCGGGTCGAGCCCGAGGTAGATGGCGTAGTTGCGCAGGAAGCCCTTCGTGTACACGGCCCCGGGCAGGTCGCGGTAGTCGCCCGACTCGAGGGCGCTCAGGTAGCGCACCCGGATCTTGGTGTCGCGCTCGGCCCGGACGAGGTCGACGCCCTTGTGCTCGCGCGCCGCGGTCAGCCGATCGGGCAGGCTCGGTCCCGGGTCGATCGCGTCGGTCCGCTCGCCCACGCCGAAGCGCTGCGCCGCGCGACGCGCCTGATCGCGGGCGGTCATGCGTCAATCATCCCCGGGGTCGCCGCCGCCGTCCCGGCCCGCGGTGTCGCGTCGGAGCACCGCGCGCGCGTTCGAGCCATCGAACGCGCCGATGTACCCGCGCGCCTCCAGCTGGTCGATGATGCGTGCGGCCCTCGCATAGCCGACCTTCAGGCGCCGCTGGAGCAGCGACGCCGAGGCGCGATCGTACTCCCGGATGACCTCCCGGGCATCGTCGAAGAGCCGGTCCTTGTCGTCGTCGCCGAGGTCCTCGAGCGAACCCGTCCCGTCCTCGTCGCTCGCCACGATCGACATGTCGTAGTGCGCGTCCTCGATCTGGTCCTTCCAGTGGCCGGTGACCTTCGCAATCTCGTGATCGGACACGAAGACGCCCTGCAGGCGCATCGGTCGCGGCAGGTCCGACGGCTGGTAGAGCATGTCGCCTCGTCCGATGAGGTCCTCGGCGCCGGGCGCGTCGAGGATGGTGCGCGAGTCGATCTGGGACGCCATGGCGAAGGCGATCCGTGACGGGAAGTTGGCCTTGATCAGGCCGGTGACGACGTTGACCGAGGGCCGCTGCGTGGCGAGGACCATGTGGATGCCCGTCGCGCGGGCCTTCTGGGCGAGCCGCACGATCGGATCCTCGACGTGCTTGCCCTCGCGCATCATCAGGTCGGCCAGCTCGTCGACCACGAGCACGATGTACGGCATCCGGTCGGCCGGGTCGGCGCGGCCCTCGTTGTAGGCCCGGATGTTGCGCGCCGTCGCGCCGGCGAAGCGCCGGTACCGGCTCTCCATCTCGTTGACGGCCCACTTGAGGGCGGCCTTGGCCCGGTCCGGCTCCGTGATGACCGGCACGAGCAGGTGGGGCAGGCCGTTGTACGCGGCCAGCTCGACCCGTTTGAGGTCGACCAGGATCATGCGCAGGTCATCGGGGCTGGCGTTGCACAGCAGGCTCGTGATCAAAGCGTTGACCATGACGCTCTTGCCCGAGCCGGTCGCGCCCGCGATGAGCAGGTGGGGCATCTTGGCCAGGTCGACCGCCTGGGCCCGCCCCGCCACGTCGCGGCCGAGCGCGAACGTGAGCCTCGAGCCGGTGCTGAAGTCGAGCGACTCGAGGATCCCGCGCAGGGTGACCACGTTGAAGTCCTGGTTCGGGATCTCGATGCCGACCGCGCTCTTGCCCGGGATCGGCGCCTCGATGCGCAGCGTCCGCGCGGCGAGGGCCATGGCCAGGTCGTCGGCGAGGGCCTCGATCCGGCTGACCTTGACGTGCGGCGCGGGCTGGACCTCGTACTGGGTCACCACGGGACCTGCATTGCGGCCGACGATCTGGGCTGCGATCTCGAAGCTGGCGAGCTTCTTGATGATGATCTCCTCGGTCCGTCGATGGATCACCTCCTCGCCCCCCGGCGCAGCGGGCTCCACGGTCTGGTCGAGGAGGTCGAGACCGGGCAGCGTGTACTCGCGCCGCTCGCGCGTCGGCGGTGAGTCCGAGGCGTCCGTCACGTCGTCCGGGTCGCGCAACGGGCGCGGCCGCTCGTCGACGGCGGTCGCGGTGGCGGCCGAGCCCGCCCCGGAGCTCCGCGCCGGCGCCAACGTGGCCGACGTGGGCACGGCGGAGGGCATCGGCGCCGGGCTGTCCTCGCCCCAGATTCCGGTCTGGCCGGCGACGTCCGCCGGCCCCCCGACCACGCGCGAGCCTCGCGCCCGACCGCCGGCGCGAATCGAGCCGCCGTTCGCGGTGGCCCCGTTGCCTCGGCCGCCCGCGCCGTTCGTGGCGCCGGGCTCGCGGCGCATGCTCGCGGCCGCGCTGGAGCTGAGCCACCGCCCGATCGCGGTCATCGGCCGGGTGAGCTGGTTGAGCCGCAGGTTGAACGCGATCAGGACGCCGGCAATCCCGAGGCCGGCCAGCAGGATGAACGCCCCGACCGACGTGAACCACGTGGACGGCCCCTCGGCGAGGAACGTCCCGACACGGCCGCCGCCGGCACCGACGGGCGGGGCCGCCGGCTTGACCACCGATGCCGCGCCGAGCAGCCCGCAGTACGCGATCACGACGCCGAGAAGGGTCAGGCCCCAGCCGGAGCCCGGCGTCTTGCCCGGCCCCCACTCGATGTACCAGCCGGTCGCGAGCAGCAGGAACGGCAGCAGCCAGCGCAGGCTGCCGAACCACGGCCCGACGGTGTCCCTGAACCAGGTCGTCACGGAGCCCTCGCCGGGCATGAACGCGATGAGCGTCACCGCCGCGAGCACGAGCAGCGTGATCCCGACGAGCGAGCGGGCGACCTCCTGCCCGACGTCGGGCAGGCGGAACCGCCCGAGGTCGAAGCCGCTCCTGCGCCGCCGGGCCGCGCGTCGCCGCCGCGCCACCTACACCTCCACCACGACCGGGAAGACCATCGGCCGGCGCTTCGTCTGCTCGAACAGGAAGCGCGACACGCCGTCCTTGATCTGGCTCTTGAGCAGCGCGATCTCGCTGATGTGGTCGCCCGGGTGCTCGACCGCCTCCATCACCCGCCGGATCGCCTCGTCGATGATCGGGTCCTGCTCATTGCCGTGGACGAAGCCGCGGGTGATGATCTCGGGCCGCCCGACCACCTTGCCGGTCTGCTTGTCGACGGTGACCACGACCATGAACATGCCGTCGCTGGCCAGGGCGCGCCGGTCGCGCAGCACGATCTCGCCCACATCGCCCACGGACAGGCCGTCGACGAACACATAGCCCGCCTGCACCGGCTGGCCGCGGCGTGCCGAGCCGTCGGCCCAGAACTCGATCGGCGTGCCGTTCTCGATGATGAACACGTTCTCCGGCGCGACGCCCGTCTCGACGGCGAGCCGGCCGTGGTGGACCTGCATCCGGAACTCGCCGTGGATCGGCATGAAGTACTTGGGGCGGGTCAGGTTGAGCATCAGCTTGAGCTCCTCCTGGCTCGCGTGGCCGGAGACGTGGGCGTGACGGATGGCGTGGTAGATCACGTTCGCGCCGGCCTTGAACAGGTTGTCGATCGTCCGGGCGACGTATTCCTCGTTGCCCGGGATCGGGCTCGCGCTGAGGATCACGGTATCCCCGGGCTCGATCTCGACGAACCGGTGGTCGCGGTTGGCCATCCGGGCCAGGCCGGACATCGGCTCTCCCTGCGAGCCGGTCGTGGCCACCACGAGCTGGCCCGACGGGACCTCGCCGATCTTGTCCTTGGCCACGATCTGGTCGGGCGCGTAGCGCAGGTAGTCGAGGTCGGCCGCGATCCGGAAGTTCTGCTCCATCGACCGGCCGATGACCGAGACCTTGCGGTCGAAGGTCGCCGCCGCGTCGAGGACCTGCTGAATGCGCGCGATGTTGCTGGCGAAGGTGGCGACGATGACCCGCCCATCGAGCGGCTCCATGATCTCCCGGAAGGCCTCGCCGACCGTGCGCTCGGATGGCGTGTAGCCGGGGCTCTCGGCGCGCGTCGAGTCGGACAGCAGGCACAGGACCCCTTCCGCGCCGAGCTGGCCGAGGACGGCGAAGTCGAACAGCTTGCCGTCGACCGGCGTGTGGTCGACCTTGAAGTCGCCGGTGTGGACGATGGTGCCGACCGGCGTGCGCAGGGCGATGCCCATCGCGTCCGGGATCGAGTGGCCGACCCGGAACGGCATCGCCGTGAACGGCCCGATCTCGAGGTGGTCGCCGGGGTCGAGCGGCAGGAGCGGGTTCGAGGTGAGCTTGTGCTCCTTGATCTTGATCCCGAGCAGGCCCCGGGCGAGGGTGGATGCGTAGACGGGCACGCCCGGGAAGTTGGGCAGGATGTACGGCAGCCCGCCGACGTGGTCCTCGTGGGCGTGCGTGATCAGGAACGCCTTGACGTTCTCCCGGCGCTCGCGCAGGTAGGCGACGTCGGGCACGACGAGGTCGATCCCGAACATCTCCTCGTCCGGGAACATGAGCCCGCAGTCGATCACGACGATGTCGTCGCCGTACTCGATGACGTACATGTTCTTGCCGATCTCGCCCACCCCGCCGAGCGGGATGATCCGGAGCGGCTGGTCGCCCGAGCCCTCGCTCGGGGGTTGCTTGGGCATCTGGCCTCCGGTCAGAACAGGGTCGGCGCGTCGTCGCCGGGGTCAGGCGGGATGATCGGCGCGTCCGGCGCCTCAGCGGGCGGGTTGCCCGACTCGGGGGGCGCCCCTGCCCGACGTGCGCGTGCCGCGCCGAGGACCCGCGGCAGGCCGGCCATGTCGTCGTAGCTCTGGCGTTCCACGTCCGTGCTGCGGAGCGCCGCCGCGGGGTGGAAGAGCGCGTAGGCCAACGCATCTCGCGCTCCGGTGGCCGCCGGCGCCGGGGCGTGGGTACCGTGGATCTGGGTGATCCGCTCGCCGGGCCGGAAGTGGGCCATCGAGAACCGGCCGAGAGTCACGACGACGGCGGGATCGAGCACCTCCAGCTGCCGCTGGAGGTACGGCGCGCAGGCCGCGATCTCGTCCGGCTCGGGATCGCGGTTGCCGGGTGGCCGGCACTTGACGATGTTGGTGATGAAGACCTCCTGGCGACGCCAGCCGATCGAGGCGAGCAGCTTGACGAGGAGCTCGCCGGCGCGGCCCACGAACGGTCGGCCCTGCGCGTCCTCGGTCTGGCCGGGGCCTTCGCCCACGAACAGCACCTCTGTGTCCGGGTGACCCTCGCCCGGGACGGCCTTCGTGCGACCCTCCGCGAGGCGGCAGCGCGTGCACGTTCGCACCTCCGCGGCGATCGCCTCCAGCGCGGCTCGCCGCTGCTCGGTCGTGGTCGCTTCAACGGTCGCCTCGCCCGCCGTCACGCGGGCGCCTCGACGGCCTCGCGCCGCGACCGGGCGCGGACCCAGCCGCGCTCCACCAGCGCCTCCGCGAGCTCGATCGCGTTCGTCGCCGCGCCCTTGCGCAGGTTGTCCGAGACCACCCAGAAGGCGAGCCCGCGGCCGTTCGCGATCGAGGGGTCCTGGCGGACGCGGCCGACGAAGACCTCGTCGCGCCCCGCCGCATCGCTCGCCAGCGGGTACTCGTGCCCGGCCGGGTCGTCCTTGACCACGACCCCGGATACCGCCCCGAACAGCCGCCGCGCTCGCTCGGGCGTCACCGGCTCGCGCGTCTCGACGTGGACTGCCTCGGAGTGGCTGACGAAGACCGGCACGCGCACCGCGGTGCACGAGATCCGCAGGTCCGGCAGGTGCAGGATCTTGCGGCTCTCGGTGACGACCTTCCATTCCTCCTTCGTGTAGCCGTTGTCGAGGAAGACGTCGATCTCGGGCAGGGCGTTGAACGCGATCGGATGCGGGTAGACGCTCGCCTGCTTCGCCTCGCCGGCCACGTGGGCGCGGATCTGCCCCTCCAGCTCTGCGACCGCATCGGCGCCGGTCCCCGAGACGGACTGGTAGGTGTCCACGATGACCCGCTCGATGCCCACCGAGTCACGCAAAGCCATCAGGACGGGGGCGAGCTGCATGGTCGAGCAGTTCGGGTTGGCGACGATCCCCTCGTGGGAGGCGAGGTCGTCCGGGTTCACCTGGCTGACGACCAGCGGCACGTTCGGGTCCATGCGCCAGGCCGACGAGTTGTCGATCACCGTGGCGCCGCGCGCCACCGCCTGGGGCGCCAGGACGCGCGAGATGTCGGCCCCCGCGCTGAACAACGCGATCTCGACGCCGTCGAACGCCTCGGGCAGCGCCTCGCCGATCTCGATCGATCGACTCCCGACCTGCACGGTCCGCCCGGCAGACCGGCCGGAGGCGAGCAAACGCAGCTCACCCGTCGGGAACGCGCGCTCGCCCAGCACCTGGAGCATCGTCCGACCGACGACGCCGGTGGCGCCGACGACGGCAACGGTGAAGGGGGTCGGCTGGCTCATCCGGGGACGGCTCCGGGCATGGCTCCGCAGGGATTCAGGTCAAGCGGGCACGTTCGGGAGTATAGCCGAGCCATCTCTGGACTCGACCAACGGCACGTCCAACTGGCCATATCGCCATCGCGAGACTCACTGGATGTTGCCTGTACCCGCCGGCGCGTTCACACCCACCCGTCACCGGATGGATGCATCACCTGCCGAGTGATGCGTCGGAGGAAGTCGCTCGGTACGTGGAGCCTCCGACCCTTCGGCGGGTGTAGGCAACCTTTGATGAGCCGCCGCAACGAGCACCCTCACGCGGCGCTTGAGAAACGCGAGACCCCGGCGGGGGCCGGGGTCTCGATCGGGTTCGGTGGATGGAGTCGTCAGGCGGTCACCGGCTCCTTGGCCAGGTGCCGCTGCATGGCCGCCTTGCGCGACAGGTTGATGCGGCCCTGGCGATCGATCTCGATCACCACGACCATCACCTCGTCGCCGACGCTGACCACGTCCTCGACGGTCGGGACGTGGTAGTCCGCGAGCTCGCCGATGCGGACGAGGCCCTCCTTGCCGGGCAGGATCTCGACGAAGGCGCCGAAGCCCATGATCCGGGTGACCTTGCCGAGGTAGAGGGCGCCGATCTCGACCTCGCGCGTCAGGCTCTCGATCCACTGGATCGCCTTGCGCGAGTTCTCGCCGCTCACCGCGGCGATCTCGACCGAGCCGTCGTCCTCGACGTTGATCTCGGTCTGCGTCTCCTCCTGGATCTTGCGGATCATGGAGCCGCCCTTGCCGATGATCTCGCGGATCTTCTCGGGGTTGATCTTGATGGTGATGATCCGGGGCGCGAAGTCGCTCATGTCAGGGCGAACCTCGGGCAGGACCTCGGCCATCTTGTCGAGGATCGTGAGACGGGCCGCGAGCGCCTGCTTGAGGCCCTCGCGGATGATCGCCTCGCTGATGCCCTGGACCTTGATGTCCATCTGCAGCGCGGTGACGCCTTCGCGGGTCCCGGTGACCTTGAAGTCCATGTCCCCGATCGCATCTTCCTTGCCGAGGATGTCGGTCAGGACGACGAACGTGCCGTCGGGTTCGGTGATGAGGCCCATCGCGGCCCCCGCAACGGGCGCCGTGATCGGCACGCCCGCGTCCATCAGGGCGAGGGTTGAGCCGCAGGTGGATGCCATCGAGGTGGAGCCGTTCGACGTGACGCACTCGCTGACGAGGCGGATCACGTACGGGAACTCCTCCTGGCTCGGCAGGACCGGAACAAGGGCACGCTCGGCGAGGTGACCGTGCCCGATGTCACGCCGGCTTGGTCCGCGCATGGGCTTGTTCTCGCCGGTGCTGTACGGCGGGAAGTTGTAATGGTGGATGTAGCGCTTCTCGGTCTCCGGGCTGATGGTGTCGATCCGCTGGACGTCCGAGGACGCACCGAGGGTGGCCACGGTGAGGGCCTGTGTCTCACCGCGGGTGAAGAGACCCGAGCCATGCGCGCGCGGGATGAGGCCCACCTCGATCGTTATCGGTCGGATATCGGTCAGGCCTCGGCCGTCGATCCGGATCCCTTCGTCGATGACGACGCGGCGAACGGTCTTCTTCTGGACCAGGTTGAACAGGCTCTTGCTGACACGGGCGTCACGACGCGCCGCGTCGAGCAGGGCGTTGGTGTCGCCACCGTTGCGCTGGGCCCGGACTGCGTCGGCGATCGACTCCCGCAGTTTGGAGATCCGGCCCGGCAGGTCGTTGGCGAACCACAGGAGGAGGTTGGCGGTCGCCTCGGCGTCGGGCAGGGCGCGATGGCTCTGGGCCAGCTCGATGCCGAAGAAGCGCGCCAGGTCGGGGAGCTTGTATGACTCGGCGCCGGGGTAGCCCTCACGGGCGATCACGAGCGTGTCGAGGTACGAGCCCGGAGAGAAGCGGAACCCGTCGCCCCTGGCCTCTTCGATGAACCCGAGGTCGAAGCCGACGTTGTGTCCGACGAGGGTTGCGTCCCCGACGAACTTGAGCAGCTGCTCCGCGGCCTGCTTCGGGCTGGGAGCGCCCTTGACGTCCTTGTCCGTGATCCCGTGCATCTGGTTGCCGATGATCGGGCGGCCGGGGTCGACCAACGTCGACCAGCGGTCGACGACCTTGGTGCCCTTGATCTTGACCGCCGCGACCTCGAGGAGGTCGGACATCTTCGGATCCGTGCCGGTCGTCTCGACGTCGAGCACGACGAGCTCGCGCTTCGCATCGGTCGCCGATGCGAACTCGAGCACCGAGCCGGTCTGGGGCTCGATGTAGGGAATGCGCTTTGGCTTGCCCACCGCCTCCCGGACCTGCTCCTGGATGTCGATGAGCGGTTGCAGGGATCGGTGCCCGAACAGGATGGCCTCGGCCATCACTTCCTCGGGCAGAAGCTTTGCGCCGGCCTCGACCATCATGATCGCGTCGCGGGTGCCCGAGACGATCAGGTCGAGCTCGGATTCGTCGAGCTGGCTGTGCGTCGGGTTGACCACGAACTCGCCGTCGATCCGTCCGACTCGGACCGCACCGACGGGCCCGTTGAACGGAATCTCGGAGAGGTTCAATGCGGCCGAGGCGGCGACGGTGCCGAGAACGTCCGGGTTGTTCTCCTGATCGGTCGAGAGAACGGTGATGACGAGCTGGATGTCGTCCTTGTAGCCCTCGGGAAACAGCGGGCGGATCGGTCGGTCCGTCTGGCGGGCGGCGAGAATGGCCGTCTCGGACGGGCGCGATTCGCGCTTGATGAAGCCGCCCGGGATCTTGCCCGCCGCATACATCCGCTCTTCGAAGTCGACGGTGAGCGGGAAGAAATCGAGGCCCGGCCTGGGCTCCGACCTGTTCGCGGTGCCGAGCACCATGGTGTCGCCGTAGCGGACGGTGACGGAGCCGCCGGCGAGCCTGGCAAGCCGGCCGGTTTCGATGGTCAGCGTTCGACCACCGAGCTGGGTCTCGAAGACCTGTGGCACTGGGTGCAAATCCTCTCTGCCGTGCAGAGGGACCAACCTGGCGGCGAGCCGGTCAGCGTCGCGTTCCCTGCGCTCCTCTGCCCTGTCCGGGCGGAGCCGCGTGAAGGGTTAGCGGCGGAGTCCGAGCCGTCCGATGACGGCGCGGTAGCGTGCGTTGTCCTTCTTCAGCAGGTATGCGAGAAGGCGACGGCGCTGGCCGACGAGCTTGAGGAGGCCGCGTCGCGAATGGTTGTCCTTGGGAAAGCTGCGGAGATGGTCCGTCAGGGCCTTGATCCGCTCGGTCAAGAGCGCGATCTGGACCTCCGGCGAGCCGGTATCGCCGTCGGTGACAGCGTACTCGGTGATGAGCTCCTGCTTCCCCTCGGGCGCGAGCGGCACTCGGTCCTCCGACACGAACAAAACTATTGGTTCTCTTCCACTTCCAACTATGACCGGCGGATGGTAGCAGTCGAAGGTCGATCACGCAGGATCTGGACCAGCTCGACAGCCAGCCGGGCGCCCGTCGTCGCCGGGACGGCAGGCTCGAGCCGAACGCCGGTCTCGTCGATCAGCGCCTGGCGGTTGCGGACCGATCCTCCCGCTGTCCGCACGAAGGCCTCATACACGCCCCCAGGCGGAAGCGCGACGGGCATGGCGAACGTGAGCGGCGTGGTATCGCGTGGCGTGCGCTCGACGTTCCCGACGACTGCCACTCGACGGCCCAGCATTCGGGCCGCTCGCGCGAGGTCCCCGGCGGCGATCGCGGCGCGGATGTCCGAGCTCTTGATCGGCTCGCCGTCGAGCGTGAACTGGGGCACGACGACGACCTCGTAGCCAAGCGTCCGGCCGAGCTCGGCGACGGTGTCCGGGGTCCCGCGGCGTTCGTAGCCGAACGCCGACTCGGGCGTCATCAGGAAACCCGCCAGGTCGACACGGTCGGCGATGCGCCCGACCCAGGCGTCGTACGGCGTCTCCCGAAGTGCCCGGTCGAACGTCTCGATGACCGTGACCTCGACGCCCGCCGTCGCGAGCCGCTCGAGCCGCTCCTCCGGATCGCACAGCAGCGGCGGAGCTGCGCCCTTGAGGATCTCGTCGGGATGGTGGTCGAAGGTGATCACCGTGGGTCTGGCGTGATGCTCGGCGGCCACGCGCCGGAGCTCACCGAGAAGGTAGCCGTGACCCAGGTGCAGGCCGTCGAATACGCCCACCACCGCGAACAACCGGCCCATTGTCGGCTCGAGCGCGTCGATGCCGTCGACGACGACCATCGATGACCGCGCGCCTGAGCCATCCATCGCGGCGACCTCAGCGGTGGAGGATCTTGGTCGGGGCGACGCGGGCGCCATCGCGGCGGCCCATCCCGACGATCGCGCCGTCCCCGTCGAGGAGGCGCAGCGCCTCGCCGTCCGCGGCGTCACGGAGCCCGGCCGCCGGCCGCACGAAACGGCCCTGGCCGGCGTCCGCGATCTCGTCGGGCGTGAGCGAGACGGCGGGCAGGGCGTCGAGGCCGGTGTCGGGCGGGAGGAGGAGCTCGCGGATGCCGTCGGGGCCGGACGCCGCGGCGGCGCTGCGGATCTCGTCGAGCGAGCGTGCGCCGTCCAGCGCGAAGGGCCCGCTCACCGTGCGAACCAGCGCGCCGAGGTAGGCCCCGGTTCCAAGCTGAGCACCCAGGTCGCGTGCGAGCGCTCGGATGTACGTCCCTGCGGAGCAGGTCACATCGACGATCGCGATCGGCCGCTCGGGGTCCTCGTCGTTCCACTCGAGGAGCTCGAGGCGCTTGATCTCGACCTGCCGCGGCGCGAGCACGACCGTCTCGCCCGCGCGCGCCATCGCGTACGCCCGTCGACCACCGACCTGGATCGCGGAGTACGCGGGCGGCTGCTGCAGCTGCGGCCCAAGGAATCCCCGGAGCGAAGCTTCAGCGGCGGCGCGCGTCACGACGGGGCCGGACACCGGCGTCAGCTCGCCGTCGAGGTCGTCGGTGGTCGACGTCGCGCCGAAGCAGATCGTGGCCCGGTACGACTTGTCGTCGGCGAGGTGGTACTCGACGAGGCGCGTCGCACCGCCGAGGAACAGCGGCAGCACGCCCGAGGCGAACGGATCGAGCGTCCCGCCGTGGCCGACGCGGCGTGTACCGGCAAGCCTCCGAACCAGCGCCACGACGTCGTGCGACGTCGGGCCCGCGGGCTTGGCGACGACGAGGACGCCGTGCATGCCGGGATGATCGGGTTGGCGGGGCACGCCCGGGCTCAGGCCGTTGCGGCGCGTGAGACCGCGTCCGCCTGGCGCTCGGCCTCGGCGAGGAAGCGGGTGCGTGCCTCGGGCAGGGGCGCGGCGATCGTCGCGCCGGCCGCTCGAGCGTGACCCCCACCGCCGAACACGCCGGTCAGCACCGTCGCGTCGACGCCGCCGGGTTTCGTGCGCACGGAGACCCGGGTCGCGGACGGCCCGTCCTCCTTGAACAGGATCGCAACCTCGGCGGTCTCGGACTGGGCGAGGAGGTCGATGAGCCCCTCCGAATGCGACGACAGGGTGCCCGTCGCGGCAAGATCGGCATCGGACAGGGAGCTGTGGATGACCTTGCCGCCGTCGCTCACCTCGAGCCGGTCCAGCACCCGCCCGAAGAGCCGCAGCTGGGCGTCGGGCTTGGAGCGGTAGAGCCGCCGGGAGATCTCGGAGAGCGGGGCGCCGGAAGCGACGAGCGCTGCCGAGACGGCGAGGGTGCGCGGCGTCGAGTTCGGATGCGCGAACGTCGAGGTGTCCATGACGATGCCGGCCATCAGCGCCGCCGCCAGTGCGCCGTTCCCGGCGTCGAGCGGCACCGACAGGCGTCTCGCGAGCAACGCGACGAGCTCGCACGTCGCGGCCGCGGTGGGGTCGACCCAGTCGCGCGGACCGCCGTCCGTGTTCGAGGCGTGATGGTCGACCAGCACCCGGGGCAACCGCTCGAACAACGCCCGGTGGCGCTCCAGAACCCCGCCCAGCCGTTCGAGCGAGCCGCAGTCGCAGACGACGAGGAGGTCGTAGTCGCCGTTGTCGTCCGGATCGGCGACGAACCGGTCCATGCCCTCGAGGAACGCGTACAGCGGCGGGACCGGATCCGTCGAAATCAGGGTCGCCTTTCCGCCGTGGTGCCGGACGATCGCCTCCACGCCGAGCGCGGCACCGAGGGTGTCGGCATCAGGGTTCTCGTGGCAGGCGACGAGGGCGTGGCGTGCCGCGGCGATGGCGTCGGCGGCTGCCGGCGGCACGGCGTCGAGCCAGGGGCTGAGGTCGACCGTCATCGTCGCGGGTGCGTCCGCCGGCGCCCACCACGATCGGGAGCGGCCGGGGGCGGCGGGATGCGCGGCACGGGCGTGGGCAGGGACTCGGCGATCGGCGCTTCGTCTTGCGGAGTCTGGCCGGCCTCCAGCTCGGCCAGGAGCTGCATGACGCGAGTGCCTCGCTGGGCCGTGTCGTCGGTGCGGACGTGGAGCTCGGGGATGCGGCGCAGCCGGATGCGCGAGCCGAGCTCGTGGCGCACGAAGGGCATCGCCCGCTCGAGCGCGCGGATCGTCCGGTCCCGTTCCTCGGGCTGGCCGATCACGCTGACCCAGACCCGGGCAGTGGAGAGATCCGGCGCGGTCTCGACGTCGGTGATGGTCACGAAGCCGATCCGCGGGTCCTGGACGTCGCGGGCCAGGATCTCGCCGATCTCCTGGCGCAGCAGCTGGTCGATGCGATCGGTTCGGGCGGTCATCGCGGGCTCCCGCCTCGGTGTCGGTGCGCGCTCAGGCGACCGCCGAGCGGCTTACCGTCTGCGTGGTGAAGCACTCAAGGACATCGCCTTCGACGATGTCGGTCGTCGACACCAGGCTGATGCCGCATTCGAAGCCGGTCTGGACCTCGCGCACGTCGTCCTTGAAGCGGCGGAGCGACTCGATCTTGTCGGTGCCGATCACCTTGCCGCCGCGCCAGATGCGGACGCTGCCGCTGCGCACGATCCGGCCGTCGGTCACGTACGAGCCGCCGATCACCTGCCGCCCGACCTTGATGATCTTGCGCACCTCGGCGCGGCCCTCGACGACCTCGACCTGCTCCGGCTCGAGCAGGCCGCTGAGCGCCTTCTCGATGTCGTCGGTCAGCTGGTAGATGATGTCGTACATCCGGACGTCGACCCGCTCGGCGTCGGCCGCGCGGCGCGCCGTGTCGCTGATCGAGGTGTTGAACCCGACGACGATGGCGTTCGACGCCGAGGCGAGCAGGATGTCGTTGTCGCTGATCTCGCCGGCGCCCTCGTACAGCACGTTCAGCTTGACCTCGTCGGTCTTGAGCTGCCCGAGGGCGTGGGTGATCGCGCCGAGCGAGCCGGACACGTCCGCCTTGAGGACGATCCGCAGCTCCTTGGCCTGACCGGCCTGGATCTGGCGGTACAGGTCCTCGAGGGTGGCGCGGCCACTCCCCTCTCCGCCCTTCGCGGCGAGCTCGACGCGACGGGCCTCGACGGCGGCGCGGGCTGCCTTCTCGTCGGCGACGACGCGCAGGATGTCGCCCGCCTCCGGGACCTCGGACAGGCCGAGGATCAAGGCCGGGGTCGCCGGACCGGCCTTCTTGATCCGCTTCCCGTGTTCGTCCTCGAGCGCGCGCACCCGGCCGAACGTCTCGCCGACCACGATCACGTCGCCGACATTGAGCGTGCCGGTCTGGACCAGGACGGTCCCGACGGGGCCACGGGCCTTGTCCATGCGCGCCTCGACGATCGTGCCGATCGCGGAGCGCTCGGGGTTCGCCTTGAGCTCCTGCAGGTCGGCGACGAGCAGGACCATGTCGACGAGATCGTCGAGCCCGACCCGGGTCTTCGCCGAGACCGGCACGAGCGGGGTGTCGCCGCCGTACTCCTCGATGACCACGCCCGCCTCGGTCAGCTCGGTCTTGACCCGATCCGGGTTCGCGTCCGGCTTGTCGATCTTGTTCAGCGCGATGATGATCGGGACCTTGGCGGCCTTGGCGTGGCTGATCGCCTCGAGCGTCTGGGGCATCACGCCGTCATCGGCGGCGACGACCACGACCGCGATGTCGGTCACCCTCGCACCGCGAGCGCGCATCGCCGTGAACGCCTCGTGGCCGGGCGTGTCGAGGAAGACGACACGCCGGTCGCCGCGTTCGACCTCGCTCGCGCCGATGTGCTGGGTGATCCCACCCCGCTCGCCGGCCGCGACGGTGGTCGAGCGGATGGCGTCGAGCAGGCTCGTCTTGCCGTGGTCGACGTGGCCCATGACCGTGACGATCGGGGCGCGATCGACGAGGTCAGCCGTGTCGTCCTCGGTGAACAGCTCCTCCTTGGTGGCGAGGGACGGTGCTTCCTGGCCGTCGTCGCCGGCCGGGGCGGCGCCCGCCGCCTGCACCTCGGCGACCTCGTAGCCGAGCTCGCTCGACACGAGCGACGCGGTGTCGCGGTCGATGAGCTGGTTGATGGTCGCGAAGATGCCGCTCTTGATGAGCTCGCGGATGACGTCGGCCGGGTTCACGCCGAGCAGCTCGGCGAGCTCCTTGACGGTGATCGTCGCCGGCAGCTCGACCGCGCCGCGCTCTTTGGGGTCGGCGACCTGGACGGCCGTCTGGGCGAAGGCGCCATCGCGCCGCTGGGGCTTGCGCGGGCCGCGCCGGCCGCGGGTGCCGCTCCTACTGCGCGCCATCGAACGTCCCCCGGCTCACGATGCGCCGCAGCTCGTCGGCGAGGACCGCCGGCACCGGCGTGGACAGGGCGTGGCTGAGGCCACCGCGCGCGAACGCGCCGGCGATGCACGCCTCGTCATGGCAGACGTAGGCACCGCGGCCATTCGCCTTGCCGGTCGGGTCATAGGCGACCGTCCCGTCCGGCGCGCGGACGATCCGCAGCAGGTCGCGCTTGTCGCGGCCCTCGCGGCAGTTGACGCAGGATCGGGTCGGGACCGCTCGACGCCCGAGCGCGACCGCCCCGGCGCCTACGACGCCACCTCGCCCGCGGCGGCCTTGGCGCGCCGGGCGCGCGGCTTCGACGCGCCGTCGTTCGAGGCGCCGTTCGAGGTTGCATCGGGGCCGGGCCCGACCGCGACCCCAACCGGCTCCTTTGTCTCGGACTCCGCGTCGGCATCGTCAGCGGGGGTCTCGGGCTCGGCCTTGGCCGCGGCCTTGCGCGTTCGAGTCGTCTTCGGCGCCGCCTTGGACGCTGGTTTGGTCTCGACCACCGCGGTCTCGCTCGCCGCTGCATCGGGCTCGGCCTTCGCCTTCGTCGACGACTTCGCCTTTGCTGCGGGCTTGGCCTTTGCCGCGGGCTTTGCCTTCGCGTCGGGCTCGGCCTGGGTTTCGGCCTCGGCCTTGGCGGCGACCGCAAGATCGGGCTTGGCCTCGGCTGCGGTCTTCGCGGCAACTCTCGGCTCGGTCTTCGGCTCGGGCGCCTCGGCTTTCGCCTCGCTCGCGGCGGCCTTCGCCTCGGCCACCGAGACGTCGCTGCGGATGTCGATGCGCCAGCCGGTCAAGCGGGCGGCGAGGCGCGCGTTCTGGCCCTCGCGGCCGATGGCGAGCGAGAGCATCCGCTCGGGCACGGTCACGTTGGCGATGCGGTGTTCCTGGTCGATGTCGACCGACAGGACCTGCGCCGGCGACAGGGCATTGGCCACGAACATCGCCGGGTCGTCGTTCCACGGGATCACGTCGATCTTCTCGCCGCCGAGCTCGGCGACGACGGCCTGGACGCGAGCGCCGCGCTGGCCGACGGTGGCGCCGACCGGGTCGAGGCCATCCTGGCGCGAAGCCACGGCGACCTTCGAGCGGCTGCCCGCCTCGCGGGCGATCGCCCGGATCTCGACGGTGCCGTTGTGGATCTCGGGCACCTCGAGCTCGAAGAGGCGCTTGAGGAAGCCCTTGTGCGTCCGGCTGACGAAGAGGGCGGGGCCGCGCGGCGTGCGCCGGACCTCGAGCACGTAGGCCTTCACGTTCTGGCCGATGCGGTAGTGCTCGAGCGGCGACTGCTCGGTCGTGGCGAGGATCGACTCGACGCCCTTGCCCATGTCCAGGATCATCGCCCGCGGTTCGACGCGGTTGACCGTCCCGGTCACGAGCTCGCCCTCGCGATCGGCGAACTGGTCGAACACGGCGTCGCGCTCCGCCTCGCGGAGCCGCTGCAGCACGACCTGTTTGGCCGTCTGCGCGCCGATGCGCCCGAACGCATCGCCGTCGAGCTGCTCCATCTCGACGAGCTCGCCGGGAATGGCGTCAGCCTTGTAGCGGCGTGCCTCGTCGAGGGTGAAGTGGGTCAGCTGCTCGTCCTCGTCGATCGGATCGGTGGTCGCGATGCGGGCGCGGTAGACCCGGATCGAGCCGGTGTCCGCATCGATGTGGACATGGATGTCCTCTTCATTGGCGACGCGCCGGTAGGCGGCCGCGATCGCCTCTTCGACGGTGCGGATAAGCTGCTCGCGCGAGACCTGCTTCTCGGCGTTCAGCTGGAGCAGGGCGCCGACGAAATCCCGACTCATGTCGTCGTTGCCTCCTCTCCCGACACGACCGTATCGCCGCCGAAAAAAAACGTGGGGGTCACCCACGTCCCAGGCGGCCATTTATGCTCGGCGGAGTATACAACGAGATCGGCCGAGCGCGAAACGGGCGGCGCTGCGGGGCCGCCCAAGCGCGCCGTGCGTCAGGCCGGGACGGCGGCTCCGTAGCGCCGTTCGACGTAGCCCTCGAGGACGTCGATGAACTCGTCGACCAGCCCCTCGCCGCGCAGGGTCCGGTCGAGCCGGCCGTCGATGAACACCGGCGCGACCGGCTCCTCGAACGTGCCCGGCAATGAGATGCCGATGTCGGCATGCTTCGACTCGCCGGGACCGTTGACGACGCAGCCCATGACGGCCACGGTCAGGTCCTCGACCCCGGGGTAGCGCACCTTCCATTCCGGCATGCGGTCGCGGAGGAAGCCCTGGATCCGCTCGGCCATCTCCTGGAAGTACGTCGAGGTGGTCCGGCCGCAGCCTGGGCAGGCGCTCACCTGGGGCAGGAACGAGCGCAGGCCCATCGACTGGAGCACCTGCTGGGCGACCCGCACCTCCTCCTCGCGCTCGCCTCCAGGGGCCGGCGTGAGCGAGACCCGGATCGTGTCCCCGATCCCCTCCTCCAGCAGGATCGACAGGCCGGCAGTCGAGGCGACGATGCCCTTCATCCCGAGACCCGCCTCGGTCAGCCCCACGTGGAGCGGGTAATCGGAGCGGGCGGCGAGGATGCGGTACACGTCGACCACGTCCCGCACGCGCGACACCTTCGCCGACAGGATGATCCGGTCGTGGCCGAGCCCGGTCGCCTCGGCCAGCTCCGCGGAACGCATGGCGGACTCGACCATCGCATCGATCATCACGTCGCGGGACTCGCGCGGCTCGGGCAGCTTCGCGTTCACGTCCATGAGGTCGGTCAGGAGCGCCTGGTCGAGCGAGCCCCAGTTGACCCCGATGCGGACCGGCTTGTCGTTGTCGATCGCGACCCGGACGATGGTCTGGAAGTTCTCGTCGTGCCGCTTGGCACCCACGTTGCCGGGGTTGATCCGGTACTTCGCCAGGCCCTTCGCCATCTCCGGGTACTCGTAGTGGAAGTCGCCGATGACCGGCACGCCGACCCCGAGGTCGTGGAGCTTGCGCAGCATCTCGGGAACCGCCGCCGCGGCGCCGTCGTTGTTGACCGTCACGCGCACGAGCTCGCTGCCGGCGTGCGCGAGCCGCGCGACCTGGATCGCGGTGGCGTCGGAGTCGGCCGTGTCGGTGTTGGTCATCGACTGCACGACGACCGGGTAGCCGCTCCCGACCGGGACCCCGCCCACGTCGACCGTCACGGTCCTGCGGCGGGAGGCGCTCATGGCGCGGCGCCGAGGCGGGCGATGTCGAAGCCCGAGATCCACAGGATGAAGGCGATCAGGAACACGAAGCCGACGGCATAGGTCAGCCGCTCGGCGCGGAGGCTGACGCGGGCGCCGAACAGGCGCTTGATGATCAGCACTGCCGACCGGCCGCCGTCGAGCGGCGGGAAAGGCAGAATGTTCACGACCCCGAGATTGACCGACAGGATGCCCGCGACGTACAGCGTCACGACGGGGCCGACGCTGAGGAAGATGTCGGCAAGGGAGACGGCGATCCCGATCGGGCCGGAGGCGGGCGGCGGCGCGGTCGGGTCCTTGATCAGGCCGTCGATGAGCTGGCCCAGGCCGCTGATGATCAGGCCGCCCCAGCGACCCAGCTCGCTACCGGCGATGCCCGCGGACGTCCCGATGTCGTGGCCCACGTACTCGTACGTCTGCTCGAGCTGCCCGACGCCCAGGGCGCCGCGCGTCGGGCTCGTGTCGGCCGCGGGTCGGAGTGTCGCGCTGGCAGTGGTCTGCGTGCCATCGGCATGGCGGACCCCGATCTCGACCGTCTGTCCGGCATGGCCGCGCAGCGCCTGCTGGACGCTCCGGCCTCCGAACAGGTCGAACCGCTCGCCCGCGACCGAGAAGATCTCGTCGCCGACGCTGAGGCCGGCAGCCTGCGCCGGCGATTCCGGCTCGATCTGGCCGATGCGGACGCCGAACACGGGCGTGGCCAGGAGCGCGATCAGGAAGAAGAGCACGAATGCCAGGGCAATGTTCATCGCGACCCCGGCAACGAGGATCACCAGGCGGACTCGGAGCGGCTTCGCGGCGAAGGAGCGCGGGTCGTCGGCCGCGTCGCCGTCCTCGCCCTCGAGTCGGACGAAGCCACCGATCGGCAGCCAGTTGAGGGTCCACAGCGTCTCGCCCTTCGACCGCAGCACCCTCGCCCGGGGCGGGAAGCCGATGCCGAACTCGAGGACGCGCACGCCGAGGGCCTTGGCGGTGAGGTAGTGGCCGAGCTCGTGGACGAGCACGATGCCACCGAGGACAACGATGAAGAGCACGATCGCGACGATCGTGTAGATCACGCCGTCCATCACGCGCCCGCCCGGGCCGGGCTGGTGGCGAGGCTCGCGCGGACCTCGGCGTCGAGCGCGACGAGCTCATCGAGGTCGGGGTCGGGCCCCGAGCTCGGGCCGAATCTCGCCACCGCGGCCTCGAGCAGCCGCGGGATGCCCTGGAAGTCCAGGCTGCCGTAGAGGAACCGCGCGACCGCGACGTCGTCGGCCGCGATCAACGCGGCGGTGGCGCGAGGACCCAGCGGGCCGGCCTCGCGCGCGATGCGCAGCGCCGGGAAGCGTGCCTCATCCGGCGCGCGGAAGTCGAGGCTCGCCGTCGCGACGAGGTCGGGTGCGGCAGCCGGTGAGGGCCTGCGCTCGGGGTAGGTCAACGCGTACTGGATCGGGAGGCGCATGTCGGGCGTGCCCAGCTGGGCCTTCAGCGAGCCGTCGACGAACTGGACGGCGGAGTGGACCACGGATTGCGGGTGGATCACGACGTCGATGGCCTCATACGGCGAATCGTAGAGCCAGTGGGCCTCGATGACCTCCAGGCCCTTGTTGGCGAGGGTCGCCGAGTCGATCGTGATCTTGTCGCCCATGCTCCACGTCGGGTGGCGCAGGGCACGCTCCGGCGTGATTGACGCGAACTCCTCGATCGGCAGGTCGAGAAACGGGCCGCCGCTCGCGGTCAGGATCAGCCGGGCGACGGTTGCCAGGTCCTCGCCGGCGAGGCACTGCCAGATCGCCGAGTGCTCGGAGTCGATCGGGCGGAGCCAGCCGAGCGGGCTCGCGAGCGGGTCCGCCGGCGCGGCAGCGCGACGCTCCGCGGCTCGCGCGCGCGCCCGAGGCATGACCAGGTGGCCGCCCGCGACGAGCGTCTCCTTGTTCGCGGTCGCGACGATCTTGCCCCCGTCGAGCGCGGCGACGATCGGGCGCAGGCTGACAATGCCGCCGGTGCCCACGACGACCATGTCGACGTCGTCGCGCGTGGCCAGCTCGACGAGCGCGTCCTCGCCGGAGAGCACCTCGGTCCCGGCCGGCAGACCGCTGTCGCGGGCGGCACGGGCTGCCCCTTCGTCGGCCAGGGCAACGGCGGACGGGCGCAACCGCCGAGCCTGCTCTGCCAGCGCCTCCACGTTCGTGGCGGCCGCCAGCGCGACCACCCGGAAGGCCGGGTCCGCCGACAGCACGTCGATCGCCTGCCGGCCGATCGAGCCGGTGGACCCGAGGAGCGCGACGCGCCGCGGCGAGCCCGCGCTCGACGCAGCGCCCGGGCCGCTAGCGGAGGAAGGCGACGACATAGAAGAAGGCGACCGGCGCCGCGAACAGGAACGAGTCGAGCCGATCCAGCAGGCCGCCGTGGCCCGGGAGCAGCCGGCCCGATTCCTTCGCGCCGGCCGCGCGCTTGAGCATCGACTCGGCGAGGTCGCCGGCCTGCGCGGCCGCCCCGACGAAGAGACCGAGCAACGCGCCCGCGAGGAACGGCCGGCCGAACGCCACGAGGAGCACGGCCCCAACCACGACCGCCGCGATCAGCCCGCCGGCCAGGCCCTCGACGGTCTTCGACGGCGAGATGTGGTGCATGAACGGGCTCGTCCCGAAGCGGCGGCCGGCGAAGTAGGCGGCCGTGTCGTAGGCCCACACCACGAGGATGAGGATGAGGATCCAGGCGCGATCGGGACCGAGCCAGCCCAGGACGGCCGTTGGGTCGACGGACGCGTCGGTCGAGGCGAGTCGCGGCACGAATCCCAGGAGGCCCACGTACAGCGCGCCGAATGTGGTCGTGGCGAACACGGCGACGCCTTCGCGTGGATCGAGCCGCGTCAAGGCGCCGATCCCGACCAGGACGATGCCGAGGCCCGCGAGCAGGATGCCGGAGCCGCCGGGCAGGACCTTGACCGAGTCGCCGAGGGCGACCACGACGGCCAACACGATGCCGAGCGCGGGCATCGAGGCGTGGCCGGCGGCGGTCAGGAGCCGGAAGGCCTCGTACGCACCGACGGCCGTGGCGAGCCCGACGACGAGCAGGATCCAGCCGCCGCCCAGCCAGAGCGCGACCAGCAGCGGCGGGACCAGGATCGCGGCGCTTCGGACGCGATCTCGGAGCATGCGGTCAGCGCCCGAAGCGTCGGGTCCGGCTGGCGTACTCGGCCAGGGCGTCGTCGAGATCGGCGGGGCCGTAGTCGGGCCAGAGCGTCTCGGTGGTCAACAGCTCGGCGTATGCCGACTGCCAGATGAGGAAATTGGACAGGCGCTGCTCGCCACCGGTGCGGATCACGAGGTCCGGATCGGGCAGCCCGGCGGTGTACAGAGCCGCGGCGATGGTCGCCTCGTCGATCCCGTCGGCGGGGATCCCGGCGCGGACGATGCCCCGGACCGCGTCGACGAGCTCCGTCCTGCCGGCGTAGTTGAAGGCGATGTTGAGCACGAGCCGCGCACCGTCCGCGGTTGCCGCAAGCGCCGACTCGATCGACGTCCTGGTTGCCGGCGGCAGCTCGTCGAGCCGGCCGAGGAGCCGAACCTGCACGCCCTGGGCGCGGAGCTCGGCCGTCTCGCTGCGGATCGCGCCCTCGAGCAGGCTGAAGAGGCCGACCACCTCGTCATCGGTTCGGGCCCAGTTCTCGCGGCTGAAGGCGTACAGCGTCAGCACGGGGATGCCGCGGCGAACGGCGTGGCGGAGCAACCCGCGGATGGCCTCGACGCCCGCTGCGTGGCCGTCCAGCTCGGAGACGCCGCGGCCGCGGGCCCAGCGACGGTTGCCGTCCATGATGATGGCGACGTGCCGGGGCACGTCGGTCCGGGCATCCTGGGCCGCGGGCCGGGCTGCGGGCTCGGCGGCCGGGCCGGCCCCGGCGTCGCTGTCGTGGGCGCGGGGCGGGGCGTCGGTCGGGCGGATCAGCGGCGCACGCGCCACTAGACCTCGAGGACCTCCTGCTCCTTGGCACCGCCGACGCGATCCACGTCGGCGACGTGCCGGTCGGTCGTCTTCTGCAGGCTCTCGAGCAGCTTGTGCTCCTCGTCGACGCCAACGTCGCCGTCGCGCTGCAGCTTCTTCAGCTGGTCGGCGGCGTCGCGCCGGAGGTTGCGGATCTCGACCCGCGCCTCCTCCATGCGCTTGTGGACAACACGCACGAGGTCGTGCCGGCGCTCCTCGGTCAGCGGCGGGATGTTGAGGCGCACGACATTGCTGTCGACGTTCGGCGTCAGCCCGATGTCGCTCTTGATGATCGCCCGCTCGATCGCGCCGAGCGCGCTGCGATCCCACGGCTGGATGACGATCTGGTGCGGCTCGGGCACGCTGATCCCGGCCAGCTGGTTGAGCGGCGTCTGGGTGCCGTAATAGTCGATGTGGATCCGCTCGACCAGGCCGGTCGAGGCGCGACCGGTCCGGATCGACTGGAGGTCGCGGTCCATCACCTCGACCGCACGCGCCATCTTGTGGTCGGCCGCGGTGATGATCTCGTGATCGGTCACGCCGGGGTCCCCGCGGCGGCCGGCCCGGCGATGAGCGTGCCGACGGGCTCCCCGAACGCCACGCGGGCGATGTTGTCCGTCCCGTTCAGGTCGAACACCACGATCGGCAGGTCGTTCTCCATGCACAGCGACACCGCCGCGCCATCCAGCACCTTGAGCTGGTCGCGCAGCAGGTCGGTGTACTCGAGCCGGTCGTACTTCCGAGCCCCCGGGACCGTCATCGGATCGGCATCGTAGACCCCGTCGACCTTGGTCGCCTTCAACAGCACCTCGGCGCCGATCTCCACGGCGCGCAGTGCCGCCGCGGTGTCGGTCGTGAAGTACGGGTTGCCGGTGCCGGCAACGAAGATCACGACGCGGCCCTTCTCGAGGTGGCGCACGGCGCGGCGCCGGATGTACGGCTCCGCGATCTCGTTCATCGCGATGGCGCTCATCACGCGGGTCGGCGTCTCCGTTCGCTCGACGGCGTCCTGGAGCGCAAGCCCGTTCATCACGGTCGCGAGCATGCCGATGTAATCGCCGGTGGCGCGGTCCATGCCCTGGGCCGCCGCGGACAGGCCGCGGAAGATGTTGCCGCCACCGACGACGATGCCGACCTCGACGCCGCGCGCCCGGACCGCGGCGACCTGGCTGGCGATGAATGCGCAGACCTGCGGGTCGACGCCGTATTGGCGGTTCCCCAGGAGCGCCTCGCCGGACAGCTTGAGCAGGATCCGCCCGTAGCGCGGGCTCCCCGGCCCGACGGCGGACGGGCCGCCGCTCACAGGTCCTCCCCGAGGGCGTAACGCGCGAACCGCCGGACCTGGATGTTCTCGCCGATCTTGGCGATGGCCTCGGTCACGACGTCCCGGACCGTCTGCTCGGTGTCGCGGAAGGGCTGCTCGAGGAGTACGACGTCCTTGAACCACTTCTTCAGCTGCCCCTCGACGATCTTGTCCCGGATCTCGGCCGGCTTCGACGCCGCCGTCGGATCGGCCGCGAGCTCGGCCCGCTTGGCGTCGAGGTCATCGGCCGGGATCCGGTCGACGTCGACGTAGCGCGGCGAGAGCGCTGCGACCTGCACCGCGAGGACGCGGACGAGGTCCTGGAACTGGTCGGTGCGAGCGACGAAGTCCGTCTCGCAGTTGACCTCGATGAGCACGCCGACACGGCCGCCGGGATGGATGTAGCTGGAGATGAGGCCCTCGCGCGCCTCGCGGTCCGCCTTCTTCGAGGCGGCAGCGAGTCCACGCTCGCGCAGCAGGAGAACCGCTGCGTCGACGTCGCCGCTCGAGTCCTCGAGGGCGCGCTTGCAGTCCATCATCCCGGCGCCGGTGCGCTCGCGAAGGTCCTTGACGACGTCGGCCGTGATCGTGGCCATGAAGTGCTCGTGCTCCTGTTCGTTGGTCGGCGGGCGTCTCCGCCCTCGTGGTGTGGTTCGGTGGGTCGGGTGATCCGGCTGGCGGTGGCGAAGCCGTGGCTCGCGTCAGGCCGGGGTGGCGTCGGTGGATTCTGCCTCGGCGGCCTCGCGCGCGAGCTCCGCCGCGATCTCCTCGGGCGTGGCGCCGTCCTCGGATGCCGGGGCCGGCGTGGGGCCGCCCGGCAGCAGGTCATCGTCGTCGTCGGGGGCGAAGCTGAGCGCGGCACCGCCGGCGAGGGCGGCGACGAGCTCGTCGGTCGCCTCGACGTCGTCG
Source organism: Chloroflexota bacterium (assembly GCA_005889475.1). Lineage (GTDB taxonomy): Bacteria > Chloroflexota > Limnocylindria > Limnocylindrales > CSP1-4 > UBA5189. The sequence goes on along the minus strand of VBGT01000005.1, from coordinate 28,036 downwards.
TACGTCGGCTCCTCGGGCAGCTCGATCTCCGGCTCGACGGCGCGGCTCGCTCGCTCCTGCGCCCCTTCGATCGCCGCGTCGGCGACGAGGGTGCACAGCAGGCGGATCGAGCGGATCGCGTCGTCGTTCGCCGGGATGATGTAGTCGAGCTCGTCCGGATCGACGTTGGTGTCGCCCGTCCCGACGACCGGGATCTCGAGCCGGTTCGCCTCGGTCACAGCGATGCGCTCGCGGTGCGGATCGACGATGAACACGGCGCCCGGCACGCGCTTCATCTTGCGGATGCCGCCGAGCGTGGCCTGGAGCTTCGTGAGCTCCTCGGTCAGCTTGGCCGCCTCCTTCTTCGCCAGCCGGTCCAGGTCGCCGGCCTGCTGGCGCGCCTCGAGCTGGTCCATGAGGCCGATCCGCTTCTTGATCGTGACGAAGTTGGTGAGCATGCCGCCGAGCCAGCGCTTGTTGACGTAGGGCATGCCGGCGCGGGTCGCCTCGGCGGCGAGCGGCTCCTGGGCCTGCTTCTTCGTGCCGACGAACAGCACCACCTCGCCGCGCGCGACGGTCTCGCGCACGAATTCGAGGGCGACCTCGAGCCGCTTCGCGGTCTGGGCGAGGTCGATGATGTGGATCCCGTTGCGCTCCGCGAAAATGAACGGGCGCATCTTGGGATTCCAGCGGCGAGTCTGGTGGCCGAAATGGACTCCGGCCTCGAGCAGCTGCCGCATCGAGATGGACGGCACGGTGGAGTGACCTCCTGGTTCGGTTGTTTCCGCCGCGAACCCTCGTCGGGAGCCGGCGTCCCCGCGAGGGGCCTGGGCCGGCACCGTCCCGATCGGAACGGTCCGCGTGTGAGCTCCGGACACGACACTGGGCGTCGCGCGCCGGGCGGGCTGGCGCCGTGGGACGATCCCGCGGCCGGCGGAGTTTACCAGAATCCCGATCGGGCCCCCGTGAGGACCCGGTTCAGGCACCGTGCCGGTGATGCCGCAGACGGTTGCCGGGCTCGACGACGATGAGGTCGAAGCGAAGCGGTAGGGCGGGGAGCGCGCTGCCGTCCGGGAGCCTGCCGGCCTCCCGCAGCACGAACCCAGCCCGGTGGAGCCGCGCTCGCTTGCGGCCGTCGACCGTCTCCTCGGCGAGGCCGAAGTCACGGCGCACCCGCCAGCGCACCTCGACCACCACCACGCTCGCCGGCGGACCCGGATCGACCGCCAGCAAGTCGATCTCTGCCCGGCCGACGTGAAGCTGCCGAGCGAGGACGCGCCAGCCGCGCTCGGTGAGGTACGCGGCGGCGCTCGCCTCAGCCGCGTCGCCGGAACGCTGTGCCGCCGTCCGCATCGCGGGGGAGCATGGCGATGTCGGCTTATCGGGCGGTCACCGCGGACTATCAGCGCGCGGTCTAATGCGAACGTCGCCATGGCTACGTGGCCGTGTCTGCTCCTGTCGGCGTCGACGTCTCGTTCGCATTGCGCAGGATCGACTCTGCCTCGGCGATGGCCGCCGCGCTCGCCTCTGACGGCCTGCCCGCGAGGAGGACCTCGAGCGTCTCGCCCGGGTGGCCGTCGAGGCGGTCGAGCTCGTCGAGCTCGTCGGCCTTCTCGAACGTATCGACCACCTCGTCGAACAGGTCAAGGCTGATCTGGTCGCCTGCCAGTGTCCGCTGGAGGGCGAGGAAGCTGCGGCGGTGGAACGGCGTGAGACCCAGGCGCCGGATCGCGTTGCGGTGCTCACGCGTCGCGTAGCCCTGGTTGCGCTCCCAGCCGTAGCCCGGGTAGCGAGCGGCGAGGAGGGCCATCATCCGGTCGCGAATCACCTTGGCCACGATCGACGCGCACGCGATCGTGTAGCACTTCGCGTCGCCGTCGACGATCGCGGAGTACGGCCCCACGGCGGCTTCGAATCCGGCGATGCGGTTGCCGTCGACGAGGACGTGATCGTGGCCGCCGATCCGGGCGATCGCGCGGCGCATGGCGAGATGGGTCGCGTGGTAGATGTTGATGGTGTCGATCTCGCGGACCGAGGCGGCACCCACGCCGACGGCGATCGCCCGGCGCCGGATGATCGGGGCGAGGCGGTCGCGCTGCCCCGCCGAGAGCGTCTTCGAGTCCCGAACGCCCGGGATGCGCCGCGCGTGGGGCCTCATCACCACCGCCGCCGCGACGACCGCGCCGCACGTCGGGGCGACGCCGACCTCGTCCACGCCGACGATGCGGACGGCTCCGCCACGCCACAGGTCGCGCTCGAAGCGATAGGTTGGGACGCGCGCCGCCATCGGCTGCTCAGGGTACCCCGCGGGGCTTGCCGGCGACGTCGCCGGCCGGGCGGTCAGGCCCTGGGAGTGCGGGCTATGCCCGCGTCCGGCGCTCGCGCAGGGTCGCGGCCTTGCCGACGCGCTTGCGCAGGAAGTACAGCTGCGCGCGGCGTGCCCGGCCATGCCGGACGACCTCGATCTTCTCGACCCGCGGGCTGTTGACCATGAACGTCCGCTCCACGCCGACCCCGCTCGCGATCTTGCGGACGGTGATCGATCGGGCGATTCCGCCACCCTTGAGGCGCATGACCGTGCCCTCGAACACCTGGATGCGCTCCTTGCCGCCTTCGACCACGCGCGCCGACACCTTGACCGTGTCGCCGGAGGCGAGCTCGGGCAGGTCGCTGCGGATCTGATCGGCGACGATCTCGTCGAGGACGTTCACGGCGGTTCGTTCCCTGTTTTGGTTCATGGCGCGCGGCGGCGCCTGATCGGTCGATCTGGGGCTCGGGCTGGGCGGCCGAGGGCGGCGAAGCATAGCACGGCCCGCCGGCCGGTCCGCGCCGGCCCGGCGGGACGAACCGCTTACTCCTCCGGTGGCAGAAGGTCGGGGCGGCGCGCCTTCGTCCGGGCAACGGCGGCGTCGTGCCGCCAGCGGCGCACGGCCGCATGGTGGCCGCTCACCAGGATGTCCGGCACGCCTGCGCCGCGGAACTCGGCGGGTCGCGTGTACTGCGGGTACTCGAGGAGGCCCGCGCTGAACGATTCCTCCACCGTCGACGCGTCATCGATGGCGCCGGGCAGGAGGCGCGTGACGGCGTCGACGACGACCAGCGCGGCCAGCTCGCCACCCGTCAAGACATAGTCGCCGATCGAGAGCTCGAGGTCGACGAGGTCGCGGATCCGCTCGTCGACCCCCTCGTAGCGAGGGCAGACGAGGATCAGGTGCGGACGCGTCGCGAGATCGGCGGCGCGGGCCTGGCGAAACACCTCGCCGCCCGGATCGAGCAGGACGACGGTCGATTCGGCGCGGCGCAGCTCATCGAGCGCGGCCGCGACCGGCTCCGGCCGCAGGACCATGCCCGCGCCGCCGCCGTACGGAGCGTCGTCGACGCTCCGGTGCCGGCCGAGGCCCCACCGGCGCAGGTCGTGGATCCGGATCTCGGCCAGGCCGCGCTCGCGGATGCGGCCGGGAATGCTCTCCGAGAGCGGACCCTCGAGCATGGCCGGGAACAGGCACACGACGTCGATCTCGAGGGTCATGGCCTGGGGCCCTTGCCGTGCCGCGACCAGGGCGGCCGGCGCCGTGGTGGACGCGCCCCCGCCGCGGCGACCGGTCCATCGATCGCGGGCGTGGCGAGGTCCAGCACGGCCTCGTCGACGATCAGCTCGCCCCGCTCCGGCGCGAAGGTCGTGATCACGTTGCGCACGGCCGGCATGTCGAACTCGCCGACGGCGCCGCCTCGGACGACGTACACCTCGGTCTCGCCCGCGCGGTACACGTCGGCCACCGTCCCGAGCACCGTTCCGGTCGAGTCCTTCACCGTCGTCCCGATCACCTCGTGCCAGTACGCCGCGCCGTCGGCAAGCTCGGAGGCCCGGTCGACCGCGACCTCCAGGTACGCGTCCCTGAGTCGCTCGGCAGCTGCCCGGTCGAGGACCTCCCGGAAGCGCAGACGCCAGCCGGGGCCATCCTCGACCGGCTCGCCCGAGACGATCGTGAGCGGCCGGCTGTCACCCTCGAGATACAGCACGTCGCCCGCAGCGAAACGGGTCTCGGGTCGGTCCGTGAGTACCTCGACGCGGACCGCGCCACGAAGGCCGTGCAGCCCGCGCACGCGGCCGACGACGAGGCGCGTGGTCTCGCCCAGGGGGCGCCCTCCGCTCAGATGATCTCGAGCTGGACCGAGGTGCCCTCGCGCGCCGCGGTCACCTTGAGCAGTGTCCGCAGCGCCTTGGCGACGCTGCCGTTGCGCCCGATGACCTTGCCCATGTCGTCCTCGGCCACGTGCAGCTCGATGACGGTCCCCTCCTCATCCTCGACCTCGGTGACCTTCACGGCCTCCGGATCGTCGACGAGCGACCGTGCCACGTACTCGACGAGCTCCTTCGCACTCATCTCGGTCCCCTACTTCTCGGCCGGGAGCACGCCGGCGTTGCGGAACAGCCGCGCGACCGTGTTCGACGGGAGCGCGCCCTTGGCGAGCCAGGCCTTCGCCTTCTCGGCGTCGACCTGGAACTCGATCGGATCCTTGCGCGGGTTGTAGTGCCCGAGCGTCTCGATCGAGCGGCTGTCACGCGCGCTGCGGGAGTCGGCGACGACGACGCGATAGCTCGGCTGCTTCGTCGCGCCGACGCGGGTCAAGCGGATACGAACGGCCATGGTTCCTCCTGGGCTACTGGGTGGGCTGACTGACGTTGATGACGAACCTCGATCGCCCGGATGAGCCGTCCGTCGAGCCCGAGATCAGCAGCGATTCGATGGGGTCGACGTACCGAGTCGGGCGGCGCCACGGCCTCGACCAGCGCCACGCCGCCGCGCACGTCGAGGAACAGCGAGAACCGGCTGGACGCCAGCGCGCGCGTCAACGCCTGCTTGTACCTCGGCTGGTCGACCAGGCTCGCCCCCGGCTTGACGTTGAGGACCGCGGTCATGGCGGCCTCGCCCGAGGTGAGGACGACCGCGCGTCCGTGGGCGGCGATCGAGAACGAGACGGGGCCGGTCGAAGGAACCTGCTCACCTCCGGGCAGGCTGCCCGGCGGGACGAGCTTGCTGAGGTCGGTGATCGTGACGGTCGTCACCGCGGCGCCGCTGATCGTGCTGTCGTGGACCTCGATGCCCTGGCCGCCGAGGCCCGCCAGGGCGAGGAAGCCGCTGATGGTGCGCACGCGATCGGCCGCCGCGGCGTCGTCCTTGGCGACGAGGAACACCGCGCCGTCGGGGGTCGTGCCGTGGACCGAGACGGCAACGCCGACGTCCTCGATCCAGCCGACAAGCTCGGCGCCACCGCCGACCCCGTCGAGCATCTGCAGCGGGGCGCTCAGCTCGGGGACGGCCCGGAGCCGCGTCAGCAGGTTCTGGAGGCCGACGCCCGTGCCCTGGTCCTCGGCGAAGAGGATCGTGTCGGCCGGCGCCATCGGGGCGATGACGCTCGGATGTGTCGCCGGCAGCGGCAGCAGCGAGGGACCGGCGGTGTCGCTGGCGCTGGGGGCGGGTGCCGGCGCGGCGATGGTGTCGAGGACCAGCGCATCGTCCTCAGCGCGCACACCGGTCATGGACCAGTCGGGGACGGCGCCGGTGAGCGCGGCAAACGCCTCGAGGCCGGGTGTCCCAGACGCGCTCGGGAGCATCGACGTGAACGTCTGACTGTCGAGGTACACGGTGGCGAGCTGATCGCCCTGCAGGGCGGCGCGCGCCGCGCGGTACCGGTCGCTCCGATCGATGCCCGTCCCGCCGGCATGCGCATCGATCGCGTTGCGGACGGATCGGGCGTCGCCGATCAGGGCCTGGTGCCCGTCGATGACACACGCCGAGTCACCAGCGAGGGCAAGGTCCATGTTGTGATATCTCTCGTGGGTGACGGTCAGGTTCTTGAACGGCGCGTCGCACGACACCGTCCCGGTCGTCGTGGCCGAGATCACGACCCCGTTGAGAGAGGCGTTCCCCGGGGCGCCGGCATCCGGCGCGCGCATGCCGACGAACGCCGGGCCGCTGAGCCACGGCTTGATGTCCGTCCGGTAGTCCACGCCCCCGAGGCCGCCGGCGCTCACCAGGCGCGAAAGCGCCTCGTCGATCTTGTCGGTCAGCGTCGCCTGGTCGCGGAAGCCCGGGAAATGTGCGAGCAGGTTGCCCAGCTTCTGCATCTGATCGCCGGGCAGGTCCATCCGGACCTCGGCCACAACGGCGGCGTCGCCGGGAATGTACTTGAGCGCCTCCGGCGTGGGCCGGCTGCCGAGGAGGAGGATCGCCCCGATCGCGACGACGACCGCGAGGGCGGCGACACCGAGCGCGACGATCCAGCGGAGGCGGCCACCGGCGGAGGCGGCTGGGCCAGTCGACCCAGCCATGATGGCGTCCATCGTCGATTCCGGCCCTGACACTTGCTCGGGTGACGCCGCCGGTTCCGGCGCGTCAGCCGCGGGCGCCGGCGCGGGTTCGACGGGCGTCGTCCCGGGCCTCGGCTGGTCGTCGGGCTGCGGATTCTCGATCGGGCGTGTCTGATCGTCCGTCATGTCCCCCTCATCGTCGCCCGATGGACAGGCCGCCGAGCGTGCCGCGTCCGCGACCCCCGGCGAGCTGCTTCATGAGGCGTTGCATCTCGCTGAACTGCTTGATCAGGCGGTTGACCTCGGGCAGCGAGGTGCCCGAGCCCGCGGCGATCCGTCGCCGGCGGGCCCCGTTGATGACGGCGGGCTCGCGGCGTTCGTGCCGTGTCATCGACCGGATGATCGCCTCGGTCCGTTTGAGCTCGCCGCGGTCGACCGCGTCCTGGGCGTCCTTCGCGATGCCGCCCATGCCCGGGACCATCGACACGAGCTGCCCGATCGGGCCCATCTTCTGGACCTGCTGCAGCTGCTCGAGGAAGTCCTCGAAGGTGAACTCGGCCTTGCGCAGCTTCTCCTCGAGCTGCTTCGCCTGCGTCGCGTCGACGGTCTCCTGGGCGCGCTCGACGAGCGTCAGGATGTCGCCCATGCCCAGGATCCGGCCGGCGAGGCGGTCGGGATGGAAGACCTCGAGGGCGTCGGTCTTCTCGCCGGTGCCCAGGAACTTGACGCCGATGCCGGTGACCGTCGCGATCGACAGCGCTGCGCCACCGCGGGCATCGCCGTCGATCTTGGTGAGGATGAGGCCGGTGACGGGCACGGCGGCGGCGAAAGCCTGGGCAACCGCGACCGCCTCCTGGCCGGTCATCGCGTCGACCACGAGCAGCGTCTCGACGGGGTGCACCGCGGCGTCGATCGCTGCGATCTCGGCCATCAGCGTCTCGTCGAGGGTCAGGCGGCCGGCGGTGTCGAGGATGATCGTGTCCCGGGTCAGGCGCCGCGCCTCGTCGAGCGCGCCGCGGGTGATGTCGATCGTCGCCGTGCCGGCCGGCGCCCGGTGGACCGGGATGTCGATCGCCTTGCCGAGCGTCGCGAGCTGATCCGCCGCGGCGGGCCGGTACGGGTCGGCGGCGACGAGGAGCGGCCGACGGCCAAGCTTCACGACGTGCCGGGCGAGCTTGGCGGCGGTGGTCGTCTTGCCCGAGCCCTGCAGGCCAACGAGCGAGATCACAGACGGGTTGCCCTGCAGCCGGAACGTCCGATCGCCCGCGGACAGGAGCTCGACGAGCTCGTCGTGGACGATCTTGACCACCTGCTGCCCGGCCGTGAGGCTGCCCAGGATCTCGGCGCCGATCGCCCGCTCACGGATCCGCCCGACGACGTCCTTGACAACCTTGAAGTTGACGTCGGCCTCCAGGAGGGCCAGCCGGATCTCGCGCGCCGCGGCATCGACGTCCGCCTCGGTGACCCGACCCCGGCCGGTCAGGTTGGCGAGCGTCGTGCGCAGGCGGTCGCTGAGGTTGTCGAACACGAGGGCGAACGGACTCCGATCGAGACCCGATGGGGACGAGCGCGGCGACCTGCCGCGAGTCGGGCGCGCGGGTTCTGGCGCGCCGGCGCCCGGGCAGTGTAACGGGTCAGCCGCGGAGATCGAAGGGAATGGTCTTGCTCTTGTTCCCGGTTTGAACGATCAGCCCGAACCGCCCGATCATGCCGCTCGGGATCTCGAAGCGCGAGAACAGGCCGCGCTTCGTCTTGCCCGCCCCGATCAGCTCGATCGACTGGCTGTGGCCGTCCCGTCGCGGCCCGATCACCATGCCATTCGGCAGGCGCAACCGGACATTGTCGCCGGTGAACGCGAAGCCACCGGAGAAGGAGCCCAGGTACGTGATGTCGTAGGTGAGCGTGAGGGCATCCAGGCCGGCGACGAGCTCCTGCGACCAGTCCGGCAGGTCCCAGCGGAGGACGCCGCTGCGGAGCGTGAGGCGCAGGTCCCCGGCCGTGCCGGCACCGGACACGCGAAGCGCGACCGGCTCGAGGTCGAGCAGGTCGCCGCCCGCAGCGGTCAGCGGGATCCGTGCGACGTGCTGGAGATCCTCGCCGATCAGCACGACGCCCTTCTCGACCGAGGCGATGCCCTGCAGCTCGTAGGTCATGAGCGCCGGCGCGATGCCGTGCGCGGGGATGGTCGGGACCTTCGACTCCCGCGTCGCCTCGACGGGCGGGTCGCTCGACGTCACATCGACGAGCAGCCGGATCCGACCATCCAGCTCGCCCTCGTCGTCGCCGGGATTCTCGATCCGAAGACTGACCTCCACCGGACCGCCCCGCTGGTCCAGGGTCGCGACGGCATCGTCGACGTGGATGATCAGGCCCTCGTACCAGATCGTCGCGCCGAGCTGGTACGTGATCGTGGTCGGTGTCGGCTCCGGCGACGGCGTGGGGGTCGGCGTGGCCGATGGAACGGGCGCGTCTATGCAGCCGGCGAGCAGCGTCACCGCGATCGCTAGCGCGGCCAGGCGCCTGACGCGTCCATGCCCGCTCACGTCGTGGCCTCGAACAGTGCGGCGACGAACGCCGCAGGATCGAAGTCGACGAGGTCCTCGGGCCGCTCACCCACCCCGGCGAAGCGGACCGGCACCCCCAGCCGGCGTTCGATCGCGAACACGATCCCGCCCCGTGCCGTCGAGTCGAGCTTGGTCAGGACGATCCCGGTCAGCCCCACAGCCTCGTGGAAGGCGACGGCCTGGATGAGTCCGTTTTGACCGGTGGTGGCGTCGAGAACGAGCAACGTCTCTGGCGAGGCCCCGGGCAGCCGGCGGTCGATGACCCGCCGGATCTTGGCCAGCTCGTCCATCAAGTTCGACTTCGTGTGCAGGCGCCCGGCCGTGTCGATGATCACGAGGTCTGCGCCGCGGGCGGCGCCGGCATCGAGCGCGTCGAACACGACCGCCGCTGGATCTGCGCCGGCGGCGTGCCGGAGCTGGTCGCTGGCGGCGGCGCGGAACGTATCTGCGGCGGCGAGGATGACGCGCCGGCCGGCCGCGACCTCGCGCGTCGCGAGCTTGCCGATCGTCGTCGTCTTGCCGGTGCCGTTGACGCCGAGCACGAGCACCACCGCGGGCGACCGGCCGGCGTGGTACAGGCTCCAGCGCGGGTCTCTCGGGAGCAGCAGCGCGGCGAGCTCGGCGCGGACCGCAGCCTCGGCGGTCTCGCTGGTCCGGCGCGCCCGGGCCCGCTCCACGACCTCCATCGCCAGCGCGGCGCCGACGTCACCCGCGATGAGCGACTCCTCGACCTCGGCCCACGTCTCGGGGGACGCCGAATCGCCGGTGAGGAGGCCGCGCAGTCGCGACATGAACCCGCCCCGGCTGCGCCGGAGGCCGTCCTCGAGCTCCCGCTGGAGCGCTTCCTCTTCGACCACCTAGCCGCCGGCGCGGACGCCCACCGGCTCCGCCCCGCGTTCGGCGAGCGCCGTCGCCTCGTCGAGACGAAGGCTGATCACGCGACTCACCGAATCCTCGCCCACGGTCACGCCATAGAGTGCGTCAGCCGTCTCGATCGTGCCCCGGTTGTGGGTGATCACGATGCACTGGGTGGTTCGCGCCAGCTCGCTCAGCGCCTCGGTGAACCGCCCGATGTTGGCCTCGTCGAGCGCGGCATCGACCTCGTCGAGGACGCAGAACGGGACCGGCCGGACCTCGAGCATGGCGAACAGCAGGGCAACCGCCGTGAGTGCGCGTTCGCCGCCGGACAGCATCGCCAGCGCCTGCGCCTTCTTGCCCGGCGGCCGCGCCATGATCTCGACCCCGGTCGCCGCCAGATCCTCCGGGTCGGTCAGGGCGAGGCGCGCGTAGCCGCCGCCGAACAGCTGCTGGAAGCGCGCGTCGAAGGCGCTTGCCAGGGCATCGAACGTCCGCCGGAACTGGTCGCCGATCATCGTGCCCAGCTCGCGGATCAGGTCGCGGGTGTGCTCGATCGCGGCCTCCAGGTCGGTCCGCTGGGCCTCGAGGCCATCCAGGCGGGCGCGGACCTCGGCGTACTCCTCCGCCGCGAACGGGTTGACCGCGCCCAGGTCGTGGAAGCGCCGGCGCAGGCTGGCGAGGCGCCCCGGCGGCGGCGGCTCGGCGGGTGGCGGTGCCTCCAGCCACGCCGCGCTCGCGGTCGTGAGTGCCCGTTCGAGCGCATCCGCGTCGAAGTCGTCTTCTCCGCTCTGCGGCGCGGCCGTCGCATCCGTCGTCGGTGGGGCGGCGCCGAGATGGCGGAGCGCCGTCTCGCCGAGGCCGGCGAGCTCGACCAGCAGCCCGTCTCGCAGCCCATCGAGCGCGAGCCGGGCCTCGACCTCTTCTCGCTCGTCGAGGCGGGCACGCTCCTGCGCCCGCCGCAGTCGCTCGCGGGCGGTGGTCGCGCTCGTCTCGGCGGCGTGGAGGCGGTCCCGCGCCCCGGCCGATGCGGCGGCGATCCCGGCCAGGGTGCCCTCGGCTTCAGCGACTTCGTGCTCCGCCGCGGCGAGGAGGCGGACGATCTCCTCCCGCTCCATGGCCAGCCGGCCCTCGCGCTCGGCAAGGTCCGCTGCGGCGCGAGCGGCCGACGCGAGCTGCCGCTCGGCGAGGCCCGTCGCGGCCTCGGCGCGCGCGCGCCGGCGCTCCGACTCGCGACGATTGGCGCGCGCGCCCTCGAGCTCCTCTAGCAGCTCCCGCTTCCGGCGCTGCAGGTCGTCGGCGCGTCGGTGCGGTTCATCGGTGGCTGGCGGAACCGGCGACGCGGTCGTGTCCTCGTCGGCGGGCAGCGCCGCGCCCAGGCGGGCGGCCTCGGCTTCGAGGCGGGCGGCCTGTGCAGCGAGCCATGCGGCGTCCCGCGCGGCGGACTCGGCCGCGACAGCGGCGGCGCGGTCAACCTCCTCGGCCCGGCGGTGCGCCACGGTGGCGGCGGCTTCCTCATTGCGGGCGGCGCCGAGCGTGGCCCGCGCCCGGGACTCGGCTGCGACCGCCGTCGCGTGTGCCTGGGCGGCACTCGATGCCACGCTGGTGACGGCGGCAGCGTCGGCGGTGAGCCGGTCGACGTCCGCCTGCAGGTTGAGGCCCCGGCCGTCCGGCCGGAGCCAGATCGCGACCTCGCCGACGACGAGGCTGCCGTCCCGGGCGACGGCCAGCCAGCCGGGCGGCAGGGCTGGCTGCAGCTCGAGGCACGCGGCCGGGTCCGGGAGCCATACGATCCGCCGGACCAGTCGGGTGACCGCGCCCGCGTCATCCCGGCGGAGCGCGTCGACGAGCCGCCCGCCACCCCGCGCACGAACGGCCTCGAGCAGCGTTTGGATGACAGGGCCCGCGCTCGCCTCCGCGTGCACTGGTCCACCGGACTCCACGAGCGTCTCCGCCACCACGGCCGCTCCCCGCTCAGTGGCGACGTCGACGATCGCGGCTCGCGGCAGGACCTGGGCCCGACCGAGCCCGGCAAGCGCCGCATCGACCGCCGCCTGCAGCGACGGCTCGACGGTCAGCCCGTCGGCGATCGGCCGGCCGCCCCGGGCCCGCGCTGCGCGGCTGAATGCCCCGCCCTCGGCTGCCTCGAGGGCGCGCCTCGCCTCGTCCAAACGGGCGTTGAGAGCGCCGGCGGCGGCGCTCGCGGCCCCGGCCCGATCGGCGGCCATGTGCGCCGCGGATTCCGCCTCGGCGAGGAGCTGCCCTGCCCGCTCGCGATCGTTCGCGGCCGCGGACTCCGCCGCGACGCGCGCCGCCAGCTCGCGCGCCGTGCCGGCGCGTGCCTCGCTCGCCGCCTGGGCGCGAGTGTTCGCCGTCGCCGCTCGTGCCCGCTCCTCTGCGGCCTGCCGTTCCGAGTCGGCCGCACGCCGCCGTCCGGCGGCAAGCTCCTGGGCCTTTGCCGCCTCCAGCCGACGGAGGGCCGCGGCATCGACCGCCGATAGACCGTGTGCCGCGGCGGCACCGGATTCGGCACCCGCCCCGGAGACGACCGCCGCGATCTCCGCATCCAGCGTCGCCAGCTCGGCCTCGAGATCGGCAGGTGAGGCAGCGACGGGCACCGCGAGGGCGTCGCGCGCCGCGGTCAGCTCCGCTTCGGCTCCGTCTCGCGTCTCCACGATCCGCGCCCGTTCGCGCCCGACGCCATCCACCTCGGACGCGTGCCTCGCCTCGCGCAGCTGGAGCGCCGCGCGCGCCGCGCGCCGCCGATCCAGCTCCGAGCGTGCCTCCGCCTCCAGCGTCGCCTGCCCCGCGAGCGCGCCCCCGGCGGCGGCGATCGCCTGCTCGTGGCCGAGCAGCTCGGTCATCGCCCCCTCGATCGCCTGGCGCGACGCGGCGCCGGCGGCGGCCGAAGCGGCCGCGCGACCGCCCGCCTCGTGCCAGCGGGCGTGCGCCGAGAGGAGGATCGCCCTTGCGAGCTCGTCTGCCGCGGTCAGCCGGTTCGCCTGCTGCTCCGCCTGCTGGCCGAGCCGCCGTGCCTGCGGCCGGAGCTCGGCGAGGATGTCGTCGACGCGCGCGAGATTCGCCTCTGATTCGGCGAGCTGCTCCTCCGCGCGCCGCCGCCGGCGCTCGTGCCGGCGTACGCCGGCGACCTCCTCGAACAGCGGCCGTCGCTCCTCGGGCCGCAGCGCGAGCGCCTGGTCGACCATGCCCTGGCCGATGAACAGGAACGCGTTCTCGGCGAGGTGCCCGGCATCGAGCAGGTCGACCAGGTCCTTGAGCCGTACCCGCTGGCGGTTCAGCAGGTAGTCGTTCTCGCCCGAGCGATACAACCGCCGTCCGAGCTCGACGACGCCGTACTCGACCGGGAGCAGACCGTCGCCGTTGTCGAGGGTCAGCTGGACGTCGGCAAGGCCGACCGCGGGGCGCCGCTCGGAGCCCGCCCAGATGACGTCCTCGGACTTGCGCGAGCGAAGCGCGCGACCCTGCTCGCCGAGGGCCCAGCGCAGCGCATCGGCGAGGTTGCTCTTGCCCGAGCCGTTCGGCCCGACGACCGCGCTGATGCCCGGTCCGAACGTCACGTGCGTGCGATCTGCGAACGACTTGAAGCCCTGCAGCCGAACCGACAGGAGTCGCGCCGGCGCGCTCATCCGGCTCGCCTCGCGGTTCGTGCGTCGGTCGACTCGGCCTCTGTCGTGCCTTTCGCCTCTGCCGCGTCCGTCGCCGCCTCCGCCGCCGCCTCCGCCGCGCGCGCTGCGAGCACCGTCACCGCCTCTGCGGCGGCCGCTGTTTCCGCGACGCGGCGCGAGCGTCCGACGCCCATGCCCAGGACCTCGCCGCCCACCGAGACCTCGACCCGGAAGAGCTTGTCGTGGTCCGGCCCCACGGCCTCGAGGACGCGGTACGACGGCCGGCCGCCGGTCGTCCGCTGCGTCTCCTCCTGGAGGCGGCTCTTCGGGCTCTTGAGCGACGCCGGCGGGAGCCCGGCGTCGATCTCCGGCGCGGCGGTGCCGATGACCCAGTCGCGCGTGAGGTCCCAGCCGATGTCGAGCAGCAGCGCCCCGAGGAGCGCCTCGAACGCCGAGGCCATGATCGACGGCCGCCCCGGCCCGATGCGGCCGGCCTCGCCCTCGCCGAGGGACAGGAACGTGCCGAGATCGATGCGCGACGCGAGCGTCGCCAGGCCGGTCGCGCTCACGATGGCGGCGCGGCGTGCAGAGAGGACGCCCTCGTCATCGTCGGGGTGGCGGGTGTACAGCGCCTCGGAGACGGCGAGATTCACGACCGCGTCGCCAAGGAACTCGAGCCGCTCGTTGTGGCCGGCCGCCTCGCCGGGGTGCTCGTGGAGCCAGGAGGTGTGGGTCAGCGCCTGGGCCAGAAGGCGCCGATCCCGTATCGGTAGGCCGAGCTGCTCGGCCAGGAGGTCGGCCCGGTCCACGATCCCGCTTGGGAGGGGCTAGGTGTTCCGCTCGTCGATGTATTCGACGGCGTCGCCGACGGTCCGGATGCGCTCCGCGTCCTCGTCCGAGATCTCCGTCCCGAACTCCTCTTCGAGGCTCATGATCAACTCGACAAGATCGAGCGAATCGGCGTTCAGGTCGTCGACGAAGGATGCCTCGGGCTTGACCTCATCCTCATCGACGCCGAGCTGCTCGACGACGATCTTCTTGAGTCGGTCGTAGGTGCTGGCCACTGACTCCCTCCTCGGAGCTGGGGGTGTTCTGGAGTTCCGTCTCGCGTGCGATCCGCCCGAGGACGCCGTTCATGAGACGTCGCATCGGGTCGCCACTGTAGATCCGGGCCAGTTCGACCCACTCGGCGATGGCCACCCGGGCCGGCGTCGTGGAATATAGCACCTCGCCGATCGCGCTACGGAGCAGCGAACGGTCCATCCGGGCCAGCTGGACGACCGGATATTGGGGCGCCGCGGCCTCGATTCGAGCGTCGATGTCGACCCGATTCGTCACGACCGCGGCGACGATCCGGCGGGCCAGCGCGCCGGCCGCGGCGTCCGCCTCGACCTCGGCCAGGTCACGCTCGAGGACCGCCGTCGCGGTCCGCTGCCCGAAGTCTGATTCGAACACGGAGGACAGCGCCACGCGCCGCCCGGCGCGCAGAGAGCGAACCCGATCCGACGACCGGTCGCCATCACGCGTCATGCGCGACTTCTGGTTGCCTGACGAGGCCGGACTCGTGATTACCTCGGCTGATGACTGGGCGCTGTTTCTGGTCGGAGCCTCCCATTCGATCACCAGTGGTGATGAATGCCGGTGGTTGATCAGCTTCGTTAATCGATGGGCGCCAGGATCGCTGATCCAACGCCCACTGAGTACCGGGCGTAATGGCGCGGGCGCAACGGCGCATCGACGGGGTCATCTGACTCCGGGACTTCACCGACTGGTCTCTATGGCGCTGCGGCGGCCTGCATCACCCGCCGACCCCGTCGACGAGGACCGTGACCGAGCGCACCTGCAGGCCCAGGAGCCGCTCGACCGCGAGGCCGACCGCGTTGCGCACGTGCCGGCCGGCGGCGACGAGGTCGGCACCCGGGCGGGCGATGATCCGGAGCTCGAGCTCGACGCCCTCCGGTCGTACCCGGACGATGACCGGCGGGCCGGCCAGCGCGGCACGCCACGGCGGCCCGCGTCGGGCGACCTTCAGCACCTCCGGGATCTCCAGAGCCGTCTGGCGCACGACCTCGGCGATGACCGCCTGCCCGACCGTCAGCTCGACCGGGGCCAGCGCCGGCGGCCCGGCAGGTTCCGTGTCGACGACGATCGCGTCGTGCTCGGCCTCCGCGTCGAGGTCGGTTCGCGGATCGAGCTCCGTGGTCATGCCCGGGCCGCCTCGACCGTCTCCGCGGGAGTTGCCGCCGCGCCGACCCGCTTCGCGTCCTCCCGCAGCGAGTCGGCGATCAGCTCCGGGACGCTGGTGCGCGCCGTGTCCGCGGCGACCGCGCACGCGAACCCGACCATGCGCCGGCGCGCGCGCCCGTGGGTGATGATCACCGCGCCCTTTACCCCGAGGAGCGGCGAGCCGCCCGCCGTCTCGTAGTCGAACACCTTTTGGATCCGGCCGATGCCGGGACGCAGCAGCAGATACGCGAGCTTGCCGCGCAATGACCCGGCGAGCTCCGACCGCCACAGGTCGAAGATGAACGTCGACAGGCCTTCGAAGAACTTGATGACGACGTTGCCGGTGACCGCATCGGTCACGACAACGTCGGCGAGATCCGCCACGAGGTCCTTGCCCTCGACGTTGCCAACGAAGCGCATCTCGGACGCGTCGAGCAGCTCGGTGGCGCGCTGGATGCGAAGGTCGCCCTTGCCCTTCTCCTCGCCGATCGACAGGAGGGCGATGCGCGGGTTCTCGATGCCCAGCACGCGCTCGGCGAAGATCGCGCCCATCCGCGCGTACTGGAGCAGGTTCTCCGGCGACGAGTCGGGGTTCGCGCCGATGTCGAGCAGGACGAAGGGCCGACCCGCGCGCACCATCTGGACCGCGAGCGCCGGTCGATCGACGCCGGGCAGGCGCCCGATGCGCAGGACGGCCGCGGCCATCGCCGCACCGGTGTGGCCGGCGGTCACGATCGCGTCGGCGCGACCGTTGCGGACAAGGTCGCAGCCGACGGTGATCGACGCGTCGCGCTTCTCGCGCAGGGCCAGCGCAGGGTGCTCGTCCATGTCGATGACCTGGCTGGCCGGGACGACCTCCACGTTGCCGGGCAGCGCCGGCGCGACGGCGGCGATGCGCGCCGGGTCACCGACGAGCAGGACGTGGTCCTCGGGATGCGCGGCGGCGTGATCGAGCGCGCCGGGCACGACCTCGGAGGGGCCGTAGTCGCCGCCCATGGCATCGACCGCGATGCGAACGCCACGCCTGGGAGAACCAGTCATGGCGTCATGATGGCAGCGAGATCAGGTGGAGGGGGCCTCTTCCTTCGGCGCCTTGATCTCGAACACCGGCCGGCCGGCGTAGTAGCCGCAGTTCGGGCAGGCGTGATGGCTCCGCTTCGGCTGGTGGCAGTGCGGGCACTCCTCGAGCTGTGGCAGCGAGAGCGCGAGGTGCGCGCGTCGATCGCCTTGTCGAGCGTGGGAGACCCGGCGCTTGGGCACGCCCATGTGAGTCGTTGCTCCTTTCGATACCCGATCGCCTGGAGACGGCCGAGCCGCGCGTGCGTGAGCGCGAGAATGTCATTCGGGATCGGAACGCGGCGCTGCTCACGCCGACGAACCGAGGGCGCAGTCTACTCGCTCTCCCCTTCCCCGTCGACCCGGAAGGCCTGCAGCGCGGCAAGGCGCGGGTCGATCTCGTCCTCCTCGTGAGCCACGTGATCCGGCCCCAGGCGCGCGCCACAGGTCACGCACAGCCCGGGGCAATCCAGCTCGCACAGCGGGGCAATCGGCTCGCCCAGGGCGATGGCCTCGGCGGCAAGCGCGCCGAGATCGAGCTCATGGTGGTCGGATAGGCGGGCGACGTCCGGCTCCACGCTCGTAGCGAGTCGATGGCCGGTCAGAGGGTCCAGGCTGGGCAGGGCCTCCTCGTGGATCTCCACCGTCGTCGGGATCTCGATGTCGCGCAGGCAGCGCGAGCACTGGCCGCCGATCGCGGTCGACAGCTTCGCGTCGACGTACACCCCACGATTCGTCCGCGTGATCCGGACGGTGCCGTCGATCGGCTCGGCGAGGTGGAGGTCGTCGGGGAGAGCGATCGTCGCGCCGTTGATGTCGTAGCGGCGTTCCGTCCCCGCCGGCTCGCCGAGCAATCCGGCCAGCGGATAGACGAGCGGGGCCGGCGCGGTCATCGCGGGACGGTCTGGCCTGCGCCCTCTTCCTCGAACGCCGGCGCCGTGTCGCCGGCCTCAGGCCACTCCCCGACGTCGGGTCCGTCGGCGTCGCGCATCACCGGCACGGCGACTGGCTCGGCGACGTCGCCGCGAAGCTCGGCCTGGCGCACCTCGAGCACGTCGATGCCCTTCTCGATGCCGGACAGCGCCTTGCGCACCTCGGCCTCGAGCGATTCCAGGATCTGCGCCGCGTACCCATCCGCCCCGAGCCGCACGCCGTCGGCAGCCTCATTGGCCTCGGCGACGATCCGCCGGCCCTCAGCCAGGGCGGTCTCGGTCAGGCCGCGCTCGCCGATGAGGTAGGTCGCCTGCTCCTGCGCCCGCGCGGCGATGCGCGACGCTTCCTCGTTCGCCTTCTCGATGATCCGCTCGCCCTCGGCGTTGATCCGCTTCGCGGCGTGGATCTCCTCGGGGACGGCGACGCGGAGCTGGTCGATCAGCTCGAGCACCGCGTCCTTGTCGACGAGGACCTTGCGCGTCGTGGGCACGCCGGTGCCGGTCGCGACCAGCGACTCGAGCCGTTCCAGCAGGAACATGATGTCCACCGCCGCGAATTATGGCACGCGGCCGATGGTCACCGAGGCCGTCTCGGGTCGCGCGCGCTGGTGCGCAACGCGGTCACTGCCGCTGGCGGGACCATCGTGGAGACGTCGCCGCCGAACAGTGCGATCTCCTTGACCAGGCTCGAGCTGACGTAGCCGTAGTCGACGGCGGTCATGAAGAACACCGTGTCGACGTCGCGGGCGAGCACCCGGTTGTTGTGAGCGAGCTGGCCTTCCGCCTCGAAGTCGGAGATCGCTCGCAGGCCCCGGACGATCCAGCGCGCCCCGTGGGCCTTCGCCGCCTCGACGGTGAGCCCGTCGAACGTGGTCACGGTGGCGTGATCCGGATTGATGCCCGCGTCACGAATCGCCGTCTCGAGGACGACGACGCGGGTGTCGGTGGGCAGGAGCGGCTTCTTGCGCGGGTTCTCCAGCACTGCTACGACCACCTTGTCGAACACCGCAAGCGCGCGCGACAGGACATCGAGATGGCCGTTGGTGACCGGATCGAACGAGCCCGGGTAGAGGGCGACTCTCACCTGTCCACCTCGCCTTCGGAATCGGCCCCGGCCGAGGCCCAGCGCAGGAACGTCAGCGCGGTCTCGCCGAAGCGGCGCTCGCGGACCGATCGTAGCAGTCCGATCTCGCCCGGCACCTCGGCCTTCCAGAAGTGCTTCGCGACGACCGTCCCGTCGGCCGCGAGGATCCCCTCCGGCGCGAGTGCGCTGCCCGGCTCGAGGGCGGCAATTCGTTCGAGCGTTGCCACGAGGAGGTCGACGCGGTCGTATGGGGGGTCGACGACGACGCCGGCGAACGGGCCCGCACGTCGGCCGTCGCCGTTGAGCCAGGTGAGGGCGTCGCCGCGGATGAGGGTCGCCCGACCGCGAAGGCGCGTCGATGCCAGGTTGGCCTCGATGGTCCGGATCGCCTCGGCATCGCGGTCCACGAAGACCGCCCGCTCGGCACCCCGCGACAGCGCCTCGATGCCGGCGGCGCCGCTACCCGCGAAGAGATCGAGGAACGCGCCCCCGCGGAGCTGGGGCTCGAGGATGGCGAAGAGGGTCTGCTTGACCCGGTCGCCCAGCGGCCGCGTTCCCTCGCCCGGGGCGAGCAACGGACGGCCTCGTGCCGTCCCGGCGATGACCCGCCCTGCTCCACCTGTCCTCGCCCGCGGCGCCATCTCGATCCGTGGTCAGGCCGCGCCAGCCGGCTCGGCCTCGGCCACCCGGGCAAGCCAGCCGCGACGCAGCTCCGCGCTGAGCCGATCGAGCCCGGGCCGAAGCTCGCCCTCATCGTCGAGCATTGCCTCGGCCGCGGCGCGCGCGTGCACCGCCAGCTCCCGGTGGTCGTCGCGCTGGAGCGACGCGATGCGGAGGCGCGGCAGCCCGCTCTGGACGAGGCCGAGCACGTCACCCTCGCGCCGGAGCTCCCAGTCGCGCTCGGCCAGCTCGAACCCGTCGTGGATCTCGGCCGCGGCCTTGAGCCGCGCCTGCGCGGTCTCGTCGACCGAGTCGGAGACCAGGACGCAGAACGACGCAACCTCGCCGCGCCCGACCCGGCCGCGGAGCTGGTGGAGCTGGGCCAACCCGAACCGATCGGCGCCCTGCACGATCATCATCGTCGCCTCCGGTACGTCGACTCCGACCTCGACGACGGTCGTGCCGACCAGGACGTCCAGCTCGCCGTCGCGGAAGCGCGCCATCTCGGCGTCGCGGTCCGCGGCCTTCATCCGGCCGTGGACCAGCCCGACCCGCAATGGGGCGAGCAGCTCGCGGAGCCGGACCGCCTCGGCCTCCGCGGCAGGAGCCGAGGCGTCCCAGAAGCCGGCCGGCGCGCCGTTCGCAGTGGAGGTGGCCTCGTCGACCGCGTCGGCCTCGTCGATGAGCGGCACGACCACGAACGTGCGATGGCCGGCCGCGGCCTCTTCGCGCACCTTCAGCCACGTGCCCTCGAGCTCGTCCGGGCGGCGGATGCCGGTCCGGATCGGAAGACGGCCCTCCGGCGGTGTCCGCAGGTCCGACACGTCGAGGTCCGCATACAGGACCTGGCCGAGCGTCCGCGGGATCGGCGTGGCCGTCATGAGCAGAACGTGAGGCGCCCGGTCGCCGCCGGCCTTCGCCTCGAGCTGGCTGCGTTGCTCGACGCCGAAGCGGTGCTGCTCGTCGATGACCACGACCCCCAGGGCCGCGAACTGCACCCGCTCCTGGATCAGCGCGTGGGTGCCGACCACGATCGGGGCCATGCCCGAGGCCACGAGCTCGAGCGTGTGCCGCGTGCCCGCCGCGGTCAGCGAGCCGGTGAGCAGCTCCACCGGGATGGCCGCGTCCTCGAGCAGGGCGGTGAGCGTGCGGTGATGCTGCCTGGCCAGGAGGTCTGTGGGCGCGAGCAGCGCACCCTGCAGCCCGGCGCGAGCCGCTGCAGCCAGCGCGTACGCCGCCACCGCCGTCTTGCCCGAGCCGACGTCGCCCTGGAGGAGCCGGAGCATCGGCGTCGGGCGCTCGAGGTCCGTCCGGATGTCGGCGATGGCTGTGTCCTGGTCACGCGTCAAGGCGACCTCACGCTCGAGCTTTCGGCCGATAGAGCCAATGACCGCTGCTCGCAGCTCTGCATCGACGTCGTCGGTGAACTCGATCGGGCGCGCCGCGTCTCTGCCGCGCTGCCGTCGCCGGCCGACCATGCCCACCTGGAGCGCGAGCAGCTCGTCGAACGCGATACGTCGGAGCGCGGCGTCACGGCCCTCGAAGGACTCCGGGTAGTGCGCCTCCTCGAGCGCGTCGCCGATCCCCACGAGGCCCTCAACGGAGCGAAGATCCGGCGGCACGTACTCGGGGTAGTCGTGGCCGGCGCGATCGAGCGCCTCGCGGATGGCGACACGCAGCCGGTTGGCCGTGAGGCCTGCCGTAAGTCGGTAGACGGGCACGATCCGGCCGACGTGGAGCAGCTCGTCTTCCGCGCCCTCGGGCTGGAAGTCCGGGTTGTCGAGCGTGCGCTTCCGGCCGAAGTGCTTGAGCTTGCCCGACACGATCACGCGGTCGCCCGGATGGAGCCGCCGCTCGATGTACCGCCGCCCGAACCAGGTTGCGTCGATCGTCCCCGTCTCGTCCTCGAGCACCGCGATCGTCCGCTGGACACGGCGCCGGAACGACGCCTCGACCCGGACGTCGAGGACACGCACCCGGGCCGAGATGACCTCGCCGTCCTCGACCCAGGCGAGATCGCCCAGCTTGCGCATCTCGCGCAGGTCGTCATACCTGCGCGGCAGGTGGAACAGCAAGTCCCTGACGGTCTCGAGGCCCATCCGTCGACCGACCCGGCCGAGTGTCGTGCCGCCGGGCAGGCCCGACTTCCCGAGCGGCGCCTCGAGCGGGGCCTGCCCGGTGCGCGCCGCGACCTGGGCTGTGGCGGCAACGACTGACGGCGCCAGTCGTCCGGCGCCCCGGCGTGCCGTCGACCGCTCCCCCACCCCGCGCTACTCGGCCGAGATCAGGTAGCGGTAGTGCGGCTGGCCGCCGTGCAGCACCTCGATCTCCGCGCCGGTGCCGAGATCGTGGATCCTCCTGGCGAGTGCCTCGGTGCCGGCCAGGTCGCCACCGTCGCCGTAATAGACGGTGATGAGCTCGAAGCCAGGGCTGAGCTTCTTGACCGCGTTCAGGACCGCGGTGGCCGGATCGTTGTGCACGGCGACGAGGCCCTCGTCCGGGTCGAGCGCGATCGTCTGGCCCTTCCTGACTTTCCTGCCGCTGACCGTGGCGTCGCGTACCGCCTCCGTCACGGCCAGGGACTGGATGGAGCGCCCGGCCTCGGTCATGGACGCCGCGTTGTCGGCCGCGCTCTTGTCCGGGTCGAGCGCCAGCATGGCGGCGAAGCCCTCGGCGGCGTTGCGCGTCGCGGCGACCGCAACGGGCCGATCGACCAGCGACGCAACCTGGCGTGCGGCAAGGACCACGTTCGGGTTGTTCGGGAGCAGGACGATCTCCCGCGCATCGACCCCCTTGACGGCCTCGAGGAGCTCGCCCGTGCTCGGGTTCGCGCTCTGGCCGCCATACACGACTTTCTGCACCCCGAAGTCGCGGAAGATCGCGGCGAGGCCCTCGCCGGCGGCGACGGCGACGACCGCCAATGGTGGGGAACCCACCCGGGAATCGGCGTTCGAGGCCCCATCGGTGGCTGCATCGAAGGCAGGATCGCGCGCCGGTGTGCCACCTTCGCTGTCACGCTCTGGAGCAGAGGAGGCTTCGCCGGCGAATGCCGCGGCGCGCGTCTCCCGCACGTCGCTTGCCTGCTGGTCGAGGTTCTCGACGCTGATCTTCGACAGCTCCCCGAGCCCGAGCGCATAGGAGAGGACCTCGTCCGGGCGTTCGTTGTGGATGCGCACCTTGATCGCGCGCGCGTCCCCAGCGACAAGGACGGATTCGCCGATCGATTCGAAGTGGTTCCGGATGGCATCCACGTCGAGCGGCTTGCCGCGCGCCGCCTGGGCCAGGAACATCGTCTCGAAGCCGAAGGCCGCGTCGCGCATCCCCGCGCCGGGCGGCGCGCCCTGGTGCGCCGCGCTCGCGCCTGCCGCCGCCGGCCCCGCCGCGGCAACCACGCCGACCGCGCCGGGCAGCCGCGCCGACACCTTCGAATCGCCCGTCAGGAACGCGTTCGCGCCCTCGAACAGTCGGAAGAGTCCCTGCCCGCCCGAGTCGACGACACCGGCCTCGCGCAGGATCGCCAGGAGCGTCGGGGTCTTCGTCACGGCCTTCTGGGCGGCCGTCGTCGTCGCGCCCATGACCGCGTCGATCGTTCGCTCGCGTTCGGCGCTTGCCACCGCTGCTGCCGAAGCCTCCCGGATCACCGTCAGGATCGTGCCCTCGACCGGCTTGGCGACGGCGCCATAGGCCGCTTTCGTCCCCAGGTCCAGCGCATTCGCCAGGTCGAGCGCGTTGAACCGCGTCTTGCCGGCGAGGCCCTCGGCCAGCCCGCGCAGGATCTGGCTGGCGATCACGCCGGAGTTGCCGCGCGCGCCCATCAGCGCCCCGAACGCCGCGGCCGCCGCGACGCGCTCCGCCGACGCCGTCGGGCCGAGCGCCTCTGCCTCGGCGAGCGCCGCTCGTACCGTGGCCATCATGTTCGAACCCGTGTCGCCGTCGGGGACCGGGAACACGTTGAGCGCGTTGACCTCGTCGACCGCAGCCTCGAGGCCGGCTGCCGCCGCGCGGAAAGCCCCGAGCAGGCCCTCCCCGTCGCAGGCGCGTCGGGCCATCAGCGCCGGTCCGTCACGCGACGTCGGTGCCGCTGTCCGCGAGGTCCGATGGGCTGAGGCCGGGATCATCGGGCGGGTGCGGCGGCTCGCCGCCCGGGTGGAGCTCGAGCCTGGCGACACGGATCGACAGCCGGTCGACCTCTCGACCGACGGCCGTCCGGATCGCGTGCCGGACCGCAAGGTCGACCTGGCGGGCGACCTCGGCGATCGGCAGGCCCTGGGCGACGCGGAGATGCATCCGGATCCCCAGCGCGCCACCCGCGACCGACACGCGCAGCCCGCCCGGCCGATCCTCGATCCAGCCCAGGACTCGGTCTGCCCAGTTGCCCGCGAAGCCCGCGACGCCGTACTGGCCGAGCGTCACGCGGCGGACGATGTCGATGATCGCCCGGCGTGTCACGAGCGCCCGACCGCCGATGGATGCGTCCGGCACCGACCCTCCCTCGTGCGCCCGGCGCGGCCCTCGGGAGCCGTCGGGGGTGCGTGGTATAGTACCGCCCCGTTCGCGCCGGACAGGCTCGAACCGCCCTTTCCTGATCATCCCGAGGATCTTCTCCATGGCCCGATCGTGCGCAATCTGCGGCAAGATGTCGATGCCGGGGTTCAACCCCCAGTCGGTCGGCTCGAACCGCGTGCGCGCGCATCGCCGCTACCAGCCGAACCTCCAGCCGTTCCTCATCACCAAGGACGGGACGACGACTCGTGCGCTGGTCTGCACGCGCTGCCGCCGGACTGCGACGAAGTCGGCCCGCTGACAGGCCACAGGACGCGATGAGCGACCAGACGAGGCCCCGCCACTCAGTCCCGGAAACGCTGCAGCAATGGCGTGAGGCTGAGCGGGCCGTGGCGGTCGCACGACGGGGCAAGCTCGCCGCCGCGAACGCCGCTGAAGCGGCGCAGGAGGCGGTGTCGGCTGCAGAAGCCACGGCGGACGCGGCGAGAGCCGCCCTCAACGCTGCCTCGCTGGCCGAGACGTCTGCCGCGAAGACGGCCGCCGCAGCGAGGATCCTCGTCGAATCGACCCGGGTGGACGTCGTCGATGCCGACGCGGAGAGTGCAATGGCCGACGTCGAGGAAGCAGACGCGCACGCTCGGTATCGCGACGCCTCCCATCGCGCGACCGAGGCGCGACGAGCCTAGCCTCCCGCCCTCGCCCGAGCGGATGACATCACGCCGAGCGAGCTCAGCGATCGGCGGTGTCGAGCCAGATTGTGAACGGGCCGACGTTGACGAGCTCGACGGCCATCTCGGCTCCGAACGTCCCGGTCTGCACGTCCGCGATGCCGTTCTCTCGGAGACCGTCCGCAAAGCGCAGGTAGAGACGCTCGGCGACGTCCGGAGACGCGGCGTCGGTGAAGCCGGGGCGGCGGCCGCGCGATGTGTCCGCGTACAGCGTGAACTGGCTCACGACCAGCGCCGAGCCGGCGACGTCGAGGATCGAGCGGTTGGTCAGGCCCTCGCCGTCCGCGAAGATTCGCAGCTCGGTGACGCGCCGCGCCAACGCGAGCGCGACCGCCTCGTCATCATCGTGACCGACGCCCACCAGGATCAGCAGCCCCGGCCCGATCGAGGCGATCGTCTCCTCGCCCACCTTGACCGACGCGCGGCTGACGCGCTGCAGGAGCGCGCGCACGTCAGGCGGGCTGGCCGGTGGCTTCGGTGGCCGGCGCGCGCGTCGCTCCATTCGAGCGACCGGCCGTTCGCGATAGCGTGGCGCGGCGGCGTCCGAAGCGCTCCTTCGCGGCGGCCTCGTCGGAGGCCGGCAGGAGCAGGTCCCAGCGCCGCAGCTCGTCGTCCACGTCGGCGGGGTCCTTTGGCGAGCGGAACAGGAGCACCGGGATGCCGGCCCCCTCGATCTCCTCGCGCAGCGTTCGGGCCTGGGGGCGCGGGAGCGAGGCGAACGTGACCATCCGGTCGCGCGGGATCGGCGGGACGCCCTTGTTGAGCCCGTACTGGTAGCCCTCGTCGGCGAGGGCGCGGATCAGCCGGACTTCACGGGCCATGTCGCGGCCCTTCAGCCACAGCGCGGAGCCCACGACCAGGATGTCGACGCCAAGCGATCCGACGAGCTCGGCGCTGTCCCGGTTGACCCCGCCGTCGACGTGAACCTCGCCCCCGTGGAGCTTGTGCGACAGGAGCTCGCGCGCCTGCAGCAGCTTGGCCTTCGCGACATCGGCCATGAACGACTGGCCGCCGAACCCGGGCTCGACCGTCATGACCATGACGATGTCGAGGAGGTGTTGGTACGGCGTCAGCGCCGAGAGCGGCGTCTTGGGCTTGACGCACAGCCCCGCGGCCCGGCCCGCAGCGCGAATCGCGCGCAGCGTCGGCTCGATGTCCTCCTTGATCTCGACATGGATCGTCACCGAGTCGCAGCCGGCGTCGAGGTACTCGTCGATGAACCGGCCCGGGTTGGCGATCATCAGGTGGGCGTCGAAAGGCAGGCGCGTCCGGCGTCGCAGTGCCTTGATCGTTCGTGGGCCGAAGGTGAGATTCGGCACGAAGTGACCGTCCATCACGTCGAGGTGGATCCGGTCGGCGCCCTCCCGCTCCGCGCGGGTCACGGCGTGGGCGAGGTTGCCGAGGTCGGCGTCGAGAATGCTCGCGGCGACGCGGGCGCGGGATGTCGAGGGCGCGTCCGAGAAGTTCGGCTGGCTGCGCTTCATGCCTCCACTCCCACGGGCACCGGCTCGTCGCTCCGCTCGCCGCGCAGGGCTCGGGCACTTGCCGCCTCGAGCCGCTGCCGCCGCCAGGCCACTGCCGGCGCCGCCGGTGCGCCAGCCCGCTCCGCCGCGAGCTGCCCGCACGCCGCGCCGATCTCGACGCCCCGGTTGCGCCGGATCGTGACCGGGATGCCGGCCGCCCGGATGCGGCTCGCGAACCGCTCGATCACCGGCATCGGGCTCGCGTTCCAGGGCGTGTGCGCCACCGGGTTCATCGGGATGAGGTTGACGTGCGCGAGGTCGCCGCGCAGGAGGTTCGCGAGGGCATCCGCGTCGGCGTCGGTGTCGTTCACCCCGCCGATCATGGTCACCTCGTAGCTCACGCGTCGGCCTGTCTTGCGCGCATGGTCGCGTGCCGCAGCGGCGACCTCGGCGACCGGCCAGCGACGGTTCAGCGGGACGAGCACGTCGCGCAGCGCGTCGCGCCCGGCGTGAATGCTGATCGCGAGCGTGAACTGGGGCCCGAGCGCGGTCAGCCGCCGGATGCCGGGCACGACGCCCGAGGTCGAGACGGTGATGTGGCGCGCGCCGAGGCCCAGCCGATCGCTGTCGTTGAGCGCAGCGACCGACTCCAGCACCCGATCGAGGTTGAGGAGCGGCTCGCCCATGCCCATGAACACGATGTTCGTCAGCCGCTCGCCGGGGTGCAGCCGCCCGATCGCGCTCCGGACCTGGTCGAGGATCTCGGCTGTCGTAAGGTCGCGCTCGAAGCCGAGCTCGCCCGTCGCGCAGAACGGGCAGCCGACCGCGCAGCCCGCCTGGCTCGAGATGCACAGGGTGTGGCGTGCCCGACGACCGGAGGTCGCCGGGTAGCGCATCAGCACCGACTCGATCGCCGCCCCGTCCGACAGACGATGCAGCGTCTTCTCGGTCTGGCCCCCGTCCGAGGCGATGACCGCCTCGTCGGCGACGGTTGTCCAACGAAACGCCTCGTCGAGCGCCGCGGCGAGGGGCCGCGGCAGCGTCGTCAGGTCTCCGGCGTGGGTAGAGGTGCCGCCGCTCCAGAGCGCGGTGACGACCTGGCGCGCCCGGTACGCGG
The DNA here is from genome assembly GCA_005889475.1 of Chloroflexota bacterium. Lineage (GTDB taxonomy): Bacteria > Chloroflexota > Limnocylindria > Limnocylindrales > CSP1-4 > UBA5189. The sequence continues at coordinate 930 of VBGT01000005.1, read as the reverse complement.
GCTCGCCGCGCGCCTCGAACCACGTCGTGAGCTCGGCCGTCGACAGCCCGGACAGACCGGGGGGAGGGTCAGCCATCGGGCGGTCAGCCATCGTCGGATCCGGCATCCTGCAGCGCCCGCCACACGCGAAGGCGGCTCATCGGCAGGTCGCGCAGTCGAAGCCCGGTCGCCGCCGCGACGGCGTTCGCGATCGCCGCCGGACCAGCGATCACCGGTGCCTCGCCGATGCCCTTCGCGCCGAGCGGACCGTCCGGCGCCGGCACCTCGACGCTCGTCGTCGACAGGTGTCCAACGTCGCGCGCCCGGGGCATCGCGTAGTCGAGGAACGTGCCAGTCGTGAGCTGGCCGTTCTCGTCGTGGCGCAGCTCCTCGAGCGTCGCCCAGCCGATGCCCTGCGCCGCGCCGCCGTGCTGTTGGCCCGCCACGAGGGCGGGATTCAGCACGCGCCCGACGTCCTGGACGATGTGGTCCTCCAGCACCTCGACCGCACCGGTCTCGCGATCGACGCGGACACGCGCCACGTGGCCGGCGACCGATGGCGCCATCGGCGGGTTCTCGGCCGTCCCATGCGCCTCGATCGGAGCACGGCCGGCGCGGGTGTTGGCGCGCACGAGCTTCGCGATCGGGATCGCCCGCTCCGGCGTCCCACGCGGCCGCACGGTGCCGTCGACCAGCTCCAGGTCCTCGACCGCGATCTCGAGCTCGATCGCCGCAGCTTCCAGGAGCCGCCGGGCGGTCGCCTCGGCGGCCTTCCGGATCGCGCGCCCGGCCGAGTACGTGATCGTCGAGCCGCCACTCCCGGGCGACATCGGCGCCGCGCTCGAGTCCAGCGCGACGATCTCGACGAGGTCCGGCTCGATCCCGAGGGTCTCCGCGACGATCGCCTGGAACCCGCCCGCCACGCCCGACATGTCGACGACGCCGGTGAGC